>JBAXED010000109.1:0-14159 GCA_037140615.1 Prolixibacteraceae bacterium
TGCCATGACCCGAATCAGTTTTGAAGAGATGCAATCCACCATTAAATCGGCCTTCTGCCTGGCTGGTATGCCTGAGAAGAAAGCCGAAATCTGCGCAAAGATACACACTGAGACAAGCCGCGATGGTGTTTATTCCCATGGATTGAACCGCGTTGAAAGATTTGTGGAATATTTGGGTAAAAACTGGGTGGATCCTGATGCAGATCCAACTCTGGAGCTGGCTATGGGCGCCATGGAAATCTACAACGGAAACCTGGGACCGGGTGTTCTCAGCTCTTTGTTTGCGATGAACAGGGCTACCGAACTGGCTTCGGCAAATGGATTTGGGATTGTAAGCATGAAGAATTCCACCCACTGGATGCGTGGCGGAACCTATGGCTGGCAGGCTGCTGAAAAGGGTTTTGCCACAATTTGCTGGACCAATACAGAATCCTGCATGCCGGCCTGGGGCACTAAATTTGAATGCATTGGCAATAACCCGTTTATCATGGCTTTACCCAGGGCGAGCGGTCCGCTGGTACTCGACATGGCCATGTCGCAATATTCATATGGAAAGCTGCAGGTTACCCGGCTGAAGAACGAGAAACTACCTTATCCTGGAGGGTTCGACAAGGAAGGCCTGCTAACAGACGATCCGGGTGCCATTGAAGAGACGCGCCGACTTTTGCCGACAGGATTCTGGAAAGGCTCCGGATTGGCATTGATGCTGGATCTTTTTTCGGCACTATTATCGGGCGGACTTACCACTGCCGGAGTTGACAAGGCCGGGAAAGGAAACTGTGGAAGAAACTGTCAGGTGTTTATCGCCTTTGATCCTTTGAAATTTAATGCTGAAGGATTTTTGGAACAGGCTATTCAGGAAACTATTGAACAGCTTAAATCCGCAACTCCTGCCAATGAAGGAGATGAGATTCTTTATCCGGGAGAACAATCTTTGAGAAAGAGAAATGAGAACAATGAACTCGGAATCCCGGTGGACGATGGTGTTTGGGCAAATGTGCAGGGGCTGGCAAAAAGGTCTTAAATTCCACTCATCTCTGAGAGGAGAAAAATTGTTTATTTTTAGACGAGTAGAAACGCAACTTTTAAGCATATGATTTTAACCATCGACATTGGCAACACCAACATTGTATTTGGGGTAAATAATCAGAATGAATGGCTGAAAATTTGGCGTATTCAGACCGATGTCGCGAAAACAGCAGATGAATATGAGGTCATCTTCCGATCCTTGTTTGACAGTTGCAGTATCTGCCAGATTGAAATTACCAAAACAGTCCTGAGCAGTGTGGTGCCCAGTCTTATCAGACCATTTAAAGAGATGCTGGTCCATTTATTGGGTCATGCCCCGTTGCTGGTGGAGCCCGCTTTGTATGATAAATTGCCCATTGAGATCTTGAGTAGGGATGAAATAGGCACAGATATTGTGGCCGATGCCACAGCCGCTTTCATTCGCTATGGAGGGCCATGCATGGTGATCGATTTTGGAACGGCACTAACGTTTACGACGATCAACAAATCAGGCAAAATTTTGGGAGTTGCCATTACACCCGGTTTGCTGACTGCCTTAAAGTCCCTGACAGGAAACACGGCCCAGCTGAGAGATGTGCAGCTCGTGGCGCCTCCTTCTGTACTGGGTGATAATACGATCCACGCCATTCAGTCGGGAATTGTCTTGGGTTTCGCCGGACTGGTAGATTCCATGGTAGCCAGGACAGAAAGCGAACTTTCAGAGAAGCTTACTGTGATCGCTACCGGCGGATTGTCGTCCGTCTTGCAAAATATCTCAGCCCGAATACAAATCATCGACGAAAACCTGACGCTGGATGGGTTGAAATACATGGCAGATCATCTATGTGCACTCAAAACTAAAAGCTAATAGCTAAAAACTATATTTACTTCAACTAAAAACTATTCGACATGGAAAAAAAGATGGGAAATCCTGCAGTTGTAGGACTGGCAGGCTTCGGAATGACAACGATTTTACTCCAGTTTCACAACATCGGACTCATGGGCCTCGGACCGGTTGTGGCCATGGGCTTCATTTTCGGAGGACTGGCTCAGCTGATTGCCGGCTTCCAGGAGCAGAAAACAGGAAACAATTTTGGCTACAGTGCTTTTGTGGCCTATGGTAGTTTCTGGATTGGTTTGGGCATCATCTGGATGTTGAATTTTTACAAGATTTATGAATCAAGCACGACAGATGTTGGGTTCTACCTTGTAGGCTGGACGCTTTACACGGCCATTATGTTTGTTGCCTCTTTGAGAATTCACAAAGCCATGGCTGTTACATTTTTCACGCTTTTGCTCGGTTTCGTGCTTTTGGATCTTGGCCATTTTTCCGATCCAATTTGGAACAAAGTTGCTGGATACGAACTTTTCGTTTGCGCCTTTTCTGCCTGGTACATGATGGCAGCTATCATCCTCAACGATGTCGCAGGCAAAACCATCCTGCCATTTGGAACACCGCTGGTAAAGTAATGGAACCTGAAATGGATGAAACGGAATACTTGCTTTCAAGCCATGCCAACCGTGAGATGTTGCTTGAATCCATCGATCAAGTTGAGAAGGGAGAATTAATTATTGTTAGCAATTATCATTACTGATTTGTTGTCCCGATACACCAAATCTTTTTAACTCCTTTGAAAATATAGGCGTTATCGGTAATGGCAACGGATGCCCAAAACTTATCGTCGATAGCATTTGAAGAAATTGTCTCAAAGCTTTTGCCCGCTTTGACAACCTGTGTGATGCCTTTTTCGTCGAAGAAATAAAGCTTGCCATTTTGAATCCATGGTGTAGACCAGCATGCACCGACTTTCGGAACTTTTGTCTTGTAAACCAGATTCCCGGTGGCAGCTTCGAAACAAGTTAGATCGCCTCCACGGCCACCAACAATGTAAATTAGTCCATCGTACAGCAACGGACTTGGATTATTTATATTGGCTTTCCGAACTGTCCATTTTACGCCGCTGCTAACCAATCCGCTGTCGGCCGGAGTGATATCTCCCGATGCACCTGCCTTCACGCAAAAGAGATCGGTGATGATCTCCCGGCCTCCGGAGTTGCCCAGGTATATGTTCTCTTTGTCATAAACCGGACCAGCGATGGCTTGCTCTCCACCAATCTTGAGTTCCCATAAAAGATTTCCTGAAGCCGGATCGTATGAACGGGCCGTTTTGCCCATGGTGACAAGTTCAGTCCGGGTGTTATTTTTCCATATCACAGGAGTGCCGTAAGTCGTTAGCTCCTGCCGTTTTACTTTCCATTTTTCGATTCCTGTAGCAGCATCGAGGGCCATGATCCACGAATCTTCTTCATTGTCATTTAACACATACAGGATATTGTTGAAGATAACCGGAGAGGAGCCGGTTCCCCAGTTTTTTTGGGTCTCTTTTGCTTCAATCTCTTTTTGCCAGAGCAGCTTGCCGTTCAAGTCATAACAGAAAAGACCATTCATTCCAAAATAGGCATACACCCTTTTGCCATCTGTCACAGGCGTTTCGCAGGCATAATTGCTAGCAGCATGCTTCCTGGCCTTAGGGCTACCTTTTCGGGCCACCTGTTTCCAAAGTTCTTTTCCTGTTTTCAGATCGAGGCAGGTAACCTCCCAGCGGTAAATTTCTTCCAGGTAACTATTGTCTACCGGAGGCGGTGGAGGAGGCGTTGCCGGTTTCGCGGCAGCTGTTGGATTTGTTGGAGTTGTGGCATCGGGTTGAGTTGGCGGAGGAGGAGGTGGTGGTGGAGGTGCAACAGGTTCTTTCCTTTTCTCCGCAAATACAGAAGTGACGAATATCTTGTCTCCATAAATAATAGGGGATGACCAACTTTCTCCCGGCATATCAAATGTCCATTTGACATTCAGATTGGTTCCCCAGGTCTCTGGAAGGTGGTTGCTTTTTGCAACCATGTTGTTTTCCGGTCCCCGGAATTGAGGCCAGTTGTTCTGACCGATGGAGACAATATTTGAACAGGCAAAAAGCGATACCAGCAATACTTTCCAGCGCCTATTTTTTTGAATCATAGCAATTTATTAAAATGATAAAGTAAGAACAGTTTAAAAATAAACAACTTGTTTGAATTCATCTGCATGGGATTTGTTTATTTATTGTTAAAAGATCAAAGTGATGTTTTGGCTGATCTGGCATGCAAAAAATTGAAGATGTTTTAGTATTTTTAAAATCTGCACTTGCATCGTTGAACCCCTATTATTCAGAACCTATGAAGCACGATCATCTCATTGGAATTTATGTACAATCATTCCGGGACAATTGGTTGAAGCCTGCTTTTTCCGATTTTCAGGGATCTACAGTTACCTATGGCGAGTCAGCACAGATTATACGCCAGATTCATTGCTATTTGAGGGAAAGTGGTGTTAAGAAAGGCGATAAAATTGCAATATTGGGACGAAATTCATCCAACTGGGCCATTTCATGTCTGGCAGTTTCCGGGTACGGAGGCGTTACTGTTCCGGTCTTGCCGGATTTTAATCCTGAAGACATTCATCACATCCTGCTTCATTCTGAATCTTGCTTCCTATTTGCAGCTGAAACGTTGTTTGAAAAGCTCGATCAAAAGAAAATTCCAGGAATCAAAGGGGTTGTGGGACTGACCGATTTTTCACCCCTTATGTTTCAGTCAGCAGATGATAAGGAGCTTTGGAAGAAGTGTTTTACAGAGAAGCACGCCGGAAAATCTGCTCCCGATAATTTCGAACTGACCGAATATGACAACGAAGATTTGAGCGTCCTTTCCTATACCAGCGGCACATCCGGATTTTCAAAGGGAGTCATGATTCCGGCGAGAAGTTTGCTCTCAAACATTGTTTATGCTCAGGAACACATGCCGCTGCAAGCCGGCGACAAGATTGTCTCGTTCCTTCCTATGGCGCATGTATTTGGTTTATTGTTCGAATTTCTCTTTCCCGTTTCGGTGGGATGTCATGTCACATTTCTGACAAAACCGCCTACGCCGCAACTGATTATCAAAGCATTCCAGGAGGTAAAACCAAGGTTGATTCTGTCTGTTCCGCTGGTCATCGAAAAAATATACAGGAAGCGCATTCTTCCTGCACTGGAAAAGCCGATGGTCAAATTCCTGCTCAAAGTACCCGGGATACAGCTTCTTTTGCACAAGAAAGTCAGGGCTAGCCTGGTCGAAACCTTCGGCGGCAATTTCCACGAAATCGTCATCGGTGGGGCACCGCTGAATCATGAGGTCGAGGCTTTTTTCAGAAAAATCAAATTCCCGTTCACGATCGGTTATGGGATGACCGAATGCGGTCCCCTGATTTCGTATGAGCCCTGGAATACTTTCCGATCCTCCTCAGCCGGAAAACTCGTCGACAGGACGGAAGTTCGCATCGACTCCAAAGATCCCTATAACCAGGTGGGCGAAATTCTGGTGAAAGGCGACAACGTCATGATGGGCTACTACAAAAATGAAAAGGCAACGTCAGATGCCATCGACAGCGATGGTTGGCTGCACACCGGTGATCTTGGCGTGATCGATAAGGAGAATTTTATTTACATCCGTGGAAGGTGCAAAAACATGCTTTTGGGTGCCTCCGGCCAAAATATCTATCCCGAAGAGATGGAGGCAAAACTCTGCAATTATCCCTTTGTGATGGAATGTGTGATCACAGAACGAGATGGGAAAATGATTGCTTTTGTCTATGCTGATCCTGAATTGGTAGAGGCTGAGAAGGCCGATGAATCCAGGATGAAGGGGATTATGGCCGATAATTTGAGACATGTGAACAAGGAACTTCCAAAGTTTGCGCAGCTAAGTTCCATCCAATTGGTCGACAAAGAATTCGAAAAAACGCCTAAAAAGAATATCAAGCGATATTTGTACACGTAAAGATGAGCTAGTAACTCATTTTGATTCTAATCAACAAACCATTTTATTACGTCTCATTGAAAAAGCACCAATTAGTAAGAATTTTACTCGGCGCAATGATTTTTTTGACTGGATGTCAAATTTCAGCCTCGGCTGTTCAGAAACCAATCCGGCTGGCCGTAGCAGGGATGACCCACGGTCACATCTCCTTTATTCTGGGACGGGCCAACAAAGGAGATTTTGAGTTGGTTGGGGTATTCGAGCCAAACCAGGTTTTGGTTGAAAAATTGGCTAAGAGGTATAAATTCTCTGAAAATATTGCCTTCAAAAATCTGGAAGAGATGCTTGACAAGGTAAAACCGGAAGCAGTGGTCGCTTTTGGTTCTATTTTCGATCACCTGGCCGTTGTTGAGGCGTGCGCTCCAAGAGGTATTCATGTGATGGTAGAAAAACCTTTGGCAGTTAGCATGAAACATGCAAGTCGCATGGCTGAACTTGCACGGAAATACAATATCCATTTGCTGACGGATTACGAGACCTCCTGGTATCCTACAACGTCAAAGGCTTTTAAAATGGTTGGAGAGGATGGTTTCGTCGGTAAACTCCGAAAAGTTGTCATCCATGACGGTCACCAGGGGCCGAAAGAAATAGGATGCGATCCGGTTTTTCTGGAGTGGCTATCTGATCCAATTTTGAACGGTGGAGGGGCAATTGTGGATTTTGGATGCTATGGCGCCAATCTGATGACCGCCCTGACCAACGGCGAAAAGCCGACCTCAGTTTCGGCAATTACGCGACAGTTCAAACCGGAAGTCTATCCAAAAGTAGATGATGAAGCGACCATAATTGTCTCGTATCCAGGTTCTCAGTGCATTATTCAGGCTTCCTGGAACTGGCCCTTTAGCAGGAAGGACATGGAAATTTATGGTGATCAGGGCTATGTCTTGGCTGACAATAAGAACGCCCTACGCCTGAGAGGGAAAGGGATGGCTGCCGAGAAATCAGAAACTGTGACAGCTACAGATGTGGCAGTTTACGAAGATCCGTTTTGCTATTTTGCGGATGTGATTTGGGGGAAAATTACCGTGCAGAAATATGGTGTTTACTCCCTGGAGAACAATCTTCGGGTGGTAGAAATTCTGGATGCTGCAAGGCAATCGGCCAAAACTGGGAAAAGCGTTTTACTCAGAGATTAAGAGAATTTGCCGGAATTCCTTAACACGTAACAATACTTGCTGCGCATGAATGTTGAGGAAGGCGTTACCTGCAATTAAATCACTTTAAAGATTATTTCGTTGAGTGTCCGTTTTGGCACATGATGCACCTTGTTTTCGTCGCGCCAGTATTTTATCTCTCCGTTCTTCATCTCGTCCAAAACAACTACCTCTTTTGGTTTGCCGAGCGCAAGCACCTGAACGATCTCGAAATGATCGGGTAAGTTTAATATTTGCACAAGATTCTTTCTGTTGACAGCATGGATGATGCAACCGCCAAATCCGGCATCTACGGCACCAAGTAAAATGCTTTGGGTTGCGATGCCATCATCGCAGAAATAATTTCCGGAGATCTGCGTATCGTGCAGCATGACGATATAGGCGGAAGGTCTTTCGCCCTCCTCAGGTCCACTCCATTCAGTCAGATAGCCGGCCCATCCTAATTGCTCAAATATTTTTGCATTGAAGGAATCATCTGCACTCAGAACATATTTCAAGGATTGAGCATTTCGGGCTGAGGCCGAATTTCGGGCCAGGTCGACCCAATCCTTCAACATACTAGCTGAAATTTTTTCGGATTGATAGAACCTTCTGTAGCTTCTGTTTTTAAGTATAAGATCCTTTATCATCGCTGTTAGGATTTTGTGGTTAATATCTCAGTTCTTTCCCTTTTCTGGTGGCCGGCAGACCATTTTTCATCCAGTCGGGCATTGGCTCGCCTTTGAGATAATGATCGAAAAATTGCTTCATCCGGATGGTGAGATCCATGCGGTTGGCCCAGCTTTCGGCTTTCAGATTGTGCTCTTCGTTGTTGTAGGTAAGCATCCAGGCAGGTTTATTCAGACGGCGCATCGCGGTGAACAGTTCAATCCCCTGGTACCAGGGAACGGCCCCATCGTTGTCATTGTGCATGATCAACAACGGAGTCTCAATTTTTGGAACAAAGAATAGGGGTGAGTTATCGATGTATGACAACGGCTTTTCCCATAAAGTTCCTCCGATACGACTTTGCTCTTTTTCATATTGAAACATGCGTGATACACCTACTTGCCAACGGATTCCGCCATAGGCACTAGTCATATTGCTTACAGGCGCACCGGCCATTGCCGCTTTGAAAAGATTGGTCTGGGTGATAAGCCAGGCTGTCTGATAGCCTCCCCAGCTTTGTCCCTGAACGCCGATTTTTTCACGGTCAACGAATTGAAACCGGTTGCAGAGATATTGTGTTCCACTAATAACAGCATCAAATGCAGATTTGCCCGGATTGCCTGTTTCATAGGTGATATCAGGAATGAAGATGAGGTAATCGTTGCTGGTATAATGGGTGCGGTTGACGGTCGAACGGGTAGGAGAGGGCGCAGTAAAAGCATTCAGGTTATCCGCATTTCGTTCATAGAAGTAGACGATCATCGGGTATTTTTTGGTTGAATCCATCGTCTCTGGCAGGTACAGCAAGCCTTCAAGTGCTTTTCCTGAAAAGGAAGTCCAGTGAACCAACTGAACCTTTGGCCAAACGAACGACTTTTGCTGAGGGTTGGCATCCGAAAGCCGGTCACACTTTTCAAAGGAAGTATCGCTGGTCCAGAGGTTCGGAAATTCGCTGACTGTCTCCCGGGTCCAGATGACCACCGGAGCTTGCTTGGCCTTGATGACTTTGTCGATTTTCTTATCCAACATTGTCAGAAGTATTGGGTCACCGACATTTTCTAAATTCACGGTCAGAAACCCTTCCGACTTGCTCTTTTCATTGAAAGCCTGAACAATAGTAGGTTTGCTGATAGTTATAAATTCTTCCTCCGGATCAAGTTTCAGGTAACGTAGTCGGATGAAATTTTTTCTGCCATATTGGTTGGTTATGTTGACCGGATTTTTCAGATTTTGTGTATCAATCCGCCAAATGTCGAACCGGTCGTAAATGAAAATATACTTGTCATTTTCGGCCCAGCCGGCTATCCCGTATGGATTTGGATCACTTGGAGAATCCCATCTTTCGTCGCAAAGGATGGCTGGAATTTTGGAAGTTAAATTCAGAAGTTCACTGGAACTGCTTTGGGTAGATTTGGCGTAAAAGGCTGAATCAGCAGGACTGTACCAAACAACAAATTTCCCTCCAGGCGACAGTGAAACCATCGATTTATCTTGCAGAATCTTCGTCCTTTCGCCGGTTTTTACCTGAATCAGATAATAATCGCCATTGGAATCTCCGGTCCAGGATGATGCCAGTTTATAAGGTGATTGATCGATCCCGAGTGCGACAGAACCATTCCCTTTTTGGATGGTTCGGATTTCTCTTGACACCGAATCGCCCAATTGAATGCATTTTCCGATTTCAAATGAGTACACTGCTTTAAAGGTTCTTTTCTTTTCCTTCTCCAGATTGATTTTTTGCTCTGGTTGCAGCTCTTTGTCTTTCCATGACCAGATATCGAGAGCAGGCTTTTCATCGTCTAAAAGTGAATCTTTTGGTTCCGGGGAGGGTTTAAGGTTGTCACCATAGAAGAGCAATTCCCCATTGTCCGAAAATGAAAGGTCGGCTAAATCGCTTGGCGACCAATTTTTAGGGATACCGGATCCTTCAGATGTTGGAAGCACTTTTGGCGCGCCCAACTGGAGGGTTCCTGCATAGAGACCATAGCATTTCTCTTTGATGGTATCGGCAGAAAAGAGGAAGCCATAGCGATTGCCCTGTTTGTTCAGACTGATTTTTTTTGCCGTCCCAGTATTCTTAAACAGCAATTCATTCTTTCTCGAATCCGTATCAAAAATGCTGACTTCACAACGGTCAAGCGAATCTTTTGTCTGACAAACAAAAGCAATTTTATGACCCGATGGGGCATAGAAAAACTCAGTTACATTTTGAAAATTGATGGTGTCGCCGGTTGCAGCCTGAAAAAGAGAAAGCTGGAATTTCTGATCGGCAGCAGGATCAGCAGCCGTGGCTGGTTTGGTCTTGGCTTCATTGGGCTTTTTCTCACCCGTCTTTTCGGTTTTCTTCTCAGATTTCTTCATGTCTGTCAAAAAAGCCACCCATCCATCTGCCTCTTTTGGCAAAGAGAATTGTTTCAGATTTGAAAACTTGTATGCTTTTTGTGGATTAAATACCAATATCCCCAGACTATCTTTTGGCATCTGTTCTTTCTTCAATTTTTTCTTTTTGGCACTGCGGATAGAGTCTTCGGGCTGCTTGATTTTGTAAACGATAAAATCTGAGCCGGCAGAAATCCTGGCATCAAAACCCCGGGCAAAAGTGTCCGATTTCTCAGGAAGGATGGATTTTAAAATTAGAATCCCATCCCCTTTTTGTTGATTTATTTCGAAGGAGGTTGTTTTTCCATCATTGGAAATAGCCTGATTGTTAATCGTTTTCCAGGAGGCAAAGTCCCTGGTTGTCAGGGGTTTTTTGTCGCTCTTCTGAGCATTTAAAATCAGTGATGGGCAAATGGTGGCCACTAAAATTAACAAGGTGATTGATCTCATCTGGTATGTTTGGTTGTTTGGTAGTATTCCTTTGTGATCTCTTCAAGTACCCAATTTGTTCTGGCCGCTGAAATGCCGGTACTGACGCATTTCCCTTTGCCGCGTAGCTCATCAACGACTTGCGCGATCAGATAGCGAGAAATATTTTCTGGATTCTGAAAGCTGAGATTTTCTGATCCATTCGAAGTTACCCATTGAACATCCCGGTGCTGAAAACAGGAGAGCGTGAGTTTACCCTCAGTTCCTGTGATTTCAATGAGATCTTCTTCAGTCTCTTTGCTGCCTACAAAACACCAGCTTCCTGTTCCGGTTACTCCATTTTCGAAAGTGAAAACTGCCGACACATTATCTTCGGCAGGGTAGAATCCGGCAAGATTTTTAGCTATTCCATGAACTTCAGTCAAGGGCCCGAATAGAAAATCGAGGTAGTCAAACTGATGGGAAGCCATGTCATATAGATGGCCACCTCCCGAAATCACCGGATCAATATGCCAGGATTGCTTCTCAGGAAACTGATCCTTTTCTCCATATGCCAGGTGAAGTCGAATATTGACAGTCAAAGGTTTGCCAATTTTCCCGGCTTCTATCATCTCTTTTACTTTTAGAAATGCAGGCAATGATCTTCGGTAATAGGCCACGAGAAGAGGCATCCCGGTTTTCTCTGAAACACGAATCATCTCCATGCAATCTGCATAATTTCGAGCCATTGGCTTCTCGACATATACAGGTTTACCTGCATTCATGGCTGCAATGGCGTAACTGGCGTGCGTATTTGGCGGAGTGGCTATATAGACAGCATTTACATCCGGATCATTGATCAGTTGCGAGGCATCAGAATACCATTTTGGTACGTTATGTCTTTTGGCATAATCTGCTGCTTTCGCTCCATCGCGCCGCATCACGGCCACAAGCTTAGAATGGCCGACTTTGTTGAAGGCCGGACCACTTTTGAGTTCAGTGACATTTCCGCACCCAATTATTCCCCATTTTATCTCTTCCATGGCACTAAAATTAAAAATTAATCGCCAGATTATTTTCTCTCAGAAGGTTCCATGCTTTGATGAAACTGTTTTCATCCTTTATGGAAATATTGTTTTTACGCAGCATCTTTTTAACCAATTTTTGATTGGATGAATTGAACAGGGAGAGGAATGAGTTCTTGCTAATTTTGATCAGCTTGTAGCCTTTCTCTTTGTTGAAAAGGAAGTAATTATAGGCTTCCTGGTAAGAGATGTTCTTCTCTTTTCCAACTTCACCATAGATTGGACAGGTCAGCAAGAGCACTTTTCGATGGACCAAAAGTGAGACATCGCCTTCGCTTAATATCTCGAAGAAGCGATTCCCGGGCATCGGACCGTCGTAAACCTGCTGACGAAATGTTCGTTTTATCCCTCTCTCATCCGTTATGGAAAATCCCTTAAGGTTCACTCTATCAACAATAATCTGAGTGGAAATATCTGTATTGTAATAGATTAGTTCATCCAGGTAGGAGCTGTAACGAAGTTGCATCCCGTTGATGGATGTTCCATCAGACATTTCGATCGATCCGGGCTCGAAGCCTTCACTCAAAAAGGGGCTTCCCTGGTAAGTGGCGTAAGGGATAAACCTGGCCCCTTTTATTTTTTCGCTGTTCCAGTTTTTGGGTAGTTCTTCTTGAGCTATTAGCGTTTTAACTGCCAGCAGATTCAGGATTATCAATATATAAAGTATCTTTCTTTCCATGCTACTTTACTTCAAACAATTGTTCTTTGTAAAAATTCTGACCGTTTAAGTTCTTTCCTCTTAGAATCAATCGGTAATTCCCCCGGATGTCTGACGTCTGAAAATCCAATTCGATGGTATTTTCAGGCTTTAGCGTAGGATTCCAAAGTAGTACCTGGCGAAGGTCCGGCACTTTGGAAGAGGTCTCGGGAGGATTAGCCAGTGTCGCATTCGGCTGAATTGCCTCAAGGTTTAGTTTGATCAGATCGTCCGATTCCATCACTCTGGAGTTGTCACAATTGGTCGAATAAATGGCTAAAACGCCCTGAAAACATAGGTTCCCAAAGAATCGTTCGGTCTGACAAATATCGATCCGGTCGATCTCCCTGGTGCCCATCTCTTTGATAACATTCAGGTCTGACACCGGAATGCCATTGAGCAAAACGAGCGGCTGTTCATTGAAGAAATTGTTTCGCTGAAAGTTAAAGAGTTGCAAAGTTGGTATTCGGTTGTAAGTCCTGAATTTGACTTGTGGCAAAAGTTCGCGCGCGATCTCCGCAAAATTCAAAAGGTCGACAAACTGTTTTGGGCGTACTACTCTGGTTGGGATTCCATAAAACGGATATGTATCAGCTTTTTTGGCGGGTGCAACTTGAATAACTAGCTCCTGCGAGCCAAAAATCTTGCGAAAATTAAGCGACTCGACATTTTTTGCCATGCTTTTTTTAAACTCAGGAGAGAAAGTACGGCTATCGCCGGATGGCACTGCATTCTTCAAGTCGTCAGAAGGGGTGAGCGTAATTTTGAGCAGGCGTTTCTTCTCTTTGTCAAGACACTGAAGCACCACCGGAATTTTTCCGTGGATGTTGGTCAGCTGAAAATAGAATCGGCCATTTTCCCCGGTGGTGTAATATTTGAATAGTGGCAGCGAATCCGGGATGGTCAGATAGACGAGGGCATTGTTGAAGGGTTTTTCAGTCTGCAAATCAGTTACGGTTCCCGAGATGATGATCCCTTCGTTGCCTGTCTCCCTGAAATATTTTGGATTTGATTTGGTGAAAAAAGCGGAGGCAGTGTATTCAGTTGCGACTGGAGCGATATCTACCAGCACATTGCCATCAATTTGCGCAAGAAAATCTACCGGAATTCGAATTTTTGTGTGACCCTTTTCTCTGGGTTTATAAGTATTTCCAACTCCATCAAATTGAATCTGAGAAGTAAGAGTTGAGAGTTGAGAACTGAGAGTTGAGAACTGAGAGTTGAGAGTTGTTTTATTTGCCTTTCCAATGCCCTCTATTTGATTAACGGGAGTTGAGTTCTCTATCATTGGGACGATTCCCGTCTGCCGCAGAACCACATTGGATTCGGTCATTCCTGTAAACCTGTTCGAGATAAAAAGTTCCTTCACCGTTTGTGTCAGACTGGTTCTGGTGGTGGTGCGCAACAGGTAATTTCCTGAGCTCAGCGTATCTTGCAGATGAATAAATCCATTGGCCTGATGGTTCAGCATCTCCAGGGAAATGGCCGAAACAAGATTTCCGTGGCGGTTGAAAAGATCAACATTGAGAATCCCGGAAGGTTCGTCGGAAGGGGCATAACCCTTAATCAGAATGCTTTCGCCACTGGTATACAGATCACGGTCTGTAAAAAGAGTGAAGCCCTCTTTCGACTGTGATTTGCCCCCCAAGGCAACCAAAAGCATCAATATGGTCAATAATTCTCTATACATAATTCCATTCCCCGTTCACTGTTCACTGTTCACCCTCCCATCTTCTCACCCTCTCATCTTCCCCGTTTCTCCGTTTCATCTTCCTTTAGTCTTGAAGTGCAGCCACCCCTCGGCTACGCTCGGGGACCGTTTCTCGTTTCGTTTCTTCAACCACTCGCCCCCTCTCCCCCTCGCCAAGTCGCCCACTCGTCCACTCGTCC
>JBAXED010000110.1:0-14092 GCA_037140615.1 Prolixibacteraceae bacterium
CGACCCCCTGCGTGACAGGCAGGTATTCTAACCAACTGAACTACCAAACCAAATTGCTCAAAGAATTGAAATTTTATTCAAAACCACCAACCTTAAAAGCTGGGCAAATATACGACTTGTTTTGTAAATCTGCAACGCAACCCCAATAAAAATAGACTCATCCAATTGACAGGATAATGATCGGTCTGGCAAGAGTTTAATTGCTTTGTATTAAAACAGTTGCAACCCATTTATCTACTCAATTACTGCAGGCCGAAAAAAAGAGAAATGAACGCTGCCATAAACTCGTTCTTCGAACAGATTGGGATGAGTGGAAAAATTATCACTCTTGCCATGCTCAAGGATAAACATCCCATTCTGTCTTATCAACCCATTCTTGAGAACAAGATCGGGAATTCCGCTTAGTCCCTTTAGCTGATATGGCGGGTCGGCAAATATAAGGTCATACTGTTCGGTGCATCTGGGGATGAACTTTAAGACATCATACCTAAGCAGATGAATGACCTTCTCGAGATGAAGTTGCACGATCACCGATGCAATAAACGCATAATGCACATGATCAATTTCTACGGATGTTACTGACTGAGAACCTCTTGAGGCGAATTCAAAAGAAATACTGCCGGTACCGGAAAACAAATCCAATACCTTGGTATCTTCAAAATCAATTCTATTGGAAAGAATGTTGAAGAGATTCTCCCGGGCAAAATCAGTTGTTGGCCGTGCTTTAAAATTTTTTCCGGGCTTAAAAAGCCTTCCTTTCAATTCTCCTCCGATTATTCGCATTTGTAAAGATCCAGAAGCGTTGTAAAATAATGATCCGGTGATTGATTAAAGGTATAGCTATAACTAAAAAGTGAAGTCGGCTTTGCAAAAGAGGTTTTCCTTATGTACTTTTTAAAAGTCTGATAGATAGAGCTAGTAGGCGGAAGACAGCCATGGAAGATTAGCTCAGTTGTATCAACGGGTAGTTTCAGTTGTTCGAAAACGTAAAGAACATAGTATGTCACATCGCTTTCTGTGGTATAATGGAACTGATTGCATAACTGTAATTTTGTTCCACTGACTACGCTCAATTCAAAATATGAACGGAAAAAATTAATATGCACTTGTTTCCGATCTGGGAAATTTTTGTTCTCCTTCAAGTACCTTTCAATCAGAGGGAAAAGATTGTGCCGAATGATGGCCTTTGGATACTTAAGAACCAGGAATTCTTTTAAGTTTTCCGGAATATTGTATATGCACAAGGCTTCTGCTTTTGGCAAAAGTGTTTTGTCGACCACGTTTCCTCTTTCAATTTCATGGTTAAATCCGAAAAATTTCTCAGCGGCTCCCTGCTGAAAAAATGCTTGTGGAACCAATGTGAAATTTTCAGACGAGTAAATAATTTCTATCGTCTTGTATTTTAGTTTCAAGTGTTCATCTTCATCCATGACCTCCTGTACTTTCGATAAGAGCAGCCTCGGGCGTTTGAGGAAAAAATTGGTTGATTTTAGTACAGTATACTTTCCTTTTGGGATATCCAAAATTGCAAATGAAAATCCATCCAGACTTATTTGGATGGATAAATGATATAAATTAGTCTGTTCGGGATCGAAAGATTTGTCGACAAAACAGATATCGTGCATCGGATCTTTTTATAGGTTCTTTATGACTACCTACTTCCTATCTTTAAACTCCAAAATCTATGAAGGAGAAAGGATGTGGCAGATGGTTATATTTTAATCGAAATGACAGCAAAAAAATCAATAAGTTTGATTTGGCTAATCTATTTTGTTGCTGCTGTTCCTGATGACAGTCTACAAATGTAAAAAAAAAATCTATGAAAAAATTTATCTCCGATTTGATCCTGCTGAAACTGGGACATGATCCTACTGATGGTCAAAAGGAGATGATCGACTCGCTTGCAGGTTTTGTTTCTGCTCCCGAATCAGATAAGCTTTTCCTAATGAAAGGGTATGCAGGTACCGGCAAAACATCAACAATCAGTGCTCTGGTGAAGGTGCTTGACGAATTGAAGATAAAATTTGTGTTACTGGCGCCAACAGGTCGCGCTGCCAAAGTCCTTTCCAGGCAAAGTGGAAAGTCTGCCTCCACGATTCACAAGAAAATTTACAGGCAACAATCCATCGCTGATGGTTCCGGCAAATTCTCACTTGACAGAAACATGTCAAGAAATACTGTATTTGTTGTAGATGAAGCCTCTATGATCTCAAATATTCCACAAGACAGCAGTGTGTTTGGTTCAGGTTATTTGTTGTCAGATTTGATTGAATATGTCACGAGTGGGCTCAACTGCAAGCTAATTGTTTCAGGAGATACAGCGCAACTACCTCCTGTCGGACTTTC
Source organism: Prolixibacteraceae bacterium (assembly GCA_037140615.1). Taxonomy (GTDB): domain Bacteria; phylum Bacteroidota; class Bacteroidia; order Bacteroidales; family Prolixibacteraceae; genus CAINVV01. Next base: position 2,347 of record JBAXED010000110.1, read on the forward strand.
GGTAAGTCCGGCATTAGACAAAGAGGAGCTATCCCTATTCGGAATGCAGGTCATAGAAGTGGAGTTGAAAGAGGTTGTCAGGCAATCCCTGGATTCGGGTATTCTAAGAAATGCCACAGCCATCAGGAACAGGATTTTGGAAGAATCACCGACAGGATTTTGGAAAATCAACATGAAGAATACTCAAGATGTTATCCAGCTTGGAGGAGATCAGTTAATAGAAGAGATATCGAATTCTTACAACCGGCTGGGGATGGAGGAGACAATCATCATCACTCGTTCGAATAAAAGGGCGAACCTCTTTAATGAGGGCATCCGCCGGACTGTTCTTTATGAGGAAGAGCAGGTCACGAAAGGGGATCTGATTATGATCGTCAAGAATAACTACCACTGGTCAAAACAGTTGGAAGAGCTTGATTTTATTGCTAACGGTGACATTGCTGAAATCATTCGGATCAGAAAGCAGGAAGAACGTTATGGCTTTCATTTTGCGAACGTTGTCATTCGCTTGATCGATTACCAGGATTTGGAGATAGAGTGCAAAATTTTACTGGAAACACTCACTGTCGAAGCACCTGCTCTAACTTCAGAAGAAAACAAAAGATTGTTTGAGGCAATCTCAGAGGATTATCAAGAGATCAGAAACAAAAGGGAGAGGTGGAAACAAATCAGGGAGGACCCTTACTTTAATGCACTTCAGGTGAAGTATTCATATGCGGTTACTTGTCACAAAGCACAGGGAGGTCAGTGGAAGACAGTCTTTCTTGACCACGGATACTTGACTGCCGAGATGATCGACCGCGAATTTCTCAGGTGGTTCTATACGGCATTTACACGTGCAGAGGATCGGCTTTATCTGGTGAATTTCCACAAAGAGTTCTTCGAGGAACCGAAATAAGACAAAGGTTTGAAAATTGTTTGAGAAGTTTATAATGTTTAGAGAAAGTTCGTTTCTCAACGACTATAGTTCAAAATAATCTCCATCATTGGCAGCAAATGTTTCCGGAAAAATCGTTCTGGCCTCTTCAACCAAGCCAGATGCATCCTTGTATCTGGATGAGAAATGACCAATCAATAACTTCTTTACCTTGGCAAATTTCGCCATTTCTGCCGCCTGAACAGATGTTGAATGGAAGGTCTTTTTTGCTAACTCTGCGAGGTCTGCAGCAAATGTAGCCTCATGATAAAGCAAGTCGACTCCTTCAATTGTGGGAACGATCCCCTTTTTGAAAACTGTATCAGTGCAAAAAGCATAACTTTTTGGAGGACTCGCAGGAAGAGTTAACAGGATATTGGGAATGACTGAACCATCTTCCAAAATAAGATCTGCCCCATTTTTTATATTTAAACGCTGCGAAACAGGTACTTCATATTTCTCCAGCGCCTCTTTACTGATGTGCAGGAACGAAGGAAGTTCCTGAAAAAGAAATCCACAGCATGAGATTCTATGTTTCAATGGGAACGATGTGATCCTGATCTTTTTATCCTCAAAAATGACAGCATTCCTCTTAAAATTCAAAGGATGATATTTCACTTTCAAGTCTGTCTGGTCATTCATAAATTTCATGATCCCTTCCATCATTGGCTGGAGATCTGAATGGGCATGGATGTGCAGTTCTCCCCTTTTGCCATACAATACCAATGAGGAAATTAGTCCGGGCAGACCGTAAATATGATCTCCATGAAGATGAGAAATGAAGATATGGTTGATCCTTCCCATTTTGAATCCGAATTTTCTCAATTGTATCTGGGTGCCTTCCCCACAATCGATCAGGAAAAGCTGTTCATTAAGCCTTACAACCTGAGAGGTGGGAAATCTCTGGGAGGTAGGAAGGGCAGAGCTGCTTCCGAGGATAGTAACTGAGAACGAATTCATATTCAATAAAAATGAATGCAGAATGAAGTAAAATTCAAAGATAAAAAAACCCGGCAAAATAGCCGGGCTTCTTTATCTTGATATGATTTTCGGATCGATAATAAAAGAATTACTTCTTCTCGTTTTCTTCCATTTGTGTTCGTAGAGCAGCCAACTCGCTGATATCACCCAAAGTTGTTTTTTCCATGGTGTCTTTCACGGTTTTAACACTTTTTGGTGCAGAAGGTTTGGTGGCAGTCTTCTTCTTGGCTGAATCATCAGTTTTCTTCACATCCTCATAAACACGTGAATGAGAAAGAATGATTCTCTTGGCTGATTTTGAAAATTCGATTACTTTGAATTCCAATTTCTCATCCATTTTAACATGAGAACCATCTTCTTTTACCAGGTGACGAGGAGTAGCAAAACCTTCAACCCCATAAGGAAGAGAGATAACTGCGCCTTTGTCGAACAGGTCGATAACGGTACCTTCATGAACAGAATCAACGGTGAAGATTGTTTCGAAAACATCCCAAGGATTTTCTTCCAATTGTTTGTGGCCAAGACTTAGGCGACGATTTTCTTTGTCGATGTCCAGAACCTGAACTTCGATTTCAGAACCGATTGAGGTGAATTCGGAAGGATGTTTGATCTTCTTGGTCCAGCTAAGATCGCTGATGTGGATCAGACCATCTACACCTTCTTCAATTTCTACAAATACACCAAAGTTGGTGAAGTTGCGAACTTTAGCCGTGTGAGAAGTACCGATTGTATATTTGGTTTCAATTTGAGACCATGGATCATTCTTCATTTGCTTGATCCCGAGAGACATTTTATGCTCATCACGGTCAAGTGTAAGAATGGTAGCTTCAACTTCATCTCCTACTTTCAGGAAGTCCTGGGCAGAACGAAGGTGCTGTGACCAGCTCATTTCTGAAACGTGGATCAAACCTTCTACTCCCGCAGCAATTTCGATGAATGCGCCGTAGTCAGCAATAACAACTACTTTACCTTTCACGACATCACCTACTTTGAGATCAGCACTTACATTATCCCATGGATGTGAAGCAAGTTGTTTTAAACCTAAAGCAATTCTTTTTTTCTCATCATCGAAATCAAGAATAACAACATTGATTTTTTCATCCAGCTGAACGATTTCGTTCGGGTGGGCTACGCGACCCCAGCTAAGGTCTGTGATGTGAATTAATCCATCTACGCCACCAAGGTCAATAAATACACCGTATGAAGTGATGTTTTTAACAGTACCTTCGAGTACCTGACCTTTTTCAAGTTTAGAGATGATGTCCTTTTTCTGTTGCTCCAATTCTGCTTCGATAAGGGCTTTGTGAGAAACCACAACGTTTCTGAATTCGTGGTTGATTTTAACAACCTTGAACTCCATTGTTTTTCCAACATAGATATCATAGTCGCGAATAGGCTTAACATCGATCTGTGATCCGGGTAAGAAGGCTTCGATTCCGAATACATCAACGATCATACCACCTTTTGTGCGGCATTTGATAAATCCGGTAATAACTTCGTCGTTCTCAAGAGCAGAATTAACACGATCCCAGCTTCTCATGGCACGAGCCTTCTTGTGAGAAAGGGTTAACTGACCTTTTTTGTCTTCCAGGGTTTCAACATAAACCTCAACTTTGTCGCCAATTTTAAGGTTTGGGTTGTACCTGAATTCGTTGACCGATACAATACCGTCTGATTTGTAGCCAATGTTGACTACAACCTCACGCTTGTTCATAGATATTACGATACCATCAACACACTCTTTTTCTTGAAGAATAGAGAGCGTATTGTCGTACATCTCTGTCATAGTTTGTTTCGATGTGGAACCGGATGAAGGTTTTTTGCCTTCGAAAGCGTCCCAATCAAATTCTTCTTCGTTTGCAGAAGCAACAGCAGATTCAACAAATGCAGGCTTTTCCGCAACAATTTTTTTCGCTTTTGCAGCAACTTTTTCCACTACAACGGGTTCTTCAACCACTGCAGCAATTTCTTCAATTACAGGCTCCTCAACCACAGCTGCAATTTCTTCAACTACGGGTTCTTCAACCACTTCAGCAATTTCTACAACTTCTGGTTCCTCAACCACAGCTGTAATTTCTTCAACTACCGGTTCTTCAACCACTGCAGCAATTTCTTCTGCCACGGGTTCTTCAACGACAGCCTCAATCTCTTCAGCTACCGGAACCTCTTCGGTTACTTTTACTTCCGGAATGGCAGACTCAACAGAAGAATTCTCCTCTGTTTCGTGAACCTCCAGATTTTCGTTGATTTCACTCATTTTAAAATTCTCTTGAAATTAATAAATTAGACATTATTTTGAATGGCCGCAAAGGTACAATTTTTTCTTATAAAAACAATCCATTCAGCAAAAAAATTGACCAGCTATAACTTATTGATAATTAAATCTTTCTGATGATGAAAACTTACTACCACGGGTGGTGATACCTCAGAAAAACAGCATCCAAAATTTGTATTTCAAAATCACCAATTCAACTCAAATAATCCGGCGCAATTTCTCTGAATTCAATTTAATTTTCACTTATTTTATAGATATCATTGTAACCCAGAAAGATTAGTATGACACTTGAAATAGAACGAAAATTTTTGGTATTGAATGATGACTACAAAGCTCAATCGAATCACTCCACGCGAATCAAACAAGGGTATCTTTCATCGGTTCATGGCCGCACTGTTCGTGTCAGAATAAAAGGGGAAAACGGATATCTCACCATCAAAGGGAAAAGCAACGCCTCCGGTACTACCCGCTTTGAGTGGGAAAGGGAGATTCCAGCGGAAGAGGCCATTGAACTATTAACGCTTTGTGAACCAGTCCTGATAGACAAAACCCGCTACGAAGTTAATTTAGGATCTCACACTTTTGAAATAGATGAATTTTATGGAGAAAACCAGGGACTGGTCGTTGCAGAAATTGAATTATCCCATGAAGATGAAGCATTTGACAAGCCTTCCTGGTTAGGGCTTGAAGTTACAGGTGATGTTAGATATTACAATTCAGCTTTGATGAAGTACCCATATTCAAGTTGGTAAAGAGGTTTTCGTTATGATAGATGAAAATGTAAAGATTCATGATCTGTTCTCCCTGGAGATGAAGGTAGGGTTTGTTGCGAGCGAAAAACAAAAAATTAACAATTTTGCTTTCAACATGTGGATCTTTGTTCCAAACAATTTGGAGATCAATAGATTTACCTATTCGAAGGATGATTTTTACCGCGACTTAACTTCCCATATACGACTCATAACACCTTCCTATTTATTAAAGATAATTGCCGAAAAAACAGGTTCGCCTCATAGTTCATTGGAAAAAGCTGTTATCACGCTAATGACTGATTCCAAAGGAAATAACCATGATAACTATGAGTACCAGCTAAAAATGTTCTTGTCCATACTTAAAAGTTCTATGAGGGAGGAGGTTTCTCAAATTGTCAGGAGCAACTCAGATATTGAAAGAGATACTCTTGTTCAATCCTTCGTTGCCAACACCGAGAAAATAGCTCGAAATTACCGTTCTCTGTATCAGATTCTTGAGTCATCAAATATTTCGGATGAATTGAGGACGTATTTTCAATTTGGAGATGAATTTCTGTCAAATCTAATTGAATTCCAGACCTTTCGACTGATTAGAATTTTAAAAAATGAGGACCCCCTATGCTTTGACAGCTGGAAAGTCGAGTTGCTCACCATGATCCAAAAAGGGATCGCTTACAAAAAAGAGAAAGGCTACCTTGTGGTTGAGGAAAGCAACAAAAAAAACAATCAGGAGTTGGTATTCAGACTTAGTATGCTAAAAAAATATGTAGAAAGCCACCTTTTTCTAGATGTAAAAAAGAGGAAAGACGGGGTATGGATTGAACAGATTCTATTTAGCATTGCAGCAGGCCTTTCGATGATTTTTGCCACAGTTGTTGCTTTTGGGTTTCAGCAGAAATACGGCACGTTCACCATGCCTATGTTTGTGGCATTGGTTGTTAGTTACATGCTGAAAGACCGAATTAAAGAGCTGACAAGATTTTATTTTGCGCATAAATTCAACAAACGTTACTTTGACCACAAGATAAAAATTAGTGCAAATAACGATGAGATAGGCTGGGTTAAGGAGAGCATGGATTTTATTTCGGAACAAAATGTTCCACCAGAAGTACTTAATAAAAGGGACCGTTCATCACTTCTTGAAGCAAATAACCGCGCAAGCAGAGAACGCGTGATCCGTTACCAAACCTTGATGCAATTGAACAGAGAAAACATACGTGCCAGAAGTGAATATCCGGCTGCCGGAGTTAATGAAATATTCAAACTCAATCTATCAAATTTTATTCAGAAAATGGATAACTCGGAGTTTCCATTGTTTTATCCCGATGATGAACAGACATACAAAATTGTGCCCGGCGAGAAAATTTACTATCTCAATTTAATATTGCAGGCAAAGAATGCAGAACAATGGGATTTCAAAAGATACAGGATTGTCTTTAACAGAAATGGAATTCAGAAAATAGAGACATTCAAATAAGCTTTTTGCGCTCATTTCAGCTTTTCTATTACCTTTACCTTTCGTCTAAGAACCTACAATTTGGCTTTGATATGAAGATAATCGTCACAGGATCAAATGGTCAGCTCGGCCGATCTATTCGGGAATTATCTTCCGGTTATCCGGAATTTTCTTTCGTATATACAGACATTGAAGAACTTGATATCTGTGATGCGGCGTTGGTTGACCAATTTGTCGCCAAAGAAAATCCTTTTGCAGTTGTCAATTGTGCTGCTTACACAGCCGTTGATAAGGCTGAAAAGGAAGTAGCTCTTGCTGAAAAAATCAACCATCGAGCGGTTGGTAATCTGGTAAGCGCTTGTAAGAAAACCGGGACAAAGCTTATTCATATCTCGACTGATTATCTTTTTGATGGCAACAAGTCATCCCCATACCACGAAAAAGACATTGTCAGGCCCCGGTCTGTATATGGAATTACAAAACTTGAAGGAGAGACAGCTATTTTGCGTGCTGAGATAAAATCTATCATCATCCGAACCTCATGGTTGTATTCGTCTTATGGATCCAACTTCGTAAAAACGATGCTTCGACTCGGAAGGGAGCGCGACCAACTGGGCGTTGTCTCAGATCAGGTAGGAACGCCAACCTATGCCGTAGACCTTGCCAAAGCCGTACTGGATATTCTGAAAATTGGAGCAAACGACAGCAAAGGGTTCGTTACCGGCATTTATCATTATTCGAATGAAGGGGTAGCCAGTTGGTTCGATTTTACGAAGGCTATTTTTGAACTTACCCCGGAGATTACATGCCGGGTTAATCCAATTGATACCCTATCCTATCCAACTCCGGCTACGCGACCAGCATACTCTGTATTGAATAAATCGAAAATCAAAACTACTTTTGCCCTCGAGATTCCATATTGGAGAGATAGTCTGAAATTATGTCTTATCAAACTACAAGAAGATGCAAAAAAATGAAATTCCCGAAAATGTACTTCTAAAAGCTCAGGAATGGATGCACGGAAAATATGATGCAACCACGAAAGCTGAGGTTAAAAAATTGATGGAAAAGGAAGATCCAAGTGATCTTATTGATGCTTTTTACCGTGATCTTGAATTTGGCACCGGTGGATTGCGCGGCATAATGGGAGTTGGGTCGAACAGAATGAATATTTATACAGTTGGTGCTGCCACCCAAGGGCTCAGCAACTATCTAAAACTGGCATTTGCCCATCTACCGGAGATAAAAGTTGCCATTGGACATGATTGCAGAAACAACAGCCGGTTATTTTCTGAAACTGCCGCCGCCATATTTTCCGCCAATGGAATAAAAGTATATCTGTTTGAAACGCTTCGCCCGACCCCTGAGCTATCCTTCGCAATCAGAGAGCTGGGCTTGCAAAGCGGAATAATCCTGACAGCTTCTCACAACCCTAAAGAGTACAATGGATACAAAGCTTACTGGGATGATGGATCTCAAATTGTGGAGCCGCACGATACAAATATTATAGCCGAAGTTGAGAAAGTCAAAGTTGAAGATATCCGGTTTAACGGAAACCCGGATTTAATTTTCCCATTGGGAGCCGAAATGGATGAGACTTATTTGAAAAAAGTAGTCTCTATCTCACTTTCGCCTGATGCTGTTAAAAATCAGCACGACCTGAAGATCGTTTACACGCCTATTCACGGAACCGGAGTAAAATTGGTCCCTATGGCGCTGGCCAAAATGGGATTTACCAATGTTATTCATATTCCGGAGCAGGATGTAGTTAGTGGAGAGTTCCCTACCGTGATCTCGCCAAACCCCGAGGAACCGGCAGCTTTGGCCCTGGCGCTAAAAAAAGCAAAAGAGGTGGATGCCGACCTGGTTATGGCCACGGATCCCGATGCTGACCGACTTGGAATCGCTGTCAAAAACGACAAAGGGGAATTTATCCTGGTAAACGGCAATCAAACAGTACTGATTTTCCTGTATTACATTATCACAAAACGCAAGGAGCTTGGTATGCTGACAGGAAAGGAGTATGTGGTCAAAACCATTGTCACTTCCGAGCTTGTGGCTGAAATAGCTGCCAAAAATGGCGTAGAGTATTACGACTGCTATACAGGATTCAAATACATTGCAGACGTTATCCGCCAGAATGAAGGAAAGAAAAACTACATTGGCGGAGGCGAAGAAAGCTTTGGTTTTCTTCCGGCAGATTTTGTCCGTGATAAGGATGCTGTCAGTTCATGTGCCCTGATGGCCGAAATTGCTGCCTGGGCCAAAGATCACAAACTAACGCTATTCGAAATGCTTCAGGATATTTATCTGACATATGGATACTCGAAAGAGAAGATGAAATACATCGTTCGGAAAGGAAAGGCGGGAGCTGAAGAAATTGAACAACTTATGGTTAAGTTCAGGAACAATCCTCCCAAACAATTAGCTGGATCACCACTGGAATGGGTGAAGGATTATGAAACGCTTATCATGAAGAACATACTTAACGGGGAGGTGAGGCCAATCCAGCAGAATTCCACCGCCAATGTTTTGCAGTTCTTTACAGTTGATGGGTCAAAAGTTTCTGTACGACCTTCCGGCACTGAGCCGAAAATAAAATTTTACATCGAGGTAAAAGCTCCACTGCATAAAAGGGAAGATTATGATCAGGTGGATTTGTCTACTTCCCAAAAAGTTGATTTGGTTATGAAAGATTTAGAAATTTAATTGATACACATTATGAGATCATTATTATTTGTAGCAGCATTGTTTTTCTCATTTGCTTCTGTCGCTCAAAAGGTTGAAACACCAAAACCCTCAGCCCCAAAAGCTGAACCCACCAGGGAAGAATTAGCCAAAATGAAACCGGAAATGACTGAATTCTGGGATCCTGAGGTTACTGTAGTTACACCAGGGCAAACACCGTTGGATGCTCCTTCTGATGCTATTGTATTGTTTGACGGCACTCCTGAAAGCTTTAATACCAATTGGACGAATGCCAAAGGTGAACCTTCCGGCTGGATGGTTGCCGATCAGTGTGTTACTGTTGTTAAGAGAACCGGTGGGATCAAAAGTAAAATTGAGTTGCAGGATTTTCAGCTTCACATAGAATGGCGGACACCTGCCGAAGTCATTGGAGAAAGCCAGGGTCGCGGCAATTCAGGGATTTTCCTGCAAGGCAGGTATGAGTTACAAGTCCTGGATAACTACGAAAACAGAACCTATCGCAACGGTCAGGCCGGATCCATCTACAAACAGTATGCTCCTCTTGTCAATGTTTGCAAGAAGCCGGGAGAGTGGCAGGTTTACGATGTTATATACACTGCCCCACGTTTCAAAGAAGACGGAACAGTTTTCTCGCCGGCACGTGTTACTATATTGCAGAATGGCGTGCTAGTTCAGAACAATATATCACTGTTTGGGCACACCGAATATATCGGCATTCCAAAATATGAAGCCCACGGTGCTGCTGCCCTTGAATTGCAGGATCACGGCAATCCGGTAAGCTATCGTAATATCTGGGTTCGGAAACTTTAAAAGAAAGTGACTAAAGTGAGCTAAAGTGACTAAAGTGACTAGAGTTTGGGACTCCCAATTTTAGGCACTTTGGTCACCAAGTACTTTAGTCACTTTAGTTCACTTTAGTCACTTTAGCTCACTTTAGTCACTTCCCTAAATGGAAAAGATCCTCATTCTTGATTTCGGTTCCCAGTATACCCAGCTGATTGGTCGCAGAGTTCGCGAATTGAACGTATTTTGCGAAATTCATCCTTTCAACCACTACCCTCCGATCGATGAGTCGGTGAAAGGAGTCATCTTGTCGGGAAGTCCCTATTCAGTCAGGGATGAGAAAGGACCAAGGATTGACCTCGCTGAGATAAAAGGAAAATTGCCTTTATTGGGTGTTTGTTATGGTGCACAATATCTGGCACATTTTTATGGTGGCGAGGTTGCCGCATCCGATTCAAGAGAATATGGCAGGGCGAATCTGAAATGGCGTGACAGTAACAACCAATTATTCCATGAAATAACTGAGAACTCACAGGTTTGGATGTCTCACGGTGATACCATTGTTCGTTTGCCCGAAAATTATAAAGTCCTGGCTTCAACCGGAGATGTTGAATATGCAGCTTTCCAGGTAGTGGATGAGCCAACCTATGCTATTCAATTTCATCCTGAGGTATATCACACCACTGAAGGTACTCAATTGCTTCAAAATTTCCTTGTTAATATCTGCGAATGCAGTCAGAACTGGACCCCCGACTCCTTTGTTGAGGCAACGGTGAGTCAACTGCGTCAAAGAATAGGGAACGACAAGGTTGTTCTTGGCCTGTCGGGCGGTGTCGACTCAAGTGTGGCCGGAGTCTTGCTGCACAGAGCGATAGGGAGTAATCTTACCTGCATTTTTGTCGACAATGGTCTACTGCGTAAAAATGAGTTTGCAGAAGTCCTTGATTCATACAAGGGAATGGGATTGAACGTGATCGGTGTCGATGCCAGGGAAAAATTCTGGAATGATTTAAAAGGGATTACTGATCCGGAGAAGAAAAGAAAAACGATTGGCAGGGATTTTATTGAAGTTTTTGATGTTGAAGCCCACAAGATACAGAATGTCAAATGGCTGGCACAAGGAACTATCTATCCGGATGTTATTGAATCTGTTTCGGTAAATGGCCCTTCGGCTACCATTAAATCACATCATAACGTTGGCGGATTGCCTGAAAAGATGAATCTCAAAGTAGTAGAACCATTGAATCTGCTGTTTAAGGATGAAGTAAGACGGGTTGGTAAAGCACTGGGAATAAAAGATGAGTTGCTTGGCCGTCATCCTTTCCCCGGGCCGGGATTAGGCATTCGTATACTTTCTGATGTTACTCCTGAGAAAGTGAGGATGCTTCAGGAGGCAGATGCTATATTCACCCTTGCACTCCGGGAATGGGATCTCTACAACAAAGTATGGCAGGCTGGGGTGATGCTTTTACCAGTGCAGTCTGTTGGTGTGATGGGCGATGAAAGAACTTACGAAAATGTGGTCGCACTCCGTGCTGTTGCCTCTACTGACGGCATGACGGCTGATTGGGTTCACCTTCCGTATGAGTTTCTGGCCAAAGTTTCCAATGACATTATCAACAAGGTTCGGGGAATTAACCGTGTGGTTTACGACATCAGTTCAAAACCACCGGCTACGATTGAATGGGAATAATTACGCTGTAGAGAGGCATAATTATGCGTCTCTACGGTCCCACCACCACGAAATTATCGGGATTTAATTGTGTCTCACCGCTCCATCGGTAGGCAGTGAGTTTTCCTGTCGTATCAACGCAACTATCTACACAGCAAATGTTTTGTTGGACGATGGCTGCCCCGTTTTGAAGACAATAATG
>JBAXED010000111.1:0-14092 GCA_037140615.1 Prolixibacteraceae bacterium
CCTCCGGTAAACGCGGTTACGCTCACTTTGGTTAACACGTAGGCGATAAGGGTAATGATAGAAAGCCAGGAACCGGTTCGAGGTGTGTAGCGGTTTTTCAGGAAGTCGGGCATGGTGATAATTTTCCCCAACTTATTATTCATAAGTTGGTAAAAAGGTACAAAGAGCCATCCCAAAATCAGGATCATCCAGCCGTGCATTTCCCAGTGCGCCATAGCAACACCTGATTTTGCACCTGTGCCAGCGAGGCCCACAAGATGTTCTGAGCCGATATTTGCAGCAAAGATAGCCGCACCAATAATGTACCATGGTTCCCCTTTGCCAAACAGGTAATCTTCACTATCTGCACCTTGTTGCAAACGGTTATGCTTTTGTATGGAACGCCATACAGCCCAGCTGATCGCCAAAATACCTACCACGATAATTGCCCAATCGAGCCAAATAAATTCTTGAGATTTCCAATTCATGTGTATAAGCGTATTAGTTAGTGTAATATTTTAAATTAGACATGAGATATAAGACATGAGACATGAGTAAGGTGCTAGGCAAATTTTTTGAAGTTATCTCTCATCTCTCATGTCTCATCTCTCATGTCTCATCTCTCATGTCTAATTTCTCATGTCTTATATCTCATCTAAATTCCTTTTGATAAATGGTAATACAAATCATTCCACCTTAGCTCTTTCTTAAATTCAGAAATCTTAGTGGTGTCATTGATAATTAAATATTCAATTCCGGCCATCTCGGCAAAATCTTCCAAGACTTCAGCTGGAATTGCCTGGGTAAAAGAAGTGTGGTGCGCTCCACCGGCCAAAATCCATGCACCCGCTCCAATTTCAAGATTGGGTTTGGGTATCCATAGAGCACTGGCAACAGGCAGTTTCGGCATTGGTGCATCCAATGGAACTACTTCAACTTCGTTCACAATTAACCGGAAGCGATTGCCCATGTCGATCAGGGATGCATTAAGTGCCTGTCCAGGTTTTACTGTAAATATGGACCTTACCGGATCAGCCTTCCCCCCGATTCCCAGTTGATGAATTTCAACTCTAGGTTTTTCCTGCGCAATGGATTCACATACTTCCAGCATATGGGCTCCCAAAACTTTGGCGCCACTTGGATGCAGGTGATAGGTGTAGTCTTCCATAAATGATGTGCCACCGGTTAGTCCGGCAGCCATTACTTTCATCGTGCGAACCATCGCAGCCGTTTTCCAGTCACCTTCGCCTCCAAATCCGTAGCCATCCGCCATCAGGCGCTGTACGGCAAAACCGGGAAGCTGAACCAATCCCTGCAGATCTTCGAAGGTGGTTGTAAAAGCCATGAAACCTCCTTTTTCGAGGAAAGCTCTCATGCCCAATTCTATTCTGGCGGACTCACGAAGAGATTCATGTTTATCTCCCCCCTTTTTAAGGCTGTTGGTCACGTCATATTTTGATTGGATTTCTTCAGCCAACCTGTCAATTGCTGCTTCAGAAACTTCATTGACGAACTTCACAAGGTCTCCTACACCATAGCCATTAACCGAAACACCCAATTTGATCTGTGCCTCTACTTTGTCACCTTCAGTAACTGCTACTTCCCTCATATTATCCCCCCAACGGGCAACTTTTAAGTTACGCAGCTCATTCCAACCTGCTGCTGCCCTGGTCCACAGACCAATTTTTTCCTGCACGTTTGCTTCTTCCCAGTGACCCACAACAACTTTTCTTTGAATACGCAGCCTGCTTCCAATAAAACCGAATTCCCTGTCACCATGTGCTGCCTGGTTGAGGTTCATAAAGTCCATGTCAATTTCTCCCCATGGAAGATCACGGTTAAATTGGGTGTGTAAATGAACAAATGGCTTTTGAAGGGATAGCAATCCGGCAATCCACATTTTTGCTGGTGAGAAAGTATGCATCCAGCAGATTAATCCGATGCACTCCGGAGAGTTGTTTGCATCCTTGCACATTTCAGTAATTTCGGCAGGGGTCTTAACTACAGGTTTGAAAACAATCCTAACGGGGATTTTATCTGATGCATCGAATGCTCCGGCAATGGCAGTTGAATTCAATTTTACCTGTTCGAGGGTCTTGGGACCATACAAATGCTGACTTCCGGTAACGAACCAAACTTCAAAATTTTTAAGTGATGTTGTGCTCATGGATTAGGGTAAATTATTTATAAGATTTATTAAATTATTGATTATATGACACATGAAGCTACCATGTGTGCTCAGTGAATGCGGATTGTTTGAATTCGAATGAAAATACCTGGTCTCTTCTTTAATATAGCCTGGTCAATACATACAAATTTATAAAAGTATTAATTACTATTATTGAGAATTGACCAGCATTTATCAATTCCTGCTGAATAACATATATTTAGTGGGCGTTAATTGATGGTTGGGGAGTTGTATTGGCCCAATCTTCGATTACTATATCCATTATTTCATAAAAAAAGAGCCACAATTTAGCATTGTGACTCTAGTTTGGCAGATTTTACTGCGAGTATAAATTTATTTCTTGGTCGCCCTGACGATCCCCCTGAAATAACCGATGTCTTCTGCAATTCCCATAAATGGATCGCTCATATTGATTTCATGTTCCAGACTGCACATGCCATTGTACTTTACTTTTCGCAGCATCTTTACGAATGCTGGAAAATCAATGATACCTCTGCCAATTTCGAGTGAATAGCCCAGTTTAGTTGTACCAGTCACATCTTTGATATGAATATCAAATACCCTGGAAATATATTTTTTTAAATCAGCAACAGCATCTTTGCCATTTCTGGTATCATGACCAATGTCCAGACACATGCCAATACGGGGATCGAGATCTTTGACGTGGTTCCAAACATCTTCTGCATCAGGATAAGTTTTAATATCCGGTCCATGCAGGTGAATGGCATAATGGAAATCATACTCTTTTACCTTCTTGTCGACATACGGCAGCAATTCATAGTTGGGAACACCGATAATCAGTTTGACTCCAACTTTTTTGGCATATTCAAAGGCTTTGTCAATCTCTGCTTCGGATCTCATGTAAATCGGACCAACAGCATAGCCAGTTACACCCTTTTCCTTGCACTTGGCGTGGAAGGCAGCGATTTGATCATCCGTACTATTTAATGGCAGGTGGAAATCTTTGATGCATAAATAGTGAACGTTAACCTTCTGCAATGTTTCCAGAGCTTTGTCAAGGTCGAATTTGGCAAATGTAAATCCAGCAATTCCAATCCTGAATAACTCTCCGGTCTCAGGTGGAGGTTGTGGCCCGGGACGTGTGGGGGTTTCCTGCGAAAAGGCAGTCAGGGAAGTGAATGATACCATCCCTGCAAATAATAGAATCAATAATTTTTTCATAAGCATGTAATTTATTTTAGTTTGAAGTTGTTAGATAGTGTAATCGAACTTGATCAATCCATCTTTGATGAAATAAATTTCCATTTTTAGTAATCCAAAGTTAGACGTACCAGAACAAATTTAGTTTAAAGTACATTCAATCTGATGTGCGTTTTAAAAAATATTGAGATGTTCTGAAATTTGTTTATTTTGGGCTTTCAAGTTATTGTAAAATATTTAATACTCAATAAAATGACTACTTCCAGACTTTCATGCTCCTTGCTGCTAGCATTTCTCTGCTTTGCTTTTTTATTACAGGCACAAAATTCACAGCCATCAAATGCCCCGGAGGAAAAATCGAAAGAGCAGTTGTTAAAAGAGAACGAGCAATTGTTGCGAACCAAAAATGATTGGCCAAACTTTGCCCGATACCGGGATGCCAACGAAAAATTGGCATTACCTGCTGCCAATGAAAAGAGGGTTGTCTTTATGGGTAACTCCATTACCGATGGCTGGATCAGATCTTCACCTGAGTTTTTCGCCGGAAAATCCTATGTTGACAGAGGAATCAGCGGTCAGACTACCCCTCAGATGCTGGTTCGTTTCAGGGCTGATGTGATCAATCTTAAACCCAAAGCGGTACTAATTCTTGGCGGAACCAATGATATTGCCGGAAATACCGGACCTTCTACCCTTGAAATGATTGAAGACAACCTTGCTTCCATGGCAGAACTTGGCAAAGCCAATGGCATCAAAGTGATTCTTTGTTCCATTTTGCCCGTATATGATTATCCCTGGAAACCAGGATTAGAACCCGCAGAGAAAATTGTTACCGTTAACAAGTGGTTGAAAGAGTATGCTGCCAAAAATGGTTGCGACTATCTGGACTACTTTTCCTCTCTTGTTGATGAGCGCAAAGGGATGAAATCTGCCTATTCAGGAGATGGCGTTCACCCCAACAAAGAGGGTTACAAGGTTATGGAGTTATTGGCAGAAGAGGCAATCAAAAAAGCTTTAAAGAAATGATTGTGGCTTACTGCCCATTAAAATTAATTTTGAAATATCCTCGCCTGAATTACATTTCACTAGAAAGAATTCGATGAATTCAAGAGAACGTGTATTAAAAGCATTCAAACGTTTGCCGGGCTTGCCCGACAGAGTTCCCATTCAATTTGATTTGTGCCGTCAGTTATCCGATTATTTTGGCAAAGAATTTGGGATTAAGGTTAATTACACAGAAAATCTGTATGAAGATGTAACTTATCGCATCAGCGCCAATGAGTTAAGGGTGTCTATGGGAAGTGATGTGGTCGTTACCGGTGCTGCAGTTTCGGACGATTATAAAATTGTGCAAGGTTCGGATGGAACCTGGTTCAATGAATACAAAATGCGCTTGCGTCAGGGCGATATCTATGTGGAAGTGATTGAATATCCCCTGGCTCATGCAGAAACAAAAGCAGATATCGATGCCTATTCCTTTCCGAATCCGGATGCTCCGGGACGCTTCCGGGATGCGGAGGCCCTCATTAGAAAATACAAAAGCGATTACCTGATTTTCGGTGACATTGAAGTAACTGTGTTTTCGCTGGCTCACCAATTGGTCGGTATGGAAAAACTACTGGTGGATATGATGATGGAGACAGAATATGTAGTTCCATTGTTTGAGGCTTGTGCCGACTTCCAGACAAAAATTGGATTGCGATTGATTGAGCTTGGAGTCGATGCCATCTGGTTTGGTGATGATTTTGGCACACAGGCCAGCCTCATTATTCCACCGGAAACCTTTCGGGATCAACTTAAGCCAATTTACAAAAAAATGATCGACCGTTTCAAAGTTGCAAACCCCGACATTATCCCAATCCTCCATTGCGATGGGGCGGTGGCCGAACTGTTGGATGATATACATGAGATTGGTTTTGAGGTTTTTAATCCTGTTCAGCCAGGGGTTCCGGGGCATTTGCCCCATGACATGAAAGAGCGCTTTGGAGAAAAATTTGCCTTCTGGGGCGCCATAGACCAGCAGGAGCTATTGCCAAAAGGGACTAATACGGAGCTGGAAAATGATATCATTGAAAAGATCAGCATTCTTGGCCGGGATGGGGGTTACATGATCGCTCCGGCGCACATCATCCAAAATGATGTTTCCCCCGAAAGGGTACTTCGTTTTATTGAATTGTCCAGGAAAAATGGTGTTTACAAATAATCCAGTTGGCACTTACCTATTTTAAAAGGAGAGAGACTTTCAATCCGACAGACTTGTAAGAACCATTTTCAAAACCGACAATTACCTCTGCACCCAGAAGCAGAAACAAATTGCTGAAACCATAACCTGCCTCAACGTAATTTTTAATTTCGGGAGTGGTAAGATAATTGACAAACAGTATTTCTGACATGGATGTGTTTTTAATTACTGGCAACTGCTTTAAAATCAGACGATATGTCTGAAAGTTGAAATGGGCTTCAGCATATTGGCGGCTGGTTGAGAATTGGTAAAATGGCAACAACCGAAAACTGTTTTCTGTGGAGGAAAAGACAAAATTGGTTGATTGGGTATTGAAATGCTGGAAATCTTCAAAATAGAGACAATCGTTGTTGAGAAATTTACCGGCATGGACTTGCCAGGAGAAATGGTTATCAAATCCATAATCGATTTTTTGCCGGATGCCCAACCACAAGTGATCAAAACGGGAATCACTGCCAAAAACCGATGAAAATGCACTTTTGTAGCCCAATGTAAAGGTTGGATATTTGCTTCCTGCATAGATTTTTTTGTGGTCAAGAATACGGTAACGGTTGCGGGGAGTGTATTCAATTTGAAAACCCAACGCAAAAGTTTGATGGCTTTCCAGTTGTGCTGCCTGCAAGGCCGGGTTTTCCGGAGTATTGGGACTAAAGACTTTATTTTTATTGTCGAAAAAGGTAAAAGAGGAATGATTGCTCAACGGACTGTTGTCACTGTATTCAACCATTTCACTCCAGGTCAGTCCGTTGGCCAGATCCCTGCTATAGACCAGCTGCAAAAAATCACGCCGGTAAAATTTCTTGTAATTATCTTCGAGAAAAAGGGTATAAAACTCATTGGTAAAAGTTGGCATGGATGAATTTCTATTGAAATCAGCAGTTGTTGTACCCATCGAAGCCGTGAGCCAGCTATTGCTGAGTCCCCTAAAGCGTTGACTATAAGTAAATGAAGCATCCAGCTTTTCGCGAAGAAAGGCATAAGCCATGTGCGGAACCAGGCGTAAGGTTCGTCCTGTACTATCGGCTTTGTAATAGTTGAATGGAAGTTCCATGCGCAATCCGTCTACCGTGTTGAATGAAAATGCATTAGGATTAACAAGCGTTGGAATTGAGAAGAATTCAAATTGTAGGATAGAATCAACGGAGTAATTGTACGTTTTTCCAAAAATCAGCTGCCTGACTTTGAATTTCCGCCTCGAATCCCGGACAGAATCCAGGTATCTTGGTGTAAGCGATTTTCGCAGGAAGGAATCCTTTTTGACAAAACTGGATTTTTCCTTAATTGTTAGCGGAATGGGTCTTTGTTTGGCCCAAAATATTGAATCATTGTTCACCTGTTTCTGACTCACTTGCATACTGGATTTGATCTCCAATGGCTCCGGCGGACTGTTGCGTTTGATCTCTTTTTCAATCAGTTTATTCAATTTAACACTCTGCCTATTGTTAAGCTCAGGTTTTGACATCAGTTCTGCCATCTTCTTTTGCTGCGAAGATTTAACTTTTGAAGGCACAACCGACCGGCTCTTCTCTTCATTCAACTTGCTCAGAAATTGTTGCTCTTCCAACTGCTGACTTTTGATTTTGTCCAAAAAAGTATGATCCAGCGATGGATTCAGAGTTGTTAGGTATTCACTGATGGAGGCAACATACCGATATTTCATCTTCAGACCAAAACCCGAAAAATTCATATCAAAATCAAGGCTCACCGGCATCCAGCTATTTTTATTTACTTCTGCATAAACCTGACGAACATTCACATCGGTCATTGGAATATGCAGCTTCAAATCAGCAGAGTGTATATTCCAATATTCGTTGGCGATGAAAATGAAACCTGAAAATACATTGTTTCCACTTGATTTGGGAATCACTTTTATCTTGTTGATGGTTCGGCCCTGGTCCTGAAAAACCCCTTCCAACTTAAAATCATACATTTTCATGGCCGTTTTCCCTACCGGGGAAACTACTCCATATTTATCTGCATCATACAGGTTATTGGTGATCATCCCCATGGGTGAAGTATTGTTTTGCTGACCGGAAGAGCGCATCGCCAATACCTGCTGGTTTACCTTATCTGGAAGCTCGAAATCAATTTTGCTGAGTGTCTCCATTACAAAAGGTTCATTCTCTTTGACCCCTCCTTTTTTCATTTGCTTCTCCAACAAAAATGGAATCTTTTCAAAGATACCGGTACCCTTCAGATAGACTTTGCAGGAGTATTTTGACACCTGTTTCTGGTA
The DNA here is from genome assembly GCA_037140615.1 of Prolixibacteraceae bacterium. Classification (GTDB taxonomy): domain Bacteria; phylum Bacteroidota; class Bacteroidia; order Bacteroidales; family Prolixibacteraceae; genus CAINVV01. Next base: position 7,807 of record JBAXED010000111.1, read on the forward strand.
ATAGGGAGCCATGCCAATGGCTTTTCGCATAACATAATAGGCTGGATCCTCCTTTGAGGCCAACACCTCAATCTCCGGTATGACATAATTTTGAGAGGTTAAGATGATATCGAGTTTTTGAAAAGTTTTTTCGACAACCACCTCTCTGTTAATTGTTTGGTAGCCAAGATATTGGAAAATTATGGAATATTTTCCTTCTGCCAGTTTTAATTCATAATTTCCTTCCAGGTTGGAAGTTGTTCCTGAAGATAGTTGAGGAATATAGATGCTGGCGAAGGAGACTGGCTCTCCGTTGGAATTGGTGATTTTCCCTTTTATTCCTTGTGCGGAGGCTGAAAATACTGAAGTATAAACGATTAATACCAAAAGTAGATTTTTTGCCAACATATATTTTTGTATTCTGGTCAGGATTCTAAAAGTAGGCGAATTTATTATTTCACAGTCAGTAATTTTGTTAAAGTAGGTTAAGTCGCAACCACCTCTCCCCGTCAGATATCCTGTCTAGTGACGGAATCAATCCCTTTCAGCTTCTGAAGTTTGGTGATTAAAGTGTTAAGGTTATCAGTGTTGTGGATGTAGAGGTAGAGGTGTCCTTCAAAAATTCCATCATGCGCATCAAGATTGATGGAGCGCATGTTAATCCCATATTCATTGGAGATGATATTGGTGATCTGGTTTGCCATTCCCTGGCGATCGAATCCCCTAACGTACAAATGGGTTAGGTAAGAGAGAACTTTGAATTTATTCCAGGTGGCCTGCACAATATCCTCACCCCGGCTCGACATCAGCTTGATGGCTTCCGGACAAGTTTTGCGGTGAATGATAATCTGTTCGCCATCCGCAACAAAGCCGACAACATTGTCGCCTGGGATAGGATTGCAACAAAGCGCTAACTTATAGTTTGATTTTTTTGAATCTTCGGTGAGCAAAAATGGTTGCTTCTTGTCAATTTTCTCCTCTTTCTTGTCAGACGAGAAGGTAAGGTTCCAAAATTTCACAAACCGGTTCTCCGATTTAGTTTGAAGAACTTCTTCGAGATTATCCAGGGAGACTAATCCCATTCCAATTTCTGCATATAACTGCTCCTTGGTATGAAATGCAAAATGGTTGAGGAGTTTTTTAAAAGTATTGGTGGTTGGTTTAACACTTAACTTCTCAAATTGGGCAGTTAGTTTTTTGAGTCCCTCCTCAATGTGCTTTTTCTGTTCTTGCTTGAAAGAATCTTTAATCTTTGTTTTAGCTCTGGCAGTAACAGCAATGTTAATCCATTCGGGCTTTGGGAATTGCTTTTCAGAAGTTAATATCTCCACCTGATCTCCGCTCTTTAGCACATGGCTCATTGGAACGAGCGCATGATTTACCTTTGCCCCGATGCAATGATGCCCCAGAGCTGAGTGAATATCATAGGCGCAATCGAGGACTGTCGCATCTTTTGGCAGCATCTTCATCTCACCTTTGGGTGTAAAGACAACGATTTCCCTGCTAAAAAGATTAAGCTTAAACTCATCCAGAAAGTCCAGAGCATCAGATTCAGGATTGGCAAGCAACTCCCTGATTTTTTGCAGCCATTTGTCCAGTTCGCTCTCGGAAGCACTGTCTCCCTTGTACTTATAATGTGCCGCAAATCCACGCTCATCAATCTCATCCATGCGCTCACTGCGGATCTGAACCTCTACCCACTGACCCTTCGGTCCCATCACTGTCGTGTGCAGTGCCTCATAGCCATTGGCCTTCGGAATGGTAATCCAGTCTCTGATCCGGTCGGGCTTTGGCATATATATATCTGTCACAAGAGACAATATGTCAAAACATTGACGCTTTTCAGAAATATTTTCTTTGGGCTTAAAAACGATACGAACAGCAAGAAGGTCATAGATCTCCTCGAAAGTGATGTTTTTGGTTTGCATCTTCTGATAAATGGAATAGATCGATTTTGTCCTTCCACTCACAGTAAAATCAAAATTTTCATCGTAAAGTTTTGCCTGAATCGGCTTGGTGAAATCGTGAACGAGGTAACTGATCCGTTCCTCCTCGCTATGAAGGCTTAGCTCTATTTGACGATATGTTTCCGGATCCTTGAATTTCAGACTTAAGTCTTCAAGCTCACATTTGATGGCATAAAGCCCGAGACGATGAGCAAGGGGCGCAAAAATATAGAGAGTTTCAGATGAAATTTTCAGTTGCTTGTTTTGGGGCATCGATTCAAGCGTGCGCATGTTGTGCAGGCGATCGGCCATTTTGATCAGGATTACCCTCACATCATCCGACAGGGTCATCAGCATTTTCCTGAAGTTTGTAGCTTGCTTTGAATCGTAGGTCCCTGAAAGTTTGGTGAGACCATCTACCAGCATGGCAATCTTGGCTCCAAACATTTTTTCAATGTCCTGAACAGTATAATCCGTATCCTCTACCACATCGTGGAGGATGGCTGCTATCGCGGATTTGGTACCTAAACCAATCTCACTTACAACAATTTTCGCTACAGAAAGGGGATGTACGATGTATGGTTCACCAGATCTACGCCTGACACCCAAGTGAGCTGAGGAAGCAAATTGATAAGCCTTATGTATCAATTGCAAGTTCTCAGGAGTTAGCGGACGGGTAAATGATTTTAACAACTCTTCAAATAAGTCATCAATCTCCCTCTTTTCAATTTCTGTCTGCAAATCCGTGAATTATTTAATGATGCATCCGCTAAGGTCTGATAATATTTTTCAAGTGATCAATGACCCAAGCTTTATCGTCCTAAATTAACCTTTTTTTAATATCTCGCCATCAAGTTTTTCAATCGTTTCAACCATTTTTTCCCAGGAGAAACGTCTTTTTTCAATCTTGATATTATCTATAAAATCCTCATTATGAATACGTTCTAAAAAATCAAGAAGTGCAATAGCAATAGCATCCGGATTTGGCTCGACGGCATATCCAACTTTTCCATTGGGAACAATCTCACCCAATCCTCCAACATTGGTAACCAAAATTGGTTTTTCAAAATGATAAGCAATCTGTGTAACACCGCTCTGAGTGGCGCTCTTGTATGGTTGAACCACCAGATCAGAAGCACAGAAATAAGATGGAACCATCTTGTCATCGATGAAGTTGGTGTGCATGATAACATGCTCTTCCAAATAATGCTCCCTGATGATCTGTTCATACTTTTGAGAAGTCGTATAATATTCACCCGCAACCAAAAGTTTCACCGGGAATTTTCTCAAAGCAGGGTCTGCAAAAGCAGTCAAAAGCCAATCAAGACCTTTGTAATCACGTATAAATCCGAAAAAAAGCAAGTACCTGAAATTTGGATCCAGATTAAGATTTTTCAATGCCTCCTCACGTGATACAGCCTCTCCAAAGTTGTCATAAAGTGGATGCGGAGTAAAAAGCACGGGTACAAAAGGACTCATTTTTTTTAAATCATCCAGCACCTTATGGGAAAGTGTGATAAAACCATCAATGCTCCGAACAAAATATCCCGTCATCATTTTATCCCCAATTCTTTTTTCATGCGGAACAATATTGTCAGCCAGTGAAATGACCTTTGTATGTTTATTTTTCCGGACGATACGGGCGATGGTTCCGAGAGCGGGTGCCATAAGTGGAATCCAAAAGCGCATGATCAGCATATCCGGCGCTAATCTTCGAATCTCCCGTCCTACAGATATCCAGTTGAAAGGGTTCACCGAGTTGACTCTGATGCGGATATCCAGATCTTGAGGCGCTGGCAGATCTGAATATTGCGACTTTCCAGGGAACAGAAAATTCGGATATTGGAGTGAAAAAGTATAGATTATCACCTCGTATCCCTCGCTGATCAATGCTCGTGCCAGTCGCTCGTTAAAAGTGGAAATCCCTCCCGACCTAAACGGCCAGGTAGTACCCAAAAGCACTATTCTTTTCTTTACATCGGTCATATCTAATACAAATGTACCAATTTAGAATAAGTTTTGAGAATTTGAAGTTTGGAGTACTTAGAGTGCAGGTTTTTGCATAAATGCATATTTAGCATGAATTCCACAACTTTAAGTACTCTAAGTATTCTAAGTACTCTAAGTACTTTTTAATTCAGCGCGAACAACTATCTTTGGATAAATTATAGATAAAATGGATGAACGGCCTTTGATATTGATATCCAACGATGACGGAGTTTTTGCGAAAGGATTGATTGAGCTCGTTGAAGTGATCAGATTGTTTGGTGACATTGTGGTGGTAGCTCCGGATTCACCTCATTCAGGTATGTCGCATGCCATCACTGTTGAACGTCCTCTAAGGTTAAACAAAATTCAGCAGGAGGAAGGGCTGGTGATTTATTCATGCTCAGGAACTCCGGTCGATTGCATCAAATTGGCATGCAGTAAAATACTTTCGAAACTTCCTGATTTTGTCATCTCAGGAATTAATCATGGCGCAAATACTTCCATATCAGTTCTTTATTCAGGCACTATGGGAGCCGCAATAGAAGGTTCAATACATGGTATCCCATCAATTGGCTTTTCGCTCGATGATTATTCAACTGAGGCAGATTTTACAAAAGCCAAAAAAGTAGTGGCCAGGATATTCCAAAAAGTGGCTGAATTTGGCCTTCCTGATGGAATTTGCCTCAACGTGAATATTCCTAAAGGTGAAGTAAAGGGTATTAATTTCTCCCGTCAGACACGTGGAAAATGGATGGAGGAGTTTGAAAAACGAACGGATCCGCACGGCCGCGATTATTACTGGATGACCGGTTATTTTAATGATGCTGAAAATGAAGCTCGTGATACTGACACCTTTGCGCTCCTAAATGGCTTTGTTTCTGTGGTGCCGGTGACAACAGATCTGACTGCTTATACGGCTTTTCATTTCATGCAAAAATGGAAATTCTAAAGATATGAGTGCTGCTTATACTGAGCCTTCCGGATTAAACCGATTCTGGCTGGGATTTTTGCTTGGAGTATTTTTCCCGGTAGCATTATTCCTAATCTATTTTTTGTTCTGGTTCAAGGATTTATCCTTTACGCAATACCTGCAAAATCTGATCAATACTGGTAAATATGTACATGTAATAAGCCTTGCGGTATTCTCCAATCTTATCCCTTTTATGTTTTTCGTCCGATCAGATCGATTAAAGTCGGGTAGGGGAGTGATAACCATTACGATCCTTTTTGTTATCGCAGTTTTCATTATGAAATTTTTCTTATCATGAAAACGTTATTTCCAATTAACCTGCTGATTAAATGAAATACTTTATCATTGCCGGAGAGGCTTCAGGTGATTTGCATGCCTCTCATCTCATAGGTGGTATTAAAAAGAAAGATCCGGATGCCGTCTTCTGCTTTTTTGGTGGCGATTTAATGGCAAAACAAGGAGGTAGACTCTTAAAACACTACAGTGAAATGGCTTTTATGGGCTTTTTTACTGTCCTTCTTAACCTTAAGCAAATCAAGAAAAATTTCAAGATGGCTGAAAAGGAGCTCCTTAAATTTCAGCCGGACGTCCTGATACTGGTCGATTATCCTGGATTCAATCTCAGAATGGCGAGGTTTGCTAAAGCGAATAACATCAAAACCTTTTACTATATCTCACCTAAAATTTGGGCCTGGAGGTCTGATCGTGTCAAATGGGTGAAAAATTATGTAGATGAGCTTTTCGCCATCTTTCCGTTTGAAAAGGAATTCTACGACCTTCATGATTATAAAATACGCTATGTTGGAAATCCAACAGTCGACGAATTGGCTGTTCGTCCCAATATGGATCAAACTTTCCGTGATTTTATCAATCAAAATAACCTGGCTGATAAGCCTATTGTCGCGTTGCTGGCTGGCAGTCGTAAGCAAGAAATTCAGCTGATTCTGCCTGTTCTTACTCAAGTGGCAGGTTTTTTTCCTGATTATCAGTTTGTCATAGCCGGTGCTCCTTCGCTTCCACTTAACCTCTACATGGATAATATGCCGGATAAAAAGTTTCCTGTAATATTTGGACAAACCTATGAGCTGTTGCAGCAATCCAAGGCCGCCGTGGTTGCTTCCGGGACAGCTACCCTTGAAACAGCGGTGATTAATATTCCGCAGGTTGTATGTTATATTATGGAATTAGGGCGGTTCACATCTTTGCTTAAACAAATATTCTTTAAGGTTCGTTGGTTTTCTCTGGTAAACCTTATCATGAATGGAGAAATAGTGAAAGAATTTTTTCAGGAAAATTGTAAGCCTGCTCCGGTAGCTGACGAATTACGTAGAATTTTGGAGGATACTGGTTATCGGGACGAAATGCTGCAAAATTACAAGCTTATGCTGGCAAAACTTGGTCC
>JBAXED010000112.1:0-13997 GCA_037140615.1 Prolixibacteraceae bacterium
AGCCTGCTGATCTCATGCTTCCCGATTTTCCCCATGGGCAGCTTGCCCTTGAGTTCATTGAGAGCAGTCTGTTTCACCTGTATCGTGGCACCCGACATTACATCCGCACCATACGAACGATAATGTTGAACAGCACCCAGTCCCATGGCCCCAAGTACCGGAAGTGTTGCCAGATTTTTTAAGGCCTCCCTGCGCGATTTGGTGCCTTCCGGAATGACCGGTTCAGACTTCTTGCGACTGCGAAGAAGAACGATCAAGTCATCCATGCTGTATCCTCTTTCCTTGTAAGCGAAGAGGAATACCAGAGCCGCCGCTTCAATAAATAGCTTGTCTACAAGGTACAAATGGGCTTCACTATTCATCAACAAATTCCCGAAAGGGGGATAAGCGAAATAATAGAGCGTCAGTAAGACAGCTCCCGCCAGAGAGGCCACACGGCTGAACAGTCCAATGAAAAGCGCCAGACCAATCAGTGTCAAACCAACCATATTCAGGTAATCGGTAGAATGAATCAGGAAAGGGCTACTCGCCAGCCAATGGTAAAAAGGCGAAAAGAAGCTGGAAGTATGGAGCAAATAGCCGGCAGAACTCCAGTTTTCCATAAAAAGTTTGGTCGCCCCTTCGTACAAAAAATGCCAGCCAATGGCCATGCGCAGAACGGTGACAAAAAATCGTTCATTCACTTTTTTCAATTGAAGCTTCATAACAGACAAAATTAGTTTGGATATTCGAAAAAATCAGCCTGATCACTGTGTACCTCTTAGGCTTAGCAAGGTAATAAATAAAACAGTATGCAAGCAAATTTTGAATTCAGAGCTGAACATCTATGTAATACCCCTACCATCCCCCATACAATCCGCCCTGCAGTGCTTTCCGGTAGTTATCCAGATTGAATTCGTACAGGTAAGGGGCCTTGTGCGCACCTCCGGTTTTACGCTCTTCCAACTTATTGAGAATGTCGTAAGAGAGCATCTTGCGCTGAAAATTTCTTCGGTCGAGCGGCTTTCCCAGAATGGTTTCGTACAGCTTTTGCAACTCGGGCATGGTAAACCTTTCGGGCAAAAGGTTATATCCGATGGGTTGGTAATTCAGTTGCAAACGAAGTGTTTCAAGGGCCTGGTTCAGGATCTGGCTATGGTCTAGCATCAAATCTCCTGCTTCCTCCAAAGGCTTCCAAGTGCAGAGGTCAGAGAAAAAATCGTGTGTTGGTTCGGCCAGTGAAAAGTCGACCAGGGCATAAAAACCTACCGAGATAAAACGCTGCTCAAACCATTCAAGTCCGGCATCGGCTTTCTTCTCCTCAAGATCCCTAACGGCAGGATTCTTGTCGGCGCGATGCGGATCACTGAAAACCTTGAACTGCTTCAGGAATATATCCCCCAAACCCGTTCGCTCCTTCAGTACCCTGGATGCTGCTACCTCAAATGATTCATCATTTTTCACAAACCCTCCCGGCAAGGCCCACTCTCTGGTTTTCTTCATCCGCAACAACAAGACCTTTAGCTGAGAGCCATGAAACCCAAATACCACGCAGTCGAGCGAAAGATGGCTCAAATATTGGTCCTGGTAAGATTGTGGGTTTTGACTCACGGCAATTTGATGTTTTACAGCAGAAAAGTTACAAAATTAGCTTCTGCTTTTGATTTACCAAAAGAAAAAGATTACTATTGTGTCGATATGACGCAATGATACAAAAATAAGCTAAATCAAACAAATATCGAATGAGAAATAAACTCGTTTTTTTTATTTTCCTAATGCTACTTGGTAACATGAATTTAGAAGCGCAACAGGCATTATGGGGTGCCCCAGGCATTGTTTCTCCCGAAGTTAAAGAGGACAAAACCGTTACTTTCAGGTTTCAGGCGCCGGATGCGAAAGAGGTTAAAATCTCGGGCGACTGGATGCCTGCTCAAGGCTGGATTCCCGGATCGGAAGCCATGACCAAAGACGACAAGGGAATCTGGAGCTATACGTCTGCCGCACTAGCTTCCGATTTGTACAGTTATTCTTTCAATGTGGATGGTGTAAAAACGACAGATCCGAACAACGTTTATGTAATCCGAGATGTAGCCACTGTTTCAAATGTTTTTCTCGTTGGTGGCGGCAAAGGCGATTTGTACAAGGTCAATGCTGTCCCGCATGGAACAGTAGCACGCCGCTGGTACGACTCTCCGGGCAACAGCATGACGCGTAGATTAACCATTTATACACCTTCCGGCTACGAAAAAGGCAAAGAAAAAATGCCGGTGCTCTATCTGCTTCACGGCATGGGTGGTGATGAGGAAGCCTGGATTGCCCTTGGCCGTACCTCACAAATCCTTGATAACCTGATCGCGCAAGGCAAAGCTAAACCGATGATCGTGGTAATGACCAACGGAAATGTGGCGCAGGAAGCCGCTCCGGGCGAATCGAACCTCAACATGTACAAACCCAGCTTCCAGCTTCCCAACACGATGGATGGCAAGTTTGAAGAGACTTTCGCCGATGTGATCAAATTTATAGAAAGCAATTATCGCGTCAAGGCTGAGAAATCAGGCCGGGCTATCGCCGGATTGTCGATGGGCGGATTTCACTCGCTGCATATTTCGCATTTTTATCCCAACACTTTTGATTACGTCGGACTGTTTAGCGCAGCCATTGTTCCCAACGAAAAAGCCACTTCGAAAGTTTACGAAAATATCGATGGTACCCTGAAAGCCCAGAAGGACAATGGGTACAAGCTTTACTGGATTGGTATTGGAAAGGCTGATTTCCTCTACAAAAACGTGACTGATTACCGCGCAAAACTCGACGGCATGGGCATGAAATATACCTACCGTGAAAGCGAAGGCGGCCATACCTGGACCAATTGGAGAGTGTATTTGTCGGAATTTGTGCCGTTGCTTTTTAAGTGAAGAGCGAAGAGTGACAGACCTTTGCCTTATTCTTCTCTGTGTAACTCTGTGACTCCTCTGTGTAACTCTGTGTAATTTTTTAACCCAATCATATATCAAATGAAAATTCATAACAAACCGTACATCCTGCTAATTGCCCTTCTGCTCATATTCGGTGCGGCAAAAGCCCAAAATCAAGCAAAAATCCAAAGCATCCTCTCCAAAATGACCCTCGACCAGAAAGCACAACTGGTGGTTGGAACTGGGATGTTTTTTGAACTTCCGGATTCAATAAAAAAGAAAATGCCTCCGGGATTCAATGGAGAGATCGATTCAAAAGATACTTCTTATGTCGCTATGGTCAAAAAAATCAGGAAATATCTGCCGGGTGCTGCTGGTGTAACCTCCGAATTTCCGCTGTTAGGCATAGCTTCGCAGGTATTGACGGATGGTCCTGCCGGCGTGCGTATCCAGCCCTTGCGCAAAGGCGAAACCAGAACTTACTATTGCACGGCTTTCCCGGTAGGGACGGCACTTGCATCTTCCTGGGATGCAGAACTGGTCTACAAAGTTGGTCAGGCCATGGGGAGCGAGGTTAAGGAGTATGGTTCGGACGTCATCCTGGGACCTGCACTGAACATCCAGCGCGATCCGCTTTGCGGCCGTAATTTTGAATACTATTCCGAAGATCCTCTTGTAGCCGGGAAAACTGCAGCTGCCATGGTCAAAGGGATTCAGTCGAACGGAGTTGGCACTTCTGTCAAACATTTCGCTGCCAACAATTCGGAGACCAACCGCATGACTGTCAATACCATCGTCAGCGAACGTGCCTTGCGTGAAATTTATCTGAAAGGATTCGAAATTACTGTGAAGGAGTCTCAACCCTGGACCGTCATGTCGTCCTACAACAAAATCAATGGCACTTATACCTCCGAAAGCAACGATCTATTGACCAAAATCCTCCGCAACGATTGGGGATTTGAAGGGTATGTGATGACCGACTGGGGAGGTGGCAGCGATGTGGTGGCCCAGATGAAAGCCGGCAATGACATGATACAACCCGGTCAGCCGAAACAATTCCGCGAACTGATTGAAGCAGTAAAGACTGGTAAACTCGACGAAAAAGTGCTCGACCTGAATGTCAGCCGAATCTTGAATATCATGCTAAAAGCTCCGCGTTACAACAATTACGCAGTTTCCAATGCCCCGGATTTAAAAGCCAATGCGGCCATTACCCGTCAGGCAGCCACCGATGGCATGGTGCTGCTGGAGAACAAAGCAAATGCATTGCCTATCCCGGGAACAGTTAAGAAAATTGCTGCTTTCGGCAATACTTCCTACGATTTGGTTTCTGGTGGAACCGGCAGTGGCGATGTCAACGAAGCCTATACCATCTCATTGACAGAGGGATTAACCAATGATGGATATACTTCGGATGAGGAGTTAAAAAATATTTATGATGTGTATGTGAAAGACGTCAAGGCCAAAAGTGGTCCTTCGAAAAATCCGTTCGCATTCATGGGTGGCAAAGATCCGGTGGCCGAGATGCCCGTTTCAACTGATCTGGCCGTGAAAATGGCCGAAAAATCCGACCTGGCACTCATCACCATCGGCCGAAATGCAGGCGAAGGCCGCGACCGCACCGATAGCGAAGGTGACTTTCGACTGACCGCCACAGAAAAGGAGATGATCAAAAATGTAACCAACGCATTCCATGCCAAAGGAAAAAAAGCCATCGTCGTGCTGAATATTCCTGGCGTTGTTGAAGTAGCAAGCTGGCGCGCCATCCCCGATGCCATTCTGGTTGCCTGGCAACCCGGTCAGGAGGGTGGAAACTCTGTGGCAGATGTTCTGAGCGGAAAAGTTAATCCGTCGGGAAAACTGGCTGTTACCTTCCCGCTCACCTATTCAGATACTCCCTCTGCAAAGAACTTTCCGGGCATAGCCGAAAAATCCGACAAAAAAGATGCAGCACCCGATCTTTCCGGGTTCTCTTTTATGCGCCGCACCCCCTGGGAAATGATTTACGAGGATGATATTTACGTTGGATACCGCTATTACAACACTTTCAAAGTGCCTGTCGCTTACGAATTCGGATACGGATTGTCCTACACAAAATTCGATTATTCCAATCTGAAATTGAGCAGTGCAGATTTCAAGGGTCAGCTGACGGTTTCGGTATCTGTGAAAAACACCGGAGCCACTGCCGGCCGCGAAGTTGTTCAACTTTACATTGGTTCTCCAAAGGGTAAACTGAACAAGCCTGTGGAAACTTTGGCAGCTTTTGGAAAGACAAAATTATTGAAACCGGGTGAGACGCAATCGTTGAGTTTCAACATCGGGACCAAGGATTTTGCCTCTTTCGAGGAAGCTACCTCATCCTGGATCGCCGAACCCGGAACGTACAACCTGAAGATTGGTGCCTCATCTTTGAAAATAAAACAGGCCGCCACCTTCAAGATTGCCAAGGAACTTTCCGCCGGAAAAGTAACGAAAGCACTAGCTCCGACAAGGGAGATCAATAAGCTGGTTTCGAAATAGCAGAAATAAAACGATCAAGCGAGGGCACAATTTTCACAAAGCCACGTACTAAAAATAAACAGGTAAAAACCAATGGTTTTTACCTGTTTATTTTTTTTGTCCACGTTTTGACCACGTTTAAATAGTAGAAAGACTGATTATAATGAGTCAATTTACAGAATCAGTATCGATGACACCTTTCATCAGCTGTTTATCTAAATAGACCCTCCAAGATGGAACCCCCTATTCACAAAAGCTTTAAGGTTTTACAGCCGGCTGTAAATTCGTACGAACCTCCCAAAATCGAAATACTGGAAATCTCTGTCGAAAAAGGTTTTGCCGACTCAACATCTGATTGGGGCTCCGGCACGTGGTAGTGCGAATGGCTGAACTCGCAGGGGCGGCCCTGTGTGGCCGTCCTATCAGTAAACAGTGAATAATGAAAAGTTAAGAGTGAACAGTTAAAAACAGCAACCTATGAAAACAATCAGATTTACAATATTTTCGATACTATTTGGGTTAGTGGTACTGGTTTCTGCCTGCAAAAAGGAGGCCACCCCGGTAGCCGTTACACAATCCGGCAGCAAAATTCTGGTCACCGGGCAAGATACCGGAACAGGACTTAAATCAACCCTAAGCGGACAATCAACCGTGTGGATCGCAACGAGTGACAAAGTTGGAGTATACTCTTCGCAAGCGCGTGCAGCAACTGGAGGCTCAGGAAGTGCAATCGTTAACGCTGAGTTTACGGCAGCTGCTTCTGGCCCATCTTCTGCTTTTACAGGGACAATGTTCTGGGGTACTGGCACTGCAACCGATCACACCTTTTATGCTTACTACCCTTATACAGCAGGTTCTGCAGCAAGTACGGCCGTTCCAGTTTCACTGGCAACGGCACAGACCCAGTCAGCAGCCGGCAGCAGCGCCCATATCGGTTCCCTTGATTTTATGGTGGCTACCCCGGTAACAGTAGTGTCGCCTGGCAACACTGATGCGGTAGGTAGTGCGGTAAACCTAAGCTACAACCACCTCTTTACGGTTCTGGAGTTTCAGATAAAAGGAACAGGACTACTTAAGGCAGTGAGTCTCTCAACCAGTAATACTCTTGCCTTTAGCGGTGGTACGATTAACATTGGCCAGTCCACACCTGCAACGGATGTCGCTTATACTTTTGCCAGCCAGACAGGAACGACAAATCAGGCTACAGTAACGCTGACCAGTCCGGCCACCCTTAATGCCAGCACTGCTACTACAGTTTACATGGTCATCAATCCCGGTACACAGACGGGTAATTGCTTAATTGGACTCTCGTCGGATGGAACAAACTGGACCTACATCAGCAAAACAGCCCCGACAGGGGGCTTTCTGCGTGGCAAAAAATATGTGGTCACAATTGATCAAGCAACTGCTTCAGCTTCAGCTGCTGGTTTTAGTTATCAGGGCGGCAAGATATTTTACATTTTACAACCCAGCGACTTCGGTTATGTATCTGGTGAAACACACGGATTAATAGCTGCCACATCCGACCAAAGCATAGCTATTCGATGGGCAGAACCTGCTTATCAAAGCACTTCGGTGGCAGGAACACTCACTACGCTTGGGAGTGGCTCAGCAAACACGGACAAGATCATCGCCCAGAATGGAGCGGGCAGTACCTACGCAGCGGGTCTGGCAAGATCATACAATGGTGGAGGTTTTAGCGACTGGTATTTGCCAAGCAAGGATGAATTAAACGAACTTTACCTAAACAGGACTGAGGTTGGCGGTTTTGCCAGTGCCTACTATTGGAGTTCCAGCGAGAACTATTGGAGCGCCGCGTTCAACCAGTACTTCCCCAATAACGGCCAGTACTCCAACGATAAGAGCTACGCGCTCCGTGTGCGTGCTGTTCGGGCTTTTTAACGATTCAACTTTTTAACAATTTAACCGCGACTTGTGCTGAGCTTGTCGAAGTAAGCGGTCGGTTTTTTTGAAGAGGTCACAATCCGATAAATTGGTAATATCAGCCGGTTTCATTAAAGTCATTAAAGTCATTAAAGTCCTTAAAGTCCTTAATGACCTTAAATTCTGATCCACTAAAACCAACAACTGATTACAACAATGGACAACAACCAACAAAACCAGGAGCCGCTTATACCACGACCTGGCAATGACCGGAAGATGTTTAGTTACCAAAAGGCAGAGGCGATATACGACATGACCTACTATTTCTACAAAAATTACCTTCAGCGCGGCGACCCCAACATAGACTCCGGGCAGACTGAGCTCTTTGTACGTTGGTTGCAGGATTAAACCTATTTGAAAATCTATTGGATTAATTTTACTCTTTCTGGGATATTTGTAGCACAAACAATACCTGTTCCTGGTGTTGGGTTAAGTTTTATGTATCCAACGTCATGCGTTTTGCGTCCAGTGCCCCGCGTTATGCTGAATATATTTCAGCATCCCCTCAATGTTGAGGGGATTCCGAATCAAGTTCGGAATGACGTTCCACCATCACCCGGCTGGTGCGGATTCCACCAGCGGTGAAAAAAAAGGTAATAATTGTTATAACATGTTATAACAATTATTACCTTTGCATAAAGATATTTTAACATGGAAACGTCAATAGTGAAAATAGGTAATTCAAAAGGGCTTATCATTCCCAAGAAGCTACTAACCGCTTTTGGAGAGGCAACGCAGGTTGATATTAATGCGAAAGATGGTGCGTTGATCATAACCCCCATGGCAGAGAATAAATCAAGGAGTAACTGGGAGCAGCAATTTTCCGCTGCCATTGCCAACGGATTTATACCGGAGAATGAGGTAATTGATGTTGAAAATGATTTTGATAAAAAGGAATGGACATGGTAAAAAGATTTGAAGTATGGAATATTGAACTTAACCCAACGCAAGGTTCGGAAATCAATAAAAATCGTCCATGCCTGGTTGTTTCGCCAAATGAAACCAATAGATTTCTCAATACGGTAGTGATCTTACCTATGACCAGCACAATTAAACCATATCCCACAAGACTTAATTGTCATTTTAAGGGCAAAGACGGGCAACTCGTCGTTGATCAAATAAGATGTGTGGATAAAACAAGATTGATCGAGAAATTAGGCACAATGGAAGCAAATACATGCAAAGATATTTGTACACTCATTGTAGAAACTTTTAAGTATCAATAAAAGTGTAATTGGAGCTGCAGATCCTTCCCTGGATAAACTCGCTCACCCTCGTCTGCAAAGAGGGGTGCAAGTGCCATTACATAACGGCGCAAATCTTGCGAACCTCGGCAAGGCGTTGTGACAGAGTCTTATCTTGTTTGGCAGTTTGAATGTTGTAACTCACTTGCATTCGCAGCAACAAATCGGAGCTGACACCAAGTGCCGCCTCCATAAGCAAAGAAAAATCCGTTGTGACAGTTCTTTTCCCGTTTAGAATTTCATTCAGCATGGAGTAGGAAAGACCGAGTTTTAATGCCAACCTCCTTTGCGACAAATGGCGACACTCCAATTCTTCTTTTAGAAATTTGCCCGGATGATAAGGGCGAAACGGAAATCCCAGGCTACCCATAATTCTTCTATTTATAATTCCCGCAAATACTTTTCCCGAAATTCAATCTCCATGTCCGTTTCGTTGTTCCGTACAAAGGTCGTGCAAGTTTCTATATGTTCGCTAAAAAAGCGAATGAATTTCTTTTATTTAAACCTAATTTCTCAGGCAATTATTTGATTTTTGTCCACGTTTTGACCACACGTTTATAATAGAAAGACTAGTTATAATGCGTCAATTTACAAAAACAATGGCGGCAATGCGATTCATCGGCTGATGTACTTGAAAAGTATTTTCAAGTATGTAACGAAATTTTAAACATCCTATTGCATGTATATGGTTTGTAGCATCAAAGTCTCAAACGCACAGTCATATATAAACAAAGCTGTGCGTTTTTTCATTTTACATATTTAAACCACAATATTTATGCACCCCATTGATCCCAATAGCTGCAATGAACCAAAGCAGGCTGTAAATGCCTATGAACCACCCAAAATTGAAATCCTGGAAATTTCTGTCGAAAAGGGTTTTGCCGACTCAACCTCCGACTGGGGCTCCGGCACGTGGTAGAGAGATAAGTTGAAATAGTAGGAGTTGACCTATGTGGCTGTCCGAACAGTAGACAATGAATAATAAAGAGTGAACAACGACCAATGAAAAGTGAACAATGAAAACAATAAAACTTACCGCATTTTCAATACTATTTGCTTTATTGGTACTGGTATCCGCCTGCAAAAAGGAGACCACCCCAGAAGCCGCTACACAAACCGGCAGCAAAATTCTGGTCACCGGACAGGATGCCGGAACAGGACTTAAATCTACCCTAAGCGGACAATCAACCGTATGGGTCGCAACGAGCGACAAAGTTGGAATCTACTCTGACAAAGCACGTACAGAAACCGGATTAGGAGGTAGTGTAATCGTCAATGCCCCATTTACGGCAGCAACTTCTGCTGCTTCTTCTGCCTTTTCAGGGACAATGTTCTGGGGCGCAGCAAGTACCTCTCATACATTTTATGCCTACTACCCTTATACGGCAGGTTCTGCAGCAAGTACAGTTGTGCCGGTTTCGCTGGCAACGGCACAGACCCAGTCAGGAGCTGGCAGCAGTGCTCACATCGGGGCTCTTGATTTTATGATCGCCACACCTGCAGTAGTAACCTCTCCGGCCAACACCAATGCAGTAGCAAATGAAGTAAACCTTAGATACAATCATCTCTTTACTATACTTGAGTTTCAGATCAAAGGTTCGGGAGCACTAAAAGCTGTTAAATTCTCGGGAAGCAATACTCTTGCCTTCAGCGGTGGCACTATTGACATCACCCAAGCTACTCCCGCAACGGATGTAGCATATGCTATCAGCACGACAGGAACAACAACTCAGGCTGTCGTAACGCTGACCGATCCGGCGACTCTTAATGCCAGCACTGCTGCCACAGTTTACATGGTTATCAATCCCGGCACACAGACGGGTAATTGCACTATTGGACTCTCATCAGATGGCACAACATGGACCGACATCAGCAAAGCAGCTCCAACCGGAGGCTTTTTACGTGGCAATAAATATGTGGTAATAATCGGAATAGATCAAAATGGAAATTATTTCAGCACAGTAACCAATCCAACAACTGGTAAGACATGGATGGACAGGAACCTTGGTGCTTCGCGGGTTGCTATAAGCAGCATCGATGAAAATGCTTACGGAGATCTATACCAATGGGGAAGAGGCACTGATGGGCATCAAATCAGAACATCAGTCACAACCGGCACCTTGTCAAGCTCAGATGCACCGGGGCATGCTAATTTTATAACAAACAATTCTGCAGGTTCCAATTACGATTGGCGTAACCCACAAAACGTCAACTTATGGCAGGGATTGACTGGCATCAACAACCCATGCCCGAGCGGTTTTAGACTACCTACCGAGGCTGAATTTAATGCAGAAAAGGCAACTTGGAGTGCACAAACCTCAGCAGGGGCTTTTGGCTCGCCACTTAAACTCCCCGTAGCAGGCTACCGCTACAGCGGCGATGGTTTGCTCTATTATTTGTACGGCTACTACTGGAGTAGTGCCGTAGATGGCTTTTACTCGCGCAGCCTGTCCTTCTACAATAGCGGTGCCAATATGTACAGCAACGAGCGGGCAAGCGGCTTTTCTGTTCGCTGCGTTAAGGATTAGTCACTTTTGGCACTTCGGTCACTTCCGACACTTACCCTGGCTGTCCCGTGGGGCAGTCAGGGTTTTAAAACTTACCGCGGAGCGGTCGAATTTGGAAGGTCAAGGTGAAGCCGGTTGTTCATATAAGGAAATCGGCACCACCCACTGGGCATCTCCGAACACCGGAGCAACCAACGAGACAGGCTTTACCGCCCTTCCCGGGAGGTTACCGCGACTACTATGATAGTTTGTTCAACGACGTAGGCGACTACGGATACTGGTGGAGCAGTACAGAGGACGGTGCACCTCCGCGTTTTACTGCTTCCTCAACTGCTTTGAGATTAATTTCTTTTGTCCACGTTTTGACCACGCTTTAATAACAGAAAAACTTGGGATAATACGTCTATTTGTATAAGCAGCAACGATGACACCTTTTATCCGCTGTACATTTAAATTGATACTCCCAAGATGAAACCCCTTATTCCCAAAAGCTGCAATGATTTACAGCAGGCTGTAAACTCGTACGAACCTCCCCAAATCGAAATTCTGGAAATCTCTGTCGAAAAAGGTTTTGCCGACTCAACATCAGAGTGGGGCTCCGGCACATGGTAGTGCGAAGAGTTGAATTCGCAGGGGCGGCCCTGTGTGGCCGTCCGATCAGTTGACAATGAATAATGAACAGTGAACAACGAACAATGAAAAACGAACCATGAAAACAATAAAATTTACCGCATTTTCAATACTATTTGCTTTATTGGTACTGGTATCCGCCTGCAAAAAGGAAACCAACCCGGTAGCTGCTACTCAAATCGGTAGCAAAATTCTGGTAACCGGGCAGGATGCCGGAGCAGGACTTAAATCTACCTTAAGCGGGTTAACTGTTAACTGGGTTGCCACTACCGATAAGATGGGCCTTTACTGCGCAGAGGCAACCAGTAATAAAACAAATGCTGCATACACGGCAGCAACAACAGGGGCAACCTCTTCATTTACAGGAGCAATGACATGGGGTACTGGCACACATACTTTTTATGCCTATTATCCCTGGGTAACCGGATCAGCTGCAGCCACAGCCGTTGATCTCTATTTGGGGGGCTCACAAACACAAACGGGGAACACCAGCAGCCACATAGGTGCACTTGATTTTACTCTTGCAAGAGCGGCAGTATCACCTGGGACCTATGGACAGCTGGTAGATGTCAACCTGAATTTCAACCATGTCTTCACTTTGCTGGAATTTGACCTTCAGCTGGCTGCCGGACAAAGCTCAACTAACTTATCAAGAATTTCTCTTTATTCGACCGATTCCAAGCTTTCCCTTTACTCCGGTAAGATTAATCTGACACAGGCTACACCCACAGGAGAAAACAGTTACGTGATAGACAATGCGGTCGGATATAATACAATGACGTTGTGGGTTTCGGGCTGCACCTTAAGCAGCGGGTCTGTCACCAAGGCATATATGATGATTTTACCTGGAGATCAGACTGCCTACACTTACAGCGATATGAGTATAAAAATCATCTCTGATGCAGGGGTAACAGTGGTTGAAAAAAATGGGATAAATTTTGTGCGTGGCAAATGCTACACGATCGCATTAAGTGGGCTCATCTTTTCGGGAACGGTAAGCGATGTGGATTCCAACACCTATCAAACGGTTACCATTGGCACCCAGACCTGGATGGCCTCCAATCTGAATACCTCCAAATACAACGATGGAACCCCAATACCAAATGAGACGGTTGATGGAACTTGGGCTGCATTAACCACTGGTGCTTATTGCAATTACAGCAATACACCAAGCTATTCCACCACATATGGTAAACTCTACAATTGGTTTGCTGCAGATAACAATGAGGCTACCAAAGTAGCCAGCAATGGTGGAAAAAACATTTGTCCATCTGGCTGGCATGTGCCAAGCCGTGCAGAAAGAACAATCCTTACAGCCTATTTGGGAGGAGAAGATGTAGCCGGTAAATATTTAAAGGTTGATGGCACCTCCTATTGGACATCTTCCAATACAGGAACGAACTCGACTGGGTTTACCGCCTATCCAGGTGGTATCCGTGACAATCTTGGAGTATTCGGTCTCTTAGGACTCAACGGTGTCTGGTGGTCTGCTACCGGGTCCTCGACTTATACTACGAAGGCCTGGTACTGGGCAATGTCCAATTTATATAGCCCCGCGTACGAGTTTGAGCAAGAGAAGCAATATGGTAATTCAGTACGCTGCCTTCATGATTGAGATTATCTAAAAATCTATTTTATTAAATTCTACTATTTCTTAAATTTGGGTAAATCAAACAATGCCTGATCAATTTATCTTTTACTCAAAGCTAAAATTGTTCGAAATCCAGTCAGCATGTTCGTTTTACTTTTAAATCGATTAGATGAAACAAATTATCATCACCGACTTCAAGGATTTCCAGACGAATGCAACTCCTTACGAATCACCCAAAATTGAAATCCTGGAAATTGCCGTCGAAAAAGGGTTTGCAGGATATTGATAAGATAATTCGCATTAATGCTTTATTGTGTTGCACTCATTACTATTAAAGGCATCTCAGCCACACTGAAGAAAGAGTTTGCATTTTTTGCCCTTTTGCTTTCCATAATTTGGCAGTGCAATTTTCGCCCTGTGTCACCATGGACCTCGCCGAAAATAGATTAAAACGCAAATATTACACATTGGAAGAATAGCTCTGACTAAAAACTTCGTGATCAAGCAGTTCAGCCCAATTCTGATCCATTTGCAGTAAATTCATTATCGGGGTCCTCAAAAAAACGACTTATTTGTTCGTTTTTTTGATTTTGTCCACGTTTTGACCACGCTGTTATAATCAAAAGACATGGAATAATGCGTCAATTTACATAATCAGTAACGATGACACCTTTCATCAGCTGTTTAT
>JBAXED010000113.1:0-13857 GCA_037140615.1 Prolixibacteraceae bacterium
TCACCGTTTCACCGTTTCTCTGTTTCCCGTTTCACCGTTTCTCTGTTTCCCGTTTCCTTCTTCAATTACATCTGCTTACTGAGTTGGTTCTTCCAGCTTTGATAGGCATCTTCGTATGCATTCTTGTTTAACGTATCCGGAACTACGGTTTCCAGCTTTTGTAAACTGGCAAAAGCCTCTTCATGAGAACTGTAATATCCTGATCCAATGCCTGCGCCTCTTGCAGCACCAACAGATCCATCTGTATCGTAAAGTTCAATGGTTGCCCCAGAAACCCCGGCCAGGGTTTCACGGAATACCGGACTGAGGAACATGTTCGCCTTACCGGCTCTGATGACACTTGCATGAATGCCGATCTCTTCCATAATTTCCATCCCATATTTGAAGGAGAAGACAATACCCTCCTGGGCTGCGCGGAAAAGATGTGCATCAGTATGAGTATTGAATCCCAATCCAGAAATTTGTGCCCCAATATTTTTGTTTTGGAGCACTCGTTCTGACCCGTTTCCAAATGGCAGAATACTCAATCCTTCTGAGCCGATGGCAATGCTGGCTGCTTTCTCATTCATCTCGGCATAGGAGAAGGCTCTGTTTCCAACATATTTGTTAAGCCAGGAGTTAAGAATGCCTGTTCCATTGATGCAGAGCAGTACGCCCAATCGGGTGGCTTTGTCAGAGTGGTTAACATGTGCAAATGTGTTAACCCTGGAAAGAGGATCAAATTTTACCTCACCACTGACACCATATACAACGCCTGAAGTTCCTGCAGTTGTAGCGATCTCTCCCGGATTCAAAACATTTAGCGACAAGGCATTGTTTGGCTGGTCGCCGGCGCGGTAGCTGATGATGGTGCCTTCTGCAAGGCCAAGTTCAGCTGCGGCTTCAGCATTCACAACCGATTGAATTGAAAAGGTGGGGACGATTTGCGGAATGAAGGATCGGTCGAATCCATAATAATTCATCACGCTTTCCGCAACCTTGTTCTCTTTGAAATTCCAGAAAATTCCCTCAGACAAGCCACTGGCTGTCGTCTTGATATCTCCCGATAATTTCATGGCTATGTAATCTCCCGGCAACATGATCTTATCGATCCGATCGTAAAGTTCAGGTTCATTTTCCTTCACCCATTTGAGTTTTGATGCGGTGAAATTGCCGGGCGAGTTCAGTAAGCTGGCCAGGCAGTTTTGTTCGCCCAAATCCTTGAAGGCTTTATTGCCATATTCGGCCGCACGCGAGTCGCACCAGATGATCGAAGGTCTCAGCACCTTTTTGTATTTATCAACAACCACCAGTCCGTGCATCTGGTACGAAATGCCGATAGAATTAATCGCTTTGGGATCAATTTTCGAGGTACCCAAAACATCCTGAATCGCCAGTTTTAAGTTCTCCCACCACAACTCCGGATCTTGCTCGGCCCATCCTGCCTGGAGTGCCGTAATTTTCATCTCCTGCTTCGGATAAAAAGCGGATGCCGCAACCTTTCCGGTCGTCGCGTCAAGGATCGATGTCTTAACGGATGAGCTTCCAATGTCAATTCCCAATAGATACATAATGGTATGATTTTATAGATTAATATATTATCTGTTCTGTTGCAGTCTGATATTTATTACAAGGATTCACGGATAATAAGTTCTGTCGGCACGAGAAAATCGATTTTTTCATTGGCAACAGCAAATTCTGCCGCTTGCTTTCCCATTAGTTTAAAATCTGTGGAAATAACGGTGATCCCATCAGCCACAAATTGTTTCATTGGCGTATCGTTGTAAGATAAAATTCCAAAATCATCTCTGAGTTTGAATTTTTTGCGGTTGGCTTGTTCAAGAATGGCAGCCAGATCAATGTCTTCAAAGACGAAATAAGCCTTGCCGACTTTTATATCCAACTCTTCGAGATTGTAGAGGATACTGAAATCAAGGTGGTTGTCTGCGCAAAATCTACTGACATTGTCGACCGACTCAATGGGGTGGAAGGTGTACTGTGGATAAACACAGACCACTTCATTGTATTTTCTGAGCAGATGCCATCCAGATGTCAGACAATTGTACACAGATGCTCCAAAATCCTGGTAAACCCTTGCCTGACCCGGTTGAGAATGAATAGCCCAGTCAATCAAAAGAAGCTTATCCGGATCAATTTCTCCAATGATCTCAGGGATTTCAGGATGGTTGAAGTTCATGATAATGTAAGAATTGAACTTGCCGTTGCTGCTATGAATGATCGATTTAAAGAGTTCGAAATTGTAATGGTGAAAGTTGATGTCCACCATCGTATTTTTTGGAAGGTTTTGTTTGAATGAATTGTACAAGACCTCTTTGTACGCTTTAAAGGTGTCAAGAAAAAGGAATACTTTCTTTTGGGAACGGGTCACAAAATAACCTTTGTTGGGAATGGCTTCTACAATTTCCCGACGCTTTAATTCGCTGTAACTCTTGAAAACCGTATCCCGCGATAGCCCTGATTCTTTCATCAGATCATTCACTGAAGGCAAGGGGTCACCTTCACGCAGCATCTTTAAATTGATGGACCGAATCAAGGCATCAACCAGTTGCTGAACCTTTGAAACGCCGGAATTTAAATTGGGTTTGAAACTGAATTTTTGCATCCGATCTATTTATACATCTGTTCTGATCCGTTCTGCAAATATATATCGATAATGCAACCTGGACTTATATAATAGTATGTTGTTCAACATAAATTGGATGAAAATTTAGTATTTCCAGACGAAGTGAAGGCTTCAAAACATGTTGTACAATATTATTATTAGCGCCTGACAATCATTTTTTAAAAGTAAAAAGTACTATTTTTACTCTGTTGATTATAAACTATAAACTATGAAAAATCTTCCTTCACTTCGATTTTTATTCTTAATTTCTTTGATTGGCATTTCCCTTTCGGGGATTTCCCAGTCGAAAATTGTCGTTCATGCCGATCAACCAGGAGCCAAAATTGACAAGGCGATTTATGGTCATTTTGCTGAACACCTTGGACATTGCATCTATGGTGGTATCTATGTAGGTGATAAATCTGATATACCTAACGATAGGGGATTCCGTTCTGATGTGGTAAAGGCCCTGAAAGATCTGAGTGTTCCGCTGGTTCGCTGGCCCGGCGGCTGTTTTGCTGACACGTATCACTGGAAAGATGGAATTGGTCCGAAGGAGAAGCGTCCATCCATTATAAATGTACACTGGGGTGGCGTAACAGAAGACAATAGTTTCGGCACCCATGAATTTTTAGATTTCTGCGAACTAATTGGGGCAGATGCCTATGTAAATCTGAATGTGGGAAGTGGCACTGTTCAGGAAGCCTCAGAATGGGTCGAATATGTGACTTCTTCCAACGAGAGCCCGATGACCAACCTAAGAAAGAAGAATGGTCGCGAAAAACCCTGGAATGTCAAATATTGGGCAGTAGGAAATGAAACCTGGGGGTGTGGCGGAAACATGCGTCCGGAATACTATGCCGATCTCTACCGCAATTATTCCACCTTCATGCGTGCTCCCGGAATTTACAAAATTGCAAGCGGTGCCAATGTGGAAGATTACCATTGGACAGATGTGATGATGCGCGAGGCTACCAGAATGATGAACGGTCTTTCGGTGCACTATTATACTGTCCCTTTCAACTGGGGAAACAAGGGCTCCGCCACGGATTTCAACGAATTGGTTTGGTTTACAACCTTGCAGAAGACGCTGAAAATGGATACGCTGGTTACCAAACATTCAGCCATCATGGATAAGTATGATCCAAAGAAAAAAGTAGGATTGTTGGTCGATGAGTGGGGAACCTGGTACAACGTGGAACCGGGCACCAATCCTGGATTTCTTTACCAGCAAAATACCTTGCGCGATGCACTCGTAGCAGGAATCAACCTGAATATTTTTAACAACCATGCCGACAGGGTTCGCATGAGCAACATTGCCCAGATGATCAATGTTCTTCAATCCGTTATTCTAACCAAGGACAAGGAGATGGTTCTGACGCCAACATATTATGTATTTAAATTGTACAAAGTTCACCAGGATGCTTTGATGTTGCCGGTCGAAGTCAAATGCAACCCATATACTCTCGATAATCAGGCTCTGGATGCTGTAACTTGCTCGGCTTCAACCAAAAATGGGGTTGTTAGTATTACGCTTTGCAATCTGGATCCGAACAAATCACAGCAAGTAAGTTTCGACTTGCCGGGATCCAATCTGACCAAGGTTTCCGGTAAAGTCGTAACTGCCGGCAAAATGAACGCTTACAACGATTTTGGGAAAAAGGCTGAGGTCAATGAAGCTGATTTCAAGGATGTGAAAATTGTCAATGGCAAAATTGATGCGGTATTGCCTTCAAAGTCTGTTGTGCTGATTCAGGTGCAGTAGATACTTGTCAAATACAACAGCCGGGATGAATAAATTTCACCCCGGCTGTTGTATTTATTTTTCAGAGAAACGTATCATGCATAAACCCGTAAAGAAGTTCCGGTCAAAGTCGTGTTGTATTTTTTCAAGGCCGAAGTCGCCGGACCATTGATTACAGCACCATCCAAACCGAAATTTGATCCATGGTTGGGGCAATGAAACCTGCTGGCAGCACTTTCGAAGGAGATAGGATTGTACTGCTGATGAGAGCAGATGGATGTAACAGCTACGAAAGCCCCCGCCGAAGTTTTAGCAATAATGATGTTGTCTTTGACGATGGATCCTCCGTTTGTGTTAAGCGCTGAATACGCAGGGGTTGTCAGATCAAGTGTAAAATCTACTGCTGAGCTAGTTCCTCCACCAGCAGGAACAACTGAATCTATACTACTTTTACTGCATGATGCAAGTACCGGTGCCAAATATATCATACCCGCAGAAATCCCCAAGGTTGAGAAAAATTCGTTTCTTTTCATTACTTTTAATTTTTATGTGATAGCAAATGCTAAGGTTAATATAATTTAGAACGATTACAAATAAAATATGTTTCAAAAATTAAAACATTTATAATATTTCAACCATGAAAAGGATATTGGCAGAAATAGAGAATGGTAGGATTTTAGTTTCCGATGGTGCCTGGGGCACCTTCCTTCAGCAAAAAGGATTAAAACCGGGCGAATGTCCTGAAGAATGGAACATCACCAGGCCGGACGATGTGTTGGATATAGCAAGGAGTTATGTCGAAGCGGGAGCAGATCTTGTTGAGACCAATAGTTTCGGGGGAAGCCGCTTCAAACTTGAAAAGTATGGCTTTGGAAATCGTGTCTTCGAATTCAACAAAGCCGCAGGCGAAATCAGCCGAAAGGCAGCTGGTCCCGACCGTTTTGTTCTTGGTTCCATCGGACCTACCGGGAAGCTGTTAATGATGGAAGAAGTGACCGAAGAGGAACTTTATGAGGCTTTCAAAGAGCAATCACTGGCTCTTGAAGCAGGTGGTGTGAATGCCATCATGATCGAAACCATGACCGACCTCGATGAGGCCAGGATAGCAGTGAAAGCTGCCAAAGAAAATACCTCCTGCGAAGTATTCTGCACCATGACTTTCCAGAAAATAATTGGTGGAGGATACCGCACAATGATGGGTATTTCTCCGGCAGAAATGACCGAAACTCTTGTTGATGCCGGTGCAGATCTGATTGGCACCAATTGTGGCAATGGCATCGAAGACATGATTGGCATGGTTCAAGAGATCCGGTCGGTCAATTCCGGAATTCCGGTTTTGGTTCACGCAAATGCCGGTATGCCTTGTTTGGTCGATGGAAAAACAACTTTTCCTGAATCACCCTCAGACATGGCTGCAAGGGTTAAAGAGATTATTGATGCCGGCGCAAATATCGTTGGCGGTTGTTGTGGAACTACCCCTGAACACATCCGACAGGTGAGGGAAGTCGTTAAAACATTATAAAGCGATGATTTCAAAAGAGTACAATTTCGAATTCAATGATCTGACAATTGATTTGCCGGCAGTTCACGCAGTACTTGGGTTTCCCGATTCAGTACTGCCTGCTCCTTTTGACGAATACCTGGATGAAGCACTGGGTTTTGCCTCTCAACTTACAGATATACGTGCATGTTTCAGGATATTTGACTTGATTAGACTCGAACCATCTACGGGAAGCATCCATGCCGATGAGAAAGAATTTATGGTTGGAAAAACAGTCAGCAAAGAATTGAGAAATTCCGAAAAGCTCTTGTTTTTTGTCTGTACTGCGGGAAAATCGATCAGTCAGAAGTCTGCGGAATTGCTGAAAGGGGAAGATCCTGCCAAGGGCTATATCTTTGATCAGGTGGGGACTTTTATTACAGAGGCTACGGGCGACAGAATGCAGCAGTTAATTCAGGAAGAGCTGCCCTCCGGCAAGAAAATAACCAATCGTTACAGTCCGGGCTATTGCCACTGGAATGTCTCTGACCAGCACAAGCTTTTTTCACTTTTCCCATCTGCTCCTTGTGGCGTCACGCTAACAGACTCTGCCTTGATGAACCCCGTGAAATCTATTAGTGGTGTGATCGGAATTGGCCAGGCAGTCAACTACCGTGATTACCCCTGCGCCTTATGTCTAAGCGTCAATTGCATTTACCGGAAGCTCTACTAACACCTGTTGATCGTTCACCACAATCTGATTGTCCACCCCCTCGGTTCCGCCCGAGGATCGCAGCCGCCCCAACGGTCTTTTAGGATCGGACGGCCACATATGCCGCCCCTCCAATCTCATTCTCTCATCTTCCCACCCTCCCATCTTCCCATGCACTCATAACTCATAACTCATATCTCATGTCTCATGTCTTATATCTCATGTCTCATTAATTTACCTAATCTTAATATTCCGACCATTCGTTTATCAATTTGAATACCTAACTTTGTGAACGTCAAATTAAATCATATCATTATGAATAGAATAGCTGAGGTTGTAAAGCCGGGCGTAGTTTCCGGAACCGACTTGCAATACATTTTTAAAGTTGCCAAAGCAAATAGATTTGCGATTCCGGCCGTCAACGTCGTAGGTTCATCATCTGTGAATGCCATCATGGAAGCAGCGGTGACCGCCAATGCTCCTGTCATGATCCAGTTCTCCAATGGTGGCGCCATTTTCAACGCCGGCAAAGGATTGAAACTGGAAGGTCAGAAGGCCGGTATTCTTGGTGCTGTTGCAGGTGCCAAACACATCCACACATTGGCCGAAGCATACGGAGTGCGTGTCGTTCTGCACACAGACCATGCCGCCAAAAAATTACTGCCATGGATCGACGGACTTTTGGACGAAAGTGAAAAACATTTCGCTCAGACAGGCAAACCACTTTTTAGTTCACATATGCTCGATCTTTCGGAAGAGCCACTTTTGGAAAATATCGAAATTTGTAAACGCTACCTCGAGCGCATGAGCAAATTGGGCATGACCCTCGAAATCGAACTTGGAATTACTGGTGGAGAAGAAGATGGCGTCGACAACAGCGGCATTGACAACAGCTTGCTTTATACGCAGCCTGCAGATGTTTGCTATGCATACGAAGAGTTGAGCAAAATATCTTCCAACTTTACCATTGCTGCCTCTTTCGGCAATGTTCATGGTGTTTACAAACCAGGAAACGTGAAGTTAATGCCGGTTATTCTGAAAAATTCACAGGAATACATCAAGGCAAAATTGGGCTTAACAGACGAACATCCGGTTAATTTCGTTTTCCACGGAGGTTCAGGTTCTTCCCACGAAGAAATACGTGAAGCCATCAGTTATGGTGTCATAAAGATGAACATCGACACAGATACCCAATGGGCATACTGGGATGGCATCCGTCAGTTTGAAGCCAAAAACCACGATTATCTTCAAAGTCAAATCGGTAACCCTGAAGGTGCCGACAAACCCAACAAGAAATACTACGATCCCCGCGTTTGGGTCAGAAAAGGTGAAGAAACCCTTATCGCCCGACTTCAGGTGGCTTTTGATGACCTCAATGCCATCAATAGTTTGTAGTCAAGCTTATAATTTCAAAAAGAACCGTCCGGGCTACCGAGGCGGTTTTTTTATTTGGTATATTTGGACAAAGAGAAATTTTCGATTTTTGAATGATGCTCCCTGAGCGAGACGAAGTTATAAAAATACAAGAAAGTCAGCGGTCCCCGAGCGAAGCCGAGGGGTGACAGGAGTCGAATTATTTAATGGGAAGCTGATCCCTGTGCGTAGCTGAGGGGTCAACTGGTCAAAGGTGTTCTTGCAATAAAAATTGTACTTTTATCCAATCAGTCCTTACATTTCCCATGAAGTTGTTGTTTTCAATTGTAACATTTTCCATACTCTCAGGAGTACTAAATGCCCAGAATGCAACCTCAATTCAGAAAAACTGCCTGGCGTTGTACGAAGAGGCACTCATTATTTCTCAACAAGGCAATTCATTGAAATCCAGTCAGCTGTTAGATGAAATTCTCAAACTGGATTCCACTTTTTACATGGCGAATTTTGCCTTGGCAGATTTGAGTCATGAAGCTGGAAAAGCGGAAGAGGAGATAGGCTATCTTCAAAATGCACTCAAATTTTCTGGAGACTCTTATCCTGCCGGATTCAAATTTTTGGCAGAAGCACGCTATAGAAAGGGAGAATATGCAGATGCTCTTGCCAGTATGGCGCACTATTCAAACTTGAGAAAGTCACTTACTCCGGCGGAGAAACTATTGTTGGCATCCTGCAATTTCTCGGTAGAAGCAGTAAGTCATCCTATCGCTTTTCAGCCAATTGATGCGGGCGATTCAATCAACACAAATGCAGAAGAATACTGGCCTTCCCTGAATGCCGAAGCCAACGAGGTGGTATTTACCCGACTGGAAACGCGGGACAAAAATGGGCAAAAGATTTCAAAGCCTCAGGAAGATTTCTTTAAATCGATTCTTGGTTCAACCGGCTGGCACAAAGCCATTCCCCTCGGATATCCTGTGAATACTGACGAAAATGAAGGTGCTCAAACGCTTTCTGCCGATGGCAAATGGTTGATATTCACAGGCTGCGGAAGGGGTAATGGAGTCGGTAGTTGCGATCTTTATTTTTCCATGAATAGGAATGGACAGTGGACTGTTCCCATCAATATAGGCGAACCCGTGAATAGTGCAGCGTGGGAGTCTCAGCCCGCTCTTTCCGCCGATGGCGAATCGCTTTATTTTGTCAGCAGCCGAATAGGCGGAAAGGGGAAAATGGATATTTGGAGAGCCGAAAAGACTGCAGTCTCGGCAGATGGAATCCCGCAGTTTGGCAAAGTGGTCAATGTCTCAGAACTAAATACTGCAGGCAACGATCTGTCGCCATTCCTGCATGCCGATGGCAAAACGCTCTATTTTGCCTCGGATGGCCGACCCGGACTTGGAGGAACGGATCTTTTCCAAACCAGAATGAAGAATGGAAAATTTGAAGAACCAATCAATCTAGGCTTTCCGATAAATACAAACCAGAATGAGGAGGGTATGGTGGTAGAAATTTCCGGTGAAAGAGCCTGGTATTCCTCCAACCGAAATCCGGCTAAAGGGAAGGATATTTATTATTTTAACTTGTCAGACTCTTTGCGTCCCAAGCCGGTCTCCTACTTGAAAGGAGTGGTATTGGATGCCGGAACCGGCATGAAGCTAAGCTCCGAAGTCGTTCTGTCTGATCTATTTACCAGTAAGGTTGTAAGGAGAATAGCCTCTTCAGAAAATGACGGAACATTTTTGGTTTGCCTCCCCTCAGGTATCAATTATGGACTGAGTATTTCCCTCAAAGGGTATCTTTTTGCCTCCGAAAATATCTCTTTGCTCAATGGATTCAGTAAGGCCAATCCTAAAGAAATGGTTATCAAAATGCAAGCTATTTCGGAAGGTTCGGTCACTACCTTAAAGAACATTTTCTTCGAGACCAATTCGTGGTTTTTGAAACCGGAGTCTCAATCCCAGCTGGAAGAGATGGCCCAATTTATGGCTTTAAATCCGGGTGTTGTAATTGAAATTGTTGGACATACAGACAATGTTGGTACCAAAGAATATAACCTGGAACTATCTGAAAAGCGTGCTGCTGCGGTTGTTCTGGAACTTCTGCAACGGAAGGTCGAACCTTACCGGCTTAAAAGCAGAGGAGCAGGATTTTCATCACCGATTGGCGATAACAACACTGAAGCAGGACGAAGTGACAACAGACGCACAGAATTGCGTGTGAAGTCCGTAAGAACCAAGTAATTAGGAACATTCATCAATTCCGGGGAAAATAATTCAGTTGTTTCAGGGACTTGCCAAAATTCTAATTATTTTAGATAAGAATTTCGGAATTCTCAGCACGGAATAGAATAGATCACACAAATCTCCTTAAATTTCGAGACTAATAATGAATGCCTAAAAATTACATACATGAGCTATTTGGCCAGAAAGGTTGAATTAAGAACTTTTTTCTTGAAGAGCATATTACTCCTCTGCATCGCTGTTTTATGGTCTGGCTGTTCGGTCGAATCAAAATTGAACAGGAATTTTAAGGGAAAATCCTTCTCGGAAGTGATGGCGGTGATGGGCGCTCCCACGAACATTGAAAATCTGATTGGCGGAGGTACTCTTAGAACCTACCAAAACAAGGTGATGCTTAAACAAACTCCTATCAATACCGGACAGTTTCAATACGAAAGTTTTAACAGTCCCAAAGTTCTTAAAACTGAGATAACTCAATTTAAGGTTAGTCAGGATATGTTGGTTGAGGAGATAAAATACAGCTGCGAATATTCCAAGTAGCAAATGCTCCTTTTTTCTTGATCCTGTTGATGGATTTTTGTTTTTTTTTATACATTTGCACACGCTAAAAAGTTCTGCCCAGATGGTGAAATTGGTAGACACGCCAGCTTGAGGGGCTGGTGCCGGTTACGGTGTGCAAGTTCGAGTCTTGTTCTGGGCACCTTGATTATATAAAACCCGCTGAAATTCAGCGGGTTTTGTTATTTCTTGGGAAAGGATAGGGAAAGATTTGTGTATTTCGATGGAGCATTCAGAAATTGAAGACTTAGCAAGCACATAAAAGAATGGAAGAGAATTCACAAGCAGTCTTTACAAATATAGTTTAGGAATTTGGAAGTAGTCCCGCCCCGGGTACAGATTAGCTCCGATAAAACATTGAAATACAGTGTTTTATCGGAGTTTTTTTATTTACTACTGTAACCCTACTGAAACATTTCATTTTTGGACAAACATTTCGGGTATTTACATTAAGGTGAATATTTTGATTAAACAGGCCAAATGATGGGACATTCAAATTCTGTTGGTTTATATGACGATTTAAGGTATTTGTGAAGTTATTGCGATGGAATATGGAGTTAGAAAGTTCGTTTAATTTTAAATGAATTATGGTTCCCTGACTGTCAGATTAAGTCGTAGCTAATACAAATAACTAATATTGGGGCGGATTCAATTAGTAGCGATCTTTTACAATTGCCATTCAGCTTCAACATCAGAAATGCTTTTAGGCTTTGGCCTTCCAAGTAATTCAAATCCAGTATCCGTTATCAGAAAATTTTCTTCATTCCTGAGCCCACCAAACTTTTTATACTGTATAACTTTGTCGAAATTAATATAATCTCCATTATGATTTTCTGCGTTCCATTGATCAATGAGTTCCGGAATAAAATATATACCTGGTTCAATCGTAATAACAAACCCTGGTTCCAGCTTACGTGCAAGACGCAGAGATTTCAATCCAAATTGAGTACTCTTGACTTCTCCTTCATAGCCAACATAAACTTCGCCAAGATCTTCCATGTCATGTGCATCCAGGCCCATCATATGTCCTAATCCGCAAGGGAAAAACAATGCATGCGCACCATTTGTCAGTGCATCATCAACATTACCTCTCATCAGTCCAATGTCTTTCAAACCACGAATAATAACCCTTGCCGATTCAAAATGTACTTCTTTAAAAGGAATACCAGGTTTCAACATGGAAATTGCAGTATTGTGGCTATCGAGACAGATAGAATAAATATCTTTTTGCCATGAAGAGAATTTTCCATTCACCGGTACAGTACTAGACAGATCCCCAGCATATCCCATTGATGTTTCAGCCCCGGCATCGAGAAGGAACATTTCGCCATCTTTTAAAAAATTTTCATGATAATGATTATGAAGAGTTTGTCCGTTTATTGTTGCAATAACCGGGAATGAAACATGTCCTCCTGCAGCTGAAGCAATTTGTTCAACGGTGGCCGCTATGTGTGCTTCGCAGACGCCTGGTTTTGCCATTCTCATGGCCATTTTATGAATCTCAACACTTATGTCGCAAGCTTTATGAATTTCAGATACCTCCTCCGCTGATTTGTAATTACGTTGGTTTACAACGCCCATAATGAGCTCAACAGAAGCTTTAGCCATACTTTCATTGGGAAGTATATTAAGCCACTCAAATAATTTAATCTTATTTTCGGGTCGATATGGTGGAAGAAAATGAATTTCCCTTCCATGGGACAATGCCTCCTTCAAAATAGTCACTAATGAAGCAATATTCCCGGATTTCGTAATACCAACCTGTAACCCTTGCGCTGCTATTGAGGGCTGAGGACCCATCCATACAAAATCTTCAACTGTAAGTTCGTTTCCAAATATCGAGACTTCACCTGAATCACAATCCAGAATTCCTGCAAGAAATGGCTTGTTCAACCCAAAGAAATACAGAAAGGTACTATCTTGCCTGAAATGATACCCATTATCGGCGTAATTCATAGGGCTTTCATCATTCCCCAAAAGGAGGATAAGTCCTTTATCTACTGATTTTAATAGTTTCCTTCGGCGTTCCTTGTAAGTTTCTTTTGAAAACATAATTTTGTGTTTAGTAAAGTGTTGTATTTGAGCTTAGACCGAATGAATTATTTGTTTATTTTATGAAAAGATGGCTGAGAGTCTTTCCGCTTTGCTGATATAAACATCGAGATGGAAGAATACATTACAACAATACAGACTACCCATTTCAGCACGATCAAAGGTAAAGATTTAATAACAAAAGCAGCCAAAAACACACCGGCTATGCCAGCAATTGTCAGTGAAATAGCGGTTTTTCGATCATAGGCATTTTCTTTGACGAACTTTGCCCCACCTGCTGCCATTAGCATTGCAGTAACAGTCATCATAATCGGGAAAGCAGTCTGCGGATGCAAACCAAGAATGTAAACCATCGCCATACAAGGGGCGTAAAACCCAACTCCAATAGATTGAAGGGCCCCAAATATGAAGCTTAGAACTACAATAAGAGCCAGTTTCCATCCAGTCAAACCAATTGCTACACCTCCAGCTGGCATAAGCTTAAAAAGTCCAGCTATCATTATGAAAGCCACCGCCATTAGGCCGAAACCCAATCCTAACTGAATCTTGCGACGTGACATCTTTGCTACGATACCTGCCCCTAACAATGCTCCCATTGGAGCAGAAGCAGACATAGAGACAAGCGTCAGCGAATCAACTTTAACAACTGTCATAAAAATAAAGGCCTGTACGACGGTGGGAATTGTATTGCCAACATTCATTGTGCCAGGAATCAACCTGTCATCGACAAGTTTAAAAAGTTTGAAAATGGCGGTCTGAAACGCAAAGCTTCCAATTCCTAATGTGTCGAAAAAATTGGTTACGAATCCGGTGCCCAATACTGGATACCAGGATTTGCTGGAAAGCATATTTTTGTTTTTCACGACATCTGCAATGTAATAGGACCCAAAGAAGCCCGTCATAAGTGCAAGTATAGTTTTCAGAATTATATCCACCTTTTTAACAATTAAACAGATTTTGATCTTAGATACTTATAACTATTTATTTGCGAGGCAATTGTTCAAGCAGAAATCACAGACAAAGACTTCTGGAAAACTAAATTTTTCAATGTTTGCAATTTTTCGGGCTTTTCAGGAGAAAAGTAGTTTAGTGCTC
>JBAXED010000114.1:0-13036 GCA_037140615.1 Prolixibacteraceae bacterium
AATATGGAGCGTATCAGATTCGGAAAAAGTACAACCGTGTTGTTCTAATCTCTACACTGATCGGTATTTTTGTCCTTAGTTTAATCGTTATTGTTCCCTATATCAGGGCTAGCAATCAAGCCAAACAAAAAGCCAGGGACGCCAGGGAGGTAATTGCCGAAATGGCCAATAACCTTCAGCAGGATATACCGCCGCCACCGCCACCACCACCACCACCACCACCGGCAGAACAGCAAGCTGTTGTTAAGTATGTTGCCCCTGTTGTGGTCGACTCTGTTAAAGTTGAAGATCAAAGCAAACTGATGATTTCAGATGAGCAAGTTCAGACAACGGAAAACAAGGCAGTTGTGGAAGTTGTGGAGCAAAAACAGGAAGAAGTACAGGAAAAAGAGGAACAACAAGTTTTCGTTGTGGTTGAAGAGATGCCGGAATTCCCCGGTGGAGAGCTCGCCCTTCGTACATTTATTGGTAAAGCTATCGTTTATCCAACAGTAGCACAGGAAAATGGAATTCAGGGAAAAGTTTTTGTTACTTTCGT
Source organism: Prolixibacteraceae bacterium (assembly GCA_037140615.1). Lineage (GTDB taxonomy): Bacteria > Bacteroidota > Bacteroidia > Bacteroidales > Prolixibacteraceae > CAINVV01. The sequence continues at coordinate 539 of JBAXED010000114.1, forward strand.
AGTAAACAAAGATGGCTCTGTTTCCAACGCCAAAATTGCCAGAGGTGTTGATGCTTCGCTAGACCAAGAGGCATTGAGGGTTGTTTCAACCTTACCCAAGTGGAAACCCGGCAAGCAACGCGGCGTTCCTGTGAGGGTATCCTATACGGTTCCTATCAGCTTTAAACTGCAATAGAAAATCAGACCTTTCTGAACTATTTAAACAATAAAAAGAGGCCGTCCACTTTACTGTGAACGGCCTCTTTTTTTGTATTAAACAGTCCTATTTTAGTGCTTTACTGTAAAGTTCATTGGCATGGCTCCAGTTAACCACATTCCAATATGCATCAGCATAATCTGCTCGCTTGTTCTGGTATTTCAGGTAATATGCGTGTTCCCAAACATCCAGACTCAAAACTGGAGTACCTTTGACTTCTGAAACTTGCATCAGAGGATTGTCTTGATTTGGTGTGGAATGAATGACCAACTTTCCATTGACAACAGTCAGCCAAACCCATCCTGATCCGAAACGACCCAACGCAGCCTTCTTGAACTCTTCTTTAAAATGATCAAAACTACCCCAACCTGCTTTGATCGCTTCGCCAAGTGCACCTGTAGGTTCACCCCCGGCATTGGCAGCCATCCCATTGAAATAAAAAGTATGGTTCCAAACGCCACCACCGTTGTTCCTGATTGCTGGAGGAGTCTCAGAAGTTACAGATTTCTGGAGATCAAGCAATGATAATTTTTCCTGAGGTGTTCCGACAACAAATTTGTTGAGGTTATCAACATAAGCTTTGTGATGTTTCCCATAATGTATTTCCATGGTCGCCTTGTCTATTGAAGGTTCCAGCGCGTCGAAAGCATATGGCAATGGTTCCTGACTAAACTGGGCAAATACTGTGTTTTCCATAACTAACAAGAATAAAATGAATAGAAAATTTTTCATGATTAATATATTATTTAGAATGATTATATGCATTCAATTTCTATTACGAACAACATTTTATTTTGTTACTCAGCTAAACACTATTTAGCAATTGGAAATAACTTTTACTTTTGGCGAAGAATTATTTAACACCAACTATTTCGGTATATCCCTTTCCTACGATGATATTACACAAAAGAGTTTCCGGAGTACTGCTTCATCCTTCTTCCTTACCCGGAAAATTTGGAATTGGATCTCTGGGTGCCGGGGCTTATTCATTTGTAGACTGGCTCTGCGATGCAGGACAGAGAATTTGGCAGATACTCCCGCTGGGTCCCACAGACTGGAGCCATTCACCTTATCAAGCTTACTCTGCCTTCGCAGGAAACCCAGACCTTATAGATTTGGATTTCCTGGTAAGAGATGGGTATTTGGGAAAGGGATTAATCGAAAATCCTCCAGCATTTCCTTCCAGGAAAATAGATTTTAAGAAAGTACTTCCCTATCGCGATCGTTTGTTAAAAATGGCATTCGATCAATTCAAAGTTTCCGGAGGATTCAAAACACAAGGTTACCACGATTTTTGGGATCAACATTGGTGGTGGCTTGAATCCTGGTCGCTTTTTAACGCCTGCCGAAAACATCTTCCGGGGGCCGACTGGAGCGAATGGGAAGAAGATCTTAGACTAAGGGATTCAACTGCTTTGATCAACAATATGACCAAATTCGAAGAAGAGGTCAATTTTAGCCGCTTCCTTCAATACATTTTTTTTGCACAATGGTTTGCGCTGAAGAATTATGCCAACAGCAAAGGGATTTCCATCTTCGGAGATATTCCATTGTATGTGGCTTTCAACAGTTCAGATGTCTGGAGCAATCAATCACTCTTCCTATTGGATGAAAACAGACAACCGACTTTTGTCGGAGGAGTGCCACCAGATTACTTCAGCGAAACCGGTCAGTTGTGGGGAAATCCATTGTTCGATTGGAACAGTATGAAGGATCGAGGTTATGATTGGTGGATGGCTCGTTTGCACTTTAATCTTCGGATGTTTGACATGGTGCGGATTGATCATTTCCGGGGACTTGAATCCTTTTGGGCGATACCGTCAGGAGAAAAAACCGCTATAAACGGAAGTTGGATGAAGGCCAATGGAGCAGAGATGTTACAACTTCTGCAAAGACAAATTGGATCCTTACCTATCGTAGCAGAAGATCTGGGATTAATAACACCCGAAGTAGATCAGCTTAGAAAAGAGTTCAACCTACCTGGGATGAAAGTGCTCCAGTTCGCCTTTTCGGCGGATGCTGACAATACCCATTTGCCACACAATTATTCAGGTGATTTTGTTGCCTACACTGGGACCCATGACAACAATACAAGCATAGGATGGCTCAAGTCACTCAAGCGGGAGGAAAAAGCTAAAGTGTATAGTTATCTTGGAACTGAAACGCTTGACAGCTGGAATCTTATCAGGAAAGTGGAAGAATCTGTTGCTCAAATGGCCATAGTTCCGATGCAGGATATTCTGGGTCTTGATGGAAATGCCAGAATGAACAAACCAGGGACTACCAAAGGGAATTGGTTGTGGCGCATGGATCCTGAACTGTTAAAAAAGGAGCAAGGAACCCACCTACGTGAGCTCACACAATTGTATGGAAGAAACTCATAAGTAAGAAATGAGAACATTTATACTTCTTGTAAGCCTGATCATCTCACTTGTGGCCTGCACCGAAAAAGCAAAAACTACTTCCGGCAATCAGACTATAAGACGAATGGTTGATACCATTGGGTTTGCCCACCTCGACTGGCAGACTGATTCCGTTGTCAACCGGATCAACCGGACCTTTCCATGCGAGTTAACGACAGCAAAGGTTGCACCCAATATCGCCTGGAGAGTAGCCATTTGTCCGCACGATGACTATACTTACGCAAGCTGGCAGTACCCTGCCCTACTTAAAAATTTAAAAGCCAAAATAGTGGTAATATTTGGGGTAGCCCATAAAGCCCGCCAGCTAAATATTTCAGACCGGATTGTGTTCGACAATTACACCTATTGGCATGGACCGTATAAAAGAATAAAGGCCTCCTCTTTCAGGGAGCAACTGATTGGTGCGCTGCCAAAAGAACTCTATCTGATCAGTGACAGCCTTCAACGGGTTGAACATTCGGTTGAAAGTATGCTCCCAATTCTCCAGCACTTCAACAGGGACGTGGAAATTGTCTCCATTCTTGTTCCGTTTATGAATGCCGACAAAATGGATGAAATAGCTAAACCTATTGCATCAGCGATTGCCAAAATAGTGAAAGAGCGCCGGCTTGAATGGGGAAAAGACATTGCGCTACTGATTACAACTGATGCGGTCCATTATGGCGACGAGGATTGGGGAGGAAAGAATATGGCTCCTTTTGGTGCTGACAGTATGGGATATGCTAAAGCGGTAGCCAAAGAACACATGATTATTGATAGCTGTCTGGTGGGAACTCCGAGTCTTGAGAAAATCAGGAAATTTGTGGGTATTACAGTGCAACCCGAAGATTACAAAGAATACAAATGGACTTGGTGTGGCAGGTACAGTTTACCCCTTGGCCTGATGGTCGCCTTAAATCTACAAAATGAGACAAATAGTAATCCATTGAATGGGAAATTTATTGGCTACTCAACCAGTATTGACCATCAATCTTTGCAGGTTGGGGATTTGCGAATGGGGAAAACCGCCAATGCAACTATCCGGCATTGGGTGGGCTATGCATCGATTGGGTTTGAATAGGATCTCCTGAATTCTGCCAGAATATTATATGCTAATCTGATGATGTATTAACTAGATGGCATTTCCATCCACTTCAAAGACCAAAAGTAGTAGTATTAAGATCATTGAAATTTCCCTGCCAGCATCTACCTGGAATACCAAATTTGGGATGAGTTATCTGACCTCCGCTTTGAACCTGTTAGAATATATACGAAATACTTTGAACCACGTTTGCTTATCCACAAAAAAAGAAACTTGAATAAATACAAGTTCGTAAAAGCATTCATCAATTAAATAACTAAGATAAACGAAGGATTTACTGCCCTTCAAAATAACATAACATATGAAGACGATTCATCCTATAAAAATTTTAGTAGAGACGACAGTTAAGGCATCTGTAACAAAAACCTGGGATGCCTGGACTAACAAAGATGACATCATGCAATGGAACACTGCCTCAAGTGAATGGCATACAACAAAGACTGAGAACGATTTGAGACCTGGTGGAGCCTTCCTTTTTAGGATGGAGGCTAAAGATGGATCTTTCGGGTTCGATTTTTATGGAATATATGACAAAATCATTCTCAACCAACTTATAGAATATACTTTGGGTGATGACAGAAAAGTTTCAGTTACATTTCAGAATTTAGGTAAGAATACCAAAATCATTGAGATTTTTGAAGCCGAAACAGAGAATACCATTGAATTGCAGAAAGCGGGCTGGCAGGCCATTCTGGATAATTTTAAAAAGCACACTGAATCAGCAGCGAAATAAGAAATATCCATAACTTTGAATAAGCATGTCGCAATGGACAATAGTCAATATTCAATTGACAATTTTGCGGGTCATTAAAGCTTAAATAATGGATATGAAAAAAATACTCCTGATCCTCCTTTCTGTGGTAGTGGCAACTGTTGTTGTCGCTCAGAATTCACCAAAAGTTAGTTCCGGCAGTTGCAGACGCGTAGAGAATTTTCAATCCCGGTTCGTAGCCGCCAGAAATGTGGATATCTGGTTGCCTGAGGGATACAGCACTACCAAAAAATACGCTGTAGTGTACATGCACGATGGGCAAATGCTTTTTGATTCTTCGCAAGCCTGGAACAAACAGGAGTGGAAAGTGGATGAGACCTTGTCGAAGCTAACGAAGGAGCGAAAATCTGAGGAGTGTATCGTGGTCGGCATCTGGAACAATGGAATGGAGCGGATTTCAGAATATTTGCCAACAAAAATCTTTGATAACCTGGATGAAAAGACCCAAAAATATGTTTCCGATAAATTCTGCAATGGCAAAGGGGGCCGTGGCGACCAATATTTGAAGTTTATCTTCTCCGAATTAAAACCTTACATCGACAAAAACTTTTCCACATTCACCGACAGAGAGCATACTTTCATGGTGGGATCAAGCATGGGCGGATTAATTTCTGTCTATGCCGTTTGCGAGTATCCGAATTTGGTAAATGGTGTTGCCTGCCTTTCCCCAGCCTGGCTAACTATGGTAGAACCCGGCTATGCTTTTCCTGCAGCCACCTTTGAATACCTTAAAAAGAACCTGCCTTCCGCAGCTGAACACAAGATCTACGTGGATTACGGCACCGGCGAAAGCGATAAAGCCTACGAAACAACCCAGTCCTTTATCGATCTGATTGCCAAAGGAAAAGGTTATGGTGAATCGAATTTCCTCTCTAAAATCTATGAAAATGACAAGCACAACGAGATTGCCTGGAGCGCCCGTCTGCATTTCCCGATGGAGTTTTTGTTTACAGCTGAGAAACCAATAGTCGAACAAAAAAACGAACCCATGAAAACAGCCCTGCTTATCATCGACATTCAAAATTTCTATTTTCCGGGGGAAGGTCCCGGACTTGTGCATGCAGAAGATGCCTCTTTGGCTGCAAAAGAGGTGCTACAAATCTTCAGGGAACAAAAACAACTGGTTGTTCACATCCGCCATCAAACGAAAAAGGGATTTGAGATACATCAAAATGTTGCCCCTATTTCCGGTGAGAAAGTGATCACTAAACAAGAAGTTAACAGTTTCTACAAAACAGATTTGCTGGAGTACCTCAGAACTAATGGCGTAAACCGACTGGTAATCATCGGCATGCAAACACATATGTGCCTGGAAGCCGCCGTCAGGGCTGCTCATGACTACGGATTTGAATGCATTGTTGTTCAGGATGCATGTGCCACCAAGGACATGAAATTTGGCAACAAGACTGTGAAAGCAGAGGATGTCCATACGGCCGTTTTGGCGACCCTGACAGTTGGAGGATATGCAAAAATTCTGGATCTCTCAGAATTCAAAGAGAAAACTCAAGTGTATTTGTTTAACAAGAGTAAATAACCTGATTATTCTTTAATCTGGATAATCTTCCATTTCCCATTTTCCTTCACATGGGCCATTCCCTTGTAGCAACAGGTTCCGTGATAATTATTGGCTTCTTCATAGATTAGAGGAACCACTTCTTTGCCCTTTTTATCAATGAAACCAAATTTGTCACCTAATTTTACAGCGGCAAATCCTCCTATGAAATGCCACGTAAAATCATATTTGGGGGACACGACCTCTTTGCCACTTTCGTCGAGGTATCCATATTTGCCATCAAGCCTTACGGTAGCCATTCCTTCAGTAAAAGAATAGGCCAAATCGTAGCTGGGAGCAACTATTTCTTTGCCTTGATTGTCTTTGAAACCGTACTTATCGTTGGAACCGGAATAAAATGGCTTAAGCTGAGCCTGGACAGCCGTTCCAGCCAATATGAAGCAAATCATCAGAATTATCTTTCCCGTTTTCACGTTTAAAATGGTTTAATAGTTTGAAAAGTTTGAAGGGTTTCCGTACCCCAAAATTTACTTGTATTTTAATATTTCTAATTTCAATTTTTTTCTACTTGCTAACCGCTCGTCCAGGTCTGTCCTCCAGTCCGACTCCCCAGCTGTCTGAAGGCTTGCCTCCCATATACAACACCAATTCTCCTCCCTGGATGATATCAGAATGCATTATATATGATTTGGTATATGCCAATCCGTTCAAAGTGGCTCTTTGAATGTAGATATTTTGCTTCGAAAGTTGTTCTGCATGTATTTTGAAATGCCTGCCGGTGCTGAAATTTAGTTCTGATTGGCCTGACAGCGGAGAGCCCAGCACATATTCTCCGCTTACCGGATTAACCGGATAAAAACCCATGGCACTAAGAACATACCAGGCGCTTGTTTGTCCACAGTCATCGTTCCCGCAAAGACCATTTGGCTGATTGCTGTAAAATTTTGTTAGTATATGATTCACCTTCTCTGCACTCTTCCATGGTTTACCAACATAAGAATATAAGTATGGCACATGGTGACTGGGTTCGTTAGAAAACTCCGATAAACCGTAAAATCCATGATTTTTGATATCACGGTAGGGTTTCTCCGGACCATTGTATAGTGAATCCAGCTTCAAATCAAATCTAGTCTCCCCTCCCATTGCTTCAATAAGTCCAAATACATCCTGAGGTACATACCATGTGTAAATCCATGCATTTCCTTCTTGAAAACCTATTGATTCGGCCGGATTAAATGGAAGCATCCATGCTCCCTTTGAATCCTTCGGGCGCACAAAGCCACTGGCAGCATCAAAGACATTTCTCCAATATCCACTTCTTTTCATGAAGTCTTTGTAATCTTCAGGAAGGTTCAACTTTTTAGCAACTTGCGCAATACACCAGTCATCGAATGCATATTCGACTGTTTTTGTAACGCCACGTTGTCTGGGATCCTTGTCATCCGGCACGTAACCGAACTGGCGGTAAAGATCAGATTCGCGAATGTTCTGGTTTGCCGTTGACTTCATTGCTTCAAAGGCTTCATTGTAATTGAATCCTCCGATTCCTTTGAGGATCGCATCAGCTATAACAGGAACAGCATGGTAACCCGGCATCACATTGGCTTCGTTAAAATACATCTCCCATGACGGAAGTAGTCCATGTTGCTTATAAAAGGCCAGATAAGAGTTGATGATATCAGGCAGTCGTTCGGTTTGAGTAAGGGAAAAAAGAGGAGCAGTTGCCCTGTATGTATCCCACAAGGAGTGAAGTGTATAGATATTTTTTCCTTGATGTATCTTCTTGTCTGCCCCGGTGTATTGACCCAAAGCATCATCAAACCTGAAAGGGGCGAAATAGTTATGATAAACTGCTGTATAGAAAGTTTCCTTAAAAGATTTATCATCCGAAGAAACCACAATCTTTCTTAATTCCTTTTCCCAGGAGGCTTCTGCTTTGGCCTTTACCTCGTCAAAATTCCAGTTGGGAATCTCTTCCAATCCGGCCATTGCTCCTTCAATGGAAGCAGAGCTGATGGCAACCTTAACAAGTAACTCCTCTCTTGCTTTTGTCGAAGGGAAAGTCAGATAGCTGTTAAGTCTCACTGCTGTTGCCTCATTCTTTGGTTTCATTTGTATGCCTTCGGCAAAAAGTACCATCTCTCCAAAGGATTTGCTGGTTTGGGCTGCAAAGAAGACGCAGCGTTGACCCACAAAACCCATGGAGCGGCGAAATCCCACGATCGTGTTATTGTTAATTTTTTTGATGTAGCACTCCAGAGGCTCATCTCCATTGTGCCCTACCCTGGATTCGGCTCCATTTCCGAAACCGAGGTCAATTCGAAGCAGTGAATTTTTTCCTTCCGGAAAGGTATAGCGGTGCAATCCGCAATGTGTCGTAGCAGTTAACTCGGCATTAATTCCTGAGCTCTTTAGCAGGACACGATAATAACCCGGAGTAGCACATTCTTCAGCATGAGAAAAATCGCTTCTGACAGATTCCCAGGTTGGCAAAGCATTTACAAGTGGGAATACTGATACATCGCACAAGCTTTCTGCCCCTGTGCCACTATAATGGGTATGGCTAAAGCCGGAAATTTTGTTGCTGGAGTAGTGATAACCACTGCACCAATTGTAACCGTGTTCTCCGTTATCCGGACTTAACTGTACCATTCCAAATGGTACGACCGCCCCGGGAAAGGTGTGGCCATCCTCATCTGTTCCGATAAATGGGTTAACAAATGTGGTCAACCTCTCCTCCGTCCTGTTACTGCAAGTAAGGAGAAACAGGAAACTGACAGTCATCAGCGCGTGCCAAATTTTCATGCGTATATAATTTGATTTTTAAAGGTCGCATGGAATAGCCGCTTAATCATTTTCGGTTGGTGTGAAAATTCTCTCATGACTATTTCATTTGTTAAATAGTTAAATTGGCAAATCCTTGCCTGGAATAGCAGCCATAAACGAAGGAATCTTAGAACCTGATATACAATTTGTGAAGGTAAAATAAATATAACAACCTCACACACGCGAGAGCAATCAACCAATCACGGTTTAAAAACACCTATTTACTGATAAAAAGAAGCTTTTAACTGATTTTACATACAATCCTTAGGTGGATATCTATCTTTGATCCATTGTATGAAAGGTTAAAAAACCAGCATGAACAAATCGTATAAAATTGAGGTAATTGAATTTCTCCTTTTTGGAATAATCTGGATAGGGATATTTTCCATTCCATTTTTCAACCAATGGGGATATAGCTCCCTTGACTGGGAAAAATTACTTTCTGAGTGGTTACGCATTTTCGGATTTTTTGTTCTTTTCATGATCAACATTGTGGTTTTAATTCCCAAATATCTCATTGCAAAAAATTACAAGGCTTATCTCATATATGCTATCTCACTGATAATAATACTGTCAGTAGCCGGATTATTTCTGAATTCAATCTTTTTTCCTGCTCCGCTAAAAATGCCTCCAATGAATTTAGGGTCAGGTATTCCCATGGAGTTGGGAACAAATATGCCTGCTCCTATCGGCTTCAGACCCGAGCGCAAAACGGATTATGATTCTTTTTCACTGGTTATCGTTGCGAACTTTATCATATCCATATTGATTGTAGGAACAAGTGCAACTTTCAAAGTGATTGGGCAATGGCTGATTGCAGACGACAGACGCAAAGATTTGGAAAAGGAACAGCTCAAAACTGAACTTGCCTTTTTGCGCCATCAGGTTAGTCCGCATTTTTTCATGAATACGCTCAACAACATTCATTCACTCATCGACCTTAATACTGAAGATGCCAAAGATGCTGTAATTCGGCTTTCAACCATGATGAGATATCTGCTGTATGAGACCTCCCAGGGACAAACTAGCTTAAAAAAGGAGATTGGCTTCATCGAAAGTTATATCTCTCTGATGCAACTACGTTTTTCTAAACAGGTTACGGTAGAAATGGAAGTGCCCGATGGGATACCAGATATAAATATACCTCCGATGCTCTTTATCTCGTTGCTTGAAAATTCTTTTAAACATGGTGTCAGTTATCAAAAAGAATCATTCGTACTATTTAAAATTGAATTAAGTGAGAACAGATTAAACTGCACCATAAAGAACAGCAAACAGTCCAAAACGCCTGAAGTCAAAAGCCGGTATTCAGGAATTGGCTTGACCAATATTAAGAAGAGTCTTGAACTTCATTTCGGTAAGAATTTTTTATACGAGGTGAAAGAGACTGAGACAGAATATCAAGTTTATTTAAGCGTACCCATAGATAATAAATAAGATCAAAATACGGTGTTTTTGGATTTGAATGTCTTTGTGACAATCGGCATTTATCAGAACATCATCCATTATCAACAAAAAAGAAACGAAAAAATGAAAATCAAATGCTTAGCCGTAGATGACGAACCATTGGCCTTGAAACAGATAGGTGCTTACATCGAAAGAACTCCCTTCTTTGAAACTGTCGCGCTATGTTCCACTGCTTTTGATGCTTTGAAATACATTCGCGAAGCAGATGTTGATCTGCTCTTTGTAGACATCAATATGCCGGATTTAAATGGTCTGGATTTTGTTAAATCGCTGGAAAGGAAGATCCCTGTCATCTTCACAACTGCCTATAGCGAATATGCCATTGAAGGATTTCAGGTGGATGCCCTTGACTATCTACTGAAACCCATCAGTTACGCGATGTTTCTCAAATCAGCCAACAAGGCCAAGGCTTGGTTCGATGTTAACAACAAAACCGCAGAAATTAATGCTCAATCAACGGATTACATCTTCGTTAAAGCAGAGCACCGCCTTATTCGAATCTTGTTGTCTGAGATCAAATACATTGAAGGTTCCAATGAATACATCATCATTCACCAAATCAAAGAGAAGCCATTAACCACACTGATGAGGATGAAAAATATTGAATTGATGCTACCGGATAATCATTTTATGCGTGTTCACCGTTCATTTATCGTCAACCTCAATCAAGTTAAGGTGATTGAAAGAAACAGGATCATCTTTGACGAAAAGATTTACATTCCAATTGGAGAACAGTACAAAGACAATTTTCAGAAATTTCTGGACAAGACATTCTATGTGTAATTGACTGAAATCGTAAAGTATTAACACTTTGATAATTACCATCCATCATGAGATTTAAAAAGAATATAGCCACAAGTGATACGGGATTCATCTTCAATCCCGGGTCGGGCGACTCATTCAATTCCAATCAAATCTGTCTTGATATTTTTGCCGCATTCAAAGAAGATAAATCCCGAGAGGACATTCTTAATTTGATTTATGAAAAATATGAGGTAGAGAATAACCAAATTGAAAAAGATCTCGATGATTTTCTGGTCCAACTTCGGGAGTATAATTTATTGGAAGAATAATATTTCAGCATAGAAAAATCTGCATCAAGATTGACAGCAAAAATGGAAGCAACAAATAAAAATATCAGTACAGGAAGGATAATCGTTATCGCAGTTACCGGACTCAATGCCATTGACAGTCCCGGACCAGGAGTTGCAGTCATTCGGGCTATCAGAGAATGCAAAGACTTTGACGTTCGCATCATAGGACTCAGTTACGAATCGCTTGAGCCAGGAATTTATATGCACGACCTGGTTGATAAAACTTACCAGATTCCCTATCCGTCATCCGGTTCAGAAAACCTACTACATCGTCTGGATTACATCCAAAAAATAGAGCACATTGATTTGGTCATTCCCAATTTTGATGCAGAACTGTTTGGTTTTATCAAGATACAGAATGAACTCGAAAATATGGGTATTCGGACATTTTTGCCGGATCTGGAACAGTTCGAATCCAGGCACAAATCAGTGTTGTATAAATTCGGCAAAAAGCACCAAATGATGGTTCCTGAAGACAGACTCATCAACCAAATTTCAGAGCTTTCAAAGGCTGCTGATGAGTTGGAATTCCCACTTGTCATCAAAGGGAGGTACTACGATGCTACCATAGTAAATACAAAAGATGAGGCACAAAAAGCATTTTACAAACTGCAATCCAAGTGGGGATTGCCCATCATCGCCCAGAAATTCATTAATGGTACAGAAATCAATATTGCTGCCTTGGGCGATGGAAAAGGGAATACGATAAGTGTCATACCGATGCGAAAGCTTTTCATTACAGACAAAGGCAAGGCATGGGCAGGAATCACTATTGAGGATGCATCTTACATTGAATTGGCACATAAATTTATAAAAGCCACTAAATGGAGAGGTGGTTGTGAACTTGAAATCATGCAATCAAACGATGGAACTGCCTACATAATGGAGGTAAACCCACGTTTTCCCGCCTGGATCTATCTCACGGCAGCGGCAGGGCAAAATCAGCCGGCTGCGCTCGTTAAGATGGCACTTGGCGAAACGGTTACACCATTCAAGGAGTATGAAGTCGGTAAAATGTTCATCAGATATTCGTGGGATTTAATCACTGATGTGGGTGAATTTCAGAAAATTTCAGGAGATGGGGAGTTATAATGGATAGTGGTTAATGGTTAATGGTTAATGGTTA
>JBAXED010000115.1:0-13013 GCA_037140615.1 Prolixibacteraceae bacterium
AGAATACCTGCCTGTCACGCAGGGGGTCGCGGGTTCGAGTCCCGTCCAGACCGCAAAGCCCCGGAGTTAGCTCCGGGGCTTTTGCATTTTTCGGTCGTATTTTGCGAACTTCTCAAATTAAAATATTATATTTCTAAATTAAGAGACCGGTAGAAAAGCTTCCATAACTTTGCGATACATCCCGAATAGGTAAAGAATATGTTTGAAAATTTAAATCAGCCATACCAGTTTAACAATAATTTTAAACACAATGCACGAACTATTTTGTTGGTTAGCATGGGGTTTATTTTAATTGTTCTTTATATACAACCACTTGGGATTAATTTTTTAAAGTCAGAACACGACGGCTATTTTGTGTTAGGTGCAGGACTTCTTACAGCCGCTACATTGTTTCTCAATACACTGATCCTTCCTGGCATTTTCCCGAAATTGTTTGATCCTTCCAAGTGGACCATTCGGAAGGAGCTGGTGTGGAATCTATGGATGTTTGGAAATCTTTTTGGTGTTTTTACTTTCATGGCTTGGTTGGCAAAGGCAACTGCCTACGCAGATCTACCTTTCTTCCGAACAGGTGCACTCTCATTGCTTCCATTGATCCTTTTTAATTTGATCAGTTATAATTTCTCTTTGAAAATGAAGGTCGTTAACATGATCGATTCAGGGAAAAGTTGGCTTAAGGAGGAAATCAATTCATTTCAAAATCCTCCCGCCCAGGAGTCCATGCATTTAGTCGCTGAAAATAAAAAGCAGGCATTTGCTGAAGAGGTCGAACGTGTTATCCTCATTCACTCTTCAGGCAATTATGTTGAGATTTATTGGATCGACAGAAAGCAGGCAGTAAGGAAGAGACTTTTTCGGCAATCTTTCACCAATGTAGAGAAAACATTAGAGTCTTCGGATGTGATGTTAAAGTGCCATAGATGCTGGATGGTTAACATCAACAAAGTGACGAAATTGAAAAAGACTTCCAATGGCTATCACCTCGGATTGGATCGTATCGATTTTACAGTACCGGTTTCAAGAAACTGGGTCAACTTGTTCAAGGAAAAACTGATTTGAATATTTTCTTGATTCTTTGGGTGAATTTCGTCCCACGAATAATGCAGTTCATCCCAAAATCCAGCGTTTTCAACCTTTTTTGAACCACATAGCCCAATTCCTTGGTCAAGATAGATTCTATTCCTACCATTGTGCTGCCTTAAAGAACTTAGTTTGGGCTTAAAGACATTGGTATGAAAACATTAAACATTGGGGGTTTAAAGATAAAACTTCCTATTATTCAAGGAGGAATGGGTGTAGGAGTTTCACTATCCGGATTGGCAGCAGCAGTTGCCAATGAGGGAGGAGTTGGTGTAATTTCTCCTGCAGGGATTGGATTCCTATACAAGGATTTCTCATCCGATTACTTGAAGAATTGTATTCATGGATTGACAACAGAGATTCGAAAAACGCGTGAAAAATCTCAAGGTATTATTGGCGTGAATATCATGGTGGCACTTTCAAATTACGCTGATTTAGTGGCCACTTCAATAAAGGAAAAGGTAAACATTATCTTCTCTGGAGCTGGTTTGCCACTGGATCTCCCTAAGTTTTTAACGCCTGATTCTGAAACGAAATTAGTCCCTATCGTCTCTTCCGCCAGAGCTGCAACCCTGATCTGTAATAAATGGTACACCAACTATGGATATCTGCCCGATGCAATTGTCGTAGAAGGGCCCAAAGCAGGCGGTCATCTGGGGTTCAAGATTGACCAGATTTTTGATGAAAACTATTCTCTTGAAAATTTAATTGAGGAAGTTGTGACCGTCGCAAATGAATTTGGTGAGAAATATGGCAAAAATATTCCCGTCATCGCGGCAGGAGGAATCTATACAGGAGAAGACATTGCCATGATATTGCAAAAAGGTGCAGCAGGGGTTCAGATGGGGACACGCTTTGTAACCACAACTGAATGTGATGCCTCTGAAGGTTTTAAACAAGCATACATTTCTGCCAGGGAAGAGGATGTTAGAATTATTAAAAGTCCGGTGGGAATGCCAGGAAGAGCAATCAGTTGTTCCTTTTTAGATGATGTTGACAGCGGGAAAAGACGCCCTACGGTTTGTCCCGTTAATTGTGTAAAGACTTGCGATATCTCGACAGCCCCGTATTGCATTATGGCATCTCTGGCTTCAGCATTGAGAGGAAATTTTAGAAATGGATATGCATTTGCAGGTAGCAATGTGTGGAAAACAGATCGGATCATCTCTGTTAAAGACCTGTTTTCGGACCTCCTGGAAGAATATAAGGTTGCAGTAAGCGGTAAATTTGCACTCTCGGTATAAGCCGATTGATAACTTTTTAGGCCTGTAGTTCTCAAGAATTGCAGGCTTTTTTGTTTTTAAGAACTTATTGTTAGTTTTTTGCCATAAAAAGAAGATGTGGGGATAACTTGCTATCTTTGTTTCTTCATTTATTCCTAAGAATGGTGATGATTTAAATTTTAATTATTTCAATTATTTAGTGTGAAGAATAGATATTTTTACTCCCCTTCAGGTGCACTAATCACCTTGATTTTCCTCCTTTTTTCAATAACTATTTCTGCTCAGGATATTCAAAGTCAGGCGCTTAAATTTGGCCGGGTACTGAGATTGGTGGATGCATTCTATGTGGATACAGCAAATGTTAACAAGCTGACAGAAAACGCCATCGTTGATTTGCTGGGGCGCCTGGATCCTCATTCAGTATACATCACAAAAAGTGAAGTGGAAGAGATGAATCAACCATTGGAAGGAAATTTCGAGGGCATTGGGATCTCGTTTAGTATAATTCAGGACACTCTTATTGTAATGACCACTATTCCTGGAGGGCCATCTGAAAAAGTTGGACTACGACCAGGTGATCGTATTATAAAAGTTGATGCAAAAAATATTACCTCAATTGCTCTTAAAACACAGGATGTTTACGGTCTTTTGAGAGGCAACAAAGGAACGACAGTTAATCTGAAAATTAGAAGGAAAGGGGAAGCTAATCCATTGGACTTTACAATCATCAGGGATAAAATACCAATTTATAGTCTTGATGCAGCCTTTTTACTCAACAAAGAGACGGCCTTTGTTAAACTGAACAGGTTTTCAGCCACTACGATCGA
This sequence comes from Prolixibacteraceae bacterium, assembly GCA_037140615.1. Classification (GTDB taxonomy): domain Bacteria; phylum Bacteroidota; class Bacteroidia; order Bacteroidales; family Prolixibacteraceae; genus CAINVV01. The sequence goes on from JBAXED010000115.1 coordinate 3,131, forward strand.
AGAATATTCCTCAGCTATGAAGAAACTTGAAAAGGAAGGAAAGATCAAAAATCTTGTTCTGGATTTAAGGGGAAATGGAGGCGGATACCTTGGAGCAGCTTACGATTTGGCGAATCAATTTCTGGAGGCAAATAAATTAATCGTTTACACTGAAGGAAGTCATAGTCCCAGGAAAGATTACATGTCCAATGTAAATGGTGATTTCTTAAAGGGAAATCTGATCATTTTGATAGATGAAGGAACAGCATCGGCTTCCGAAATTGTTTCAGGTGCAATACAGGATTGGGATCGTGGTGTAATAATTGGCAGAAGGTCCTTTGGAAAGGGATTGGTGCAACAACCATTTGCGCTGAATGACGGATCAATGATCCGGCTAACTACGGCCCACTACTATACTCCTGCGGGTCGCAATATCCAAAAACCCTATAAAGACAATCTTGAAAACTATAGAAATGATTATGTCAAACGTTTTGAGCGGGGAGAGTTGTTCAGCAAAGATAGTATCTCTCATGCCGATTCTCTGATGACCAAAACTCTGGTGACAAAACGAAAGGTATTTAGCGGTGGAGGCATCGTTCCTGATATTTTTGTTCCGCTTGATACTTCTGTTCATTACACTTATTTCAATACGCTTATCCGAAAGAATATTTTCTTTCCTTACGTTGTCAGTTACATAGATCAAAACCGTAATGAGCTTTTGAGAAAATACCCAGATTTTCAAAAATTCCGCGCCAATTTTGTTGTTTCTTCTTCTATGCTCAATGACTTGATGATTTTGGGAGAAAAATCCGGTGTGAAAAAGGATGAGAAGAGCGTAAATCTGATGCAAAATCTCATTTTCAGGCAAATTAGGGCTTTAATTGCACGTGACTTGTACGATCCGGGAAATTATTACAGGATCATGGTAGAGGATGATACCGAGATAAAAAAGGCCATGGAACTTCTTGCTGATCCTGCATCTTATGCCCGTTACCTAAATCGATAATAGGATAAGAAATTTTGTGAAAAATTTTCCAAATGGCAGTCTTCCTGTGGATTATTGATCATTATGTTGAGGTCTGCGGAACATTAACCGGTTTTTTGTACCTTGGATTTTCCATCCGCCAACATCCTCTGACCTGGCCGGTTGGATTGCTTAATGCCCTCTTTTATATTTTTGTATTCTTCTCTTCCAAGATCTATGCAGACATGACGCTGCAGTTTTATTATGTCGCCATCAGTATTTATGGCTGGTGGTGCTGGTATCACGGTAGTTCTTCAGGAAATTCATTGAAAGTTTCCAGCGCGAGTCAAGCGTTATGGCTGAAATTGTCGGTTATATTTTTGCTGCTATTTGTTGCCATTGCATTCGTTTTGATACGGTTTACAGATTCACAAGTGCCATATTGGGATGCAATAACAACAGCTTTGAGTATCTTAGCCACCTGGATGCTGGCAAGAAAGAAAATTGAGCATTGGTTGGTATGGGTTTTTGTGGATGCAATTTCAATCGGATTATTCATTGTGAAAGAATTATATCCCACTACCTTGCTTTTCATGGTTTACACAATATTAGCTATATACGGCTACTTTGAATGGAAGAAGGAACTTATCAGGGGTAACCAGGAAGCAGTACTTGTATGAAGAAAATTGTAATTTCGGGACCTGAGTCAACCGGTAAAACAACATTGTCCGAAGCACTGGCGCTAGAGTTAAATGCCATTTTGATTCCGGAATACGCAAGATATTATATTGAGAGCCTCGATAAACCGTATACCTTTTCTGATGTAGAAGCCATTGCCAAATATCAGATGAAAGAGGAGTTGAATGCAATGGCATTTGATACGGATGGGATTATTATCATGGATACCTGGTTGATCATTACAAGGGTATGGTTTGATGTAGTCTTCGGACGAATACCTGAGTGGATCGATAATTACATAGTTTCATCTAAAATTGATCTCTTTCTAATTTGTGCCCCCGACCTTCCCTGGGTTGCTGATCCTGTCAGGGAGAACGGTGGAGAGATGAGGCAGAGACTCTTTGAAAGATATTGCCGGGAAATTGAGCACTTCGGATTTTCCTATGAGATCGTGGTGGGAACTGGAGCGGCCAGGGTGGAAAACGCTTTGAAATTTATTAAAGCCCACCATATTGTATAGAACTTTTTTCACCGGTTCTCGTTTATTACGCAAATGAGGAAGTATGAATTTGGGCACGTCAGAGCGATGCGGATGGTTATATCATCTTCAGTATTCCAAGTGGCAATTAAAAAACAAATTAATTACGCATGAAGGAGCATACAGAGATAAAAATTAGAGAATCTATTGGGGATGCCGTACACAAATTAACTGATATCTCATCTGTTGGTGAGGTGGCTCATGCGCAGCGTGCAGGAGAACCAATGCCATCAACCGAGAAATTGAAGATCCTGGTTGAAAAGATAAGACAAATTATATTTCCAGGATATTTCGGGGATTTCAATTTTCATCCAACCTCTTTTCACTACCATATTGGTGTACTTGTGGATGAAGTTTTCCACCTGCTGTCTGAACAACTGTTGGCCGGACTGTGTTTCGTGTGCGACAAAGAATTTAATTCAGATCTGGAAGGCAGGAAGGCAGAATCAGAAAGATGTGCAGCCGAATTCATTGCTGCACTTCCTGAACTTAGACGCGTGCTAATCACCGACGTCGAAGCAGCTTATCTGGGTGATCCCGCCGCTACAAGCATCAGTGAAGTGATATTTTGTTATCCAGCAATCAGGGCTATCTCTAGTTATCGGATAGCCCATACTTTGCATAAATTCGGCATCCCATTGATTCCCAGGATAATATCAGAAATGGCTCACTCCGAAACCGGCATTGATATTCATCCCGAAGCAACCATTGGTCCTAATTTTGCGATAGATCACGGAACCGGTATTGTCATTGGATCTACTACGATAATTGGAACGAATGTCAAATTGTACCAGGGAGTTACTCTGGGAGCCAAAAGTTTCTCACTGGACGAATCCGGAAATCCGGTTAAGGGCATTCCGCGACACCCCATTGTTGAAGACAATGTTATCGTTTATTCAAATGCATCCATTCTTGGCAGAATTACCATAGGACATGATTCTGTGATTGGAGGAAATATTTGGATTACAAATGATTTACCTCCATATTCGCGTATTGTTCAAAACAAGGCCAAAACCGCTGAATTTATTTTTGGTGAGGGTATATGAGCTAAATGAAAGGAAACAGGCTGGCTTTTTAGAAGCGGGCAATTCGATGACAAATAACATTAAGATTTCATTGAAGTGAAGAAATTTAAATTGGTTGTAAAAACTTTCGCTGGTCTTGAGCCAGTGCTTGCCGCGGAGCTTCGCACGCTAGGTGCTGAATCAGTCAGCATTGAACGAAGGGCTGTCTCCTTCATCGGCGACAAATCAATGTTATATAAGGCCAATTTCTTATTGCGGACAGCCTTAAAAGTACTCAAACCAATTGCTCAGTTCAGGGTAAACACAAAGGAAGATCTTTATACGCATGCAAAAAATATTCCTTGGTTTGAATATCTTACTCTGGGAATGAGCTTTTCCATAGATAGTACGGTCCAATCCGAACTTTTTGTCAACTCTATGTACACTTCATTAAAAGTGAAAGATGCCATTGCAGATACTTTTAGAGAAAAGTTTGGGAAGCGACCCTCAGTAAATCAGGAAGATCCGGATATCCGTTTTCATGTTTACCTAATGGGCGACTACTGTGAAATTGCTTTGGACAGTTCGGGCGAATCGCTTCACAAACGTGGATACAGAGTAATTCAAGGGGAGGCACCCATTAATGAAGTGCTTGCAGCAGGGATGATTTTGCTGTCAGGTTGGACTGGCGATACTGATTTTCTGGATCCAATGTGCGGGTCAGGAACAATTCTCATCGAAGCAGCAATGATAGCAAAAGGTATTCCGGCAGGTATTTACCGTAAATCATTTGGATTTGAGAAATGGCTGGATTTTGATGAGCAACTTTTCTCGGCAATTTACAACGCTGATTATGAAAAGGAGACAGCTGTAAAATTTTTTGGTTCTGATATCTCGACACAGAGCTGCGCCAATGCACGTGCAAATATTAAGAATGCCGGACTATCCAAAGCTATTGAAGTCGAAGCGATAGATTTTCTGGAGTTAAGTCCGCCATCTGAAAATGGAATCATTGTTACCAATCCTCCATATGGAGAAAGATTGCAAACCAGATCCATTGCTGTCCTTTATAAATCTATTGGGGATATATTAAAACAAAAATATGCAGGTTATACTGCCTGGGTAATTTCGAGTTCCGAAGAGGGATTTAAAAGTATTGGGTTAAAGCCATCTAAAAAAATAGAGTTATTCAATGGAGCCCTTCCGTGTAGTTTCAGGAATTTTGAGCTATTCAGAGGTACTCATAAGCAAACGGTGATTCTTAAGAAGGGAAATATAATTTAGGAAAGGGCTGAATAGGCAGAATAAATTTCGTAGCCTATTGACCTACTCGTTTAAAAGTAACATCTTGTTTAATACTGGTAACCAGATATTCTTTACATTTAAATTTCCGCTTTTTTACATATTTCTCTCCACTGAAGCCCATAATTTGTGCAATCTGCTTCAATGGTACTTTGTCGAAAAAAAGTTGAAGTAATTTTTGACAGTCACTACCAAGCAATTGAAAATGTTTTTGGTAGAGTTTGTATCTTTCATTTTTTTCAACCAATTCAGAAAAATCATGATCGAATTCAGACTCAAAAATAGTAGAATCAACCATCATCTCCTTTTCTGATTTTAAACGGGTTAGTTGTTTTAGCCAAAGAAATTTGCAAACCGAATAAAGATATGTTTCAAATGCACAGCTGATAATCAGGTCGTTGGCCTTTAATTTCCGATACACAACAATTATTGCTTCCTGAAAGACATCATTGGCATCCTCATCATTTCCACTGTTCTTTTTAATATACAGGTTAACCTTGTAATAGAAGTTTTTATATATATGCTGGAGTATTACGTTATCGTTACGTAATATTCCATTAAGAAGTTCTTCGTTATTGTAGTTAATCATTTTAAACTGCTAACTCTTTTTTTTCGTTTGAAATACCATTTCTCCAAAACGATGGCTAAAAATACAAAAATTATCAAGCTAACAAAATAACCAATTTTTGTTTTGAAAAGAGGTGTCTGTTTTCCAATTGATACATAGCCAAGCCAGAAATGAGGATGTGCTTTCAATGGATCTGCACCTGAGATGTAAGAAATCTTGGCTTTTCTTAAAGATTCATCCTTCGAGAATCCATTTTTGATGTTTCTGTAAAAATCAATCATCACAGCGGAACTGGAAATATCTTCAACGTTCCACAAAGTCATAATTATACTCGGGCATCCGGCGTATAGGAATCCGCGGGCAAGGCTCATGACACCTTCTCCTTTTTGAAGCTTTCCCGACCCGGTGTTGCATCCACTTAGAACGACCATATCTGCTTTGAGCTTCAAATTGTATATCTCATAAGTATTCAATGTTCGTTCGTTATTCCCGGTTGGATCTGCAGAAAACACCATTTTTGAAAAGAGCGGAAGCGTGTCATTCAGGATGGTGTGCATAGCCATATGCAGAATATCGTATTTTTCAGCATTTTGAAGAAAATTTTGTTTGGAAGCCAGGCCCTTTAGAAATTGATCTCCGTTAATTAGTCCGGTTATACCTGTTACCTCTGCCTCTGCACCGGGCAATGGAAGAAAATGTTCTGTCGCCGCTGTATTTGTTGGTGGCTCATCAGAATAATCGGGAGCAAAAGCTCCAATTCTATTACCAAATTTGAAATTATTCTGAAAATAGTAATAGAGAAGAGTTGCTGAATAAGTATATGAAATAGCATGATGGTAAACGAGATAGTCCAGATTTCTGAAATCCATTTTACTTGTATCAGCAGCAGTATACAGAAAAGCATCAAAAGGAAGATAAGCAAGTTTTTCGTCGGGTACAATGACAAGACGATAATCTTGCATGGAAGGCACAATCGGCGCGATTAGCAGTTTATAGAGCTCTGAAGCATTTTTAGTATATTCAATAAAATCCTTCTTTTTGGTTTGAAGAACGTTCCCATTCCTGATGAATTTCAAGAATTGATCGATGCTTGCATCAAATCCTGAATTCAGTGGTTTGCGAATGATTTTACTGGACTGATTGGTAATGACAAATGTATACAACTCTCCTTCGCCACTTTTATCCCCATCATGAATGAAATATTCAATAAAAGCCTCCCTGCGTTCCAAAGACTGCTGTATCTTTTGAACAGAGACAACCGGATCAGCATACTTGTATTGATAGTAATGCGGATATTGTTTTTCAATATGGCTGATCATCTGCTGATAACTCAGAGAAAGCGAAAATACTTTATCTTTCCACTGATTAATTTTTTCCTGATCTGGAGTAGCCGCACTCTTCTCGTTGAAAATGAAATTTTCATAAGCAGCAATTTCTCCTTTTAGATTGGTTTCCTTTTGCAGCAAGGAATCGGGTAGCCCTGATATCTTCTTTGCCAATACCTCTCTCAGCATTGTTTGAAAGTCGGCTGATCTGCTTCGTTCAGATATTTCGAACCCTTTTTCAAAATATTTTAGATCTCCTGTTGTTTCGTACAATCTAACAGCCACTTTTACGGCTCCATCATAAACAGGATGCTCGTTTTCAGAAAGGAAAAGCCTGCTTTCCTGATTTTGGAAGCCGGTTCTAATCAGATGAATCGTCTTTAGGGAGAGATCGTAGGAGTCTAGAGCAAATTTTAGTTGCTCAATGCTTGCTTCCTTGTTTCCTTGTTTTTCTTCAATTTGCGATATTAAAAAAAATGCCTCTGCTTTATTTTTGACAATGTCTAAAAATTTGGTTTTATCAATTGCATTTTCCGGGATAGGATTTGTACTGCTCGCTTCAGAGTTAAATCCCGGAGTAATAGCCATGATTGCTTTTTGAAAATAGTCCAATGATGTTTTTAGGTTATTTTTACGCTGTGACAGAAATAGATCCAAATTACTCTCATTCTCTTTCTTTTTAAGGAAATTTAATCCAATATCCTTTAAGCATGAAGAATAGGATGTTCCTTGTTTACCCATACTCTTTTCTATGAGACTGCTTGCGATCTGGTAATTAGCAATAGAATGTTCAAAGTCTTCAATTTCAAGGTATACCATGCCGAGATTCATGTAAATTAAACCTTTTTCTGCAAAATTCAATCCAAGATCTTCCTCCCCAACTTTTATTGCTTTGTTAAACAGTTGAAGACTTTCAACGTATTGTTTCTTTTGAAAGCAGATTAATCCGCTTGAAGTCCACTTTTTGAAATTTAAAGGGCTTCTCTTATTTATTTCAAATGACCTATTGTTGAATTTTTCGGCTTCAGGAATATTTTTATTATCCAGATAGAACAAGGTTAGGTTCATCAATAATATCTCATAAACCTTCTGATCTGATAACTCAAGCTTTTGGAAAATTCTGTCTGCATTTTCGTAATAGGATCTTGCCTTTTCAATGTCACCTTTGGCGTTATAACAAATTCCAAGGTTTTGATAAACTGTCAGTCGTTTTAATTCCAAATTTTCTGTGGACGTGTATATAGAGAGTGCTTTTTCGTAAAATGATATTGCATCGTCATAGGCTCCTAATTGGCTTTTAATGGTTCCCATATTGCTGAGAACATTGGCAATAGGAACGGAATTTTCACCATATTTTTCTTTTCTTATTTGAAAGAGCAACTCGTAAAGATTCATCGCCGAATCATATGATCCTTTGTTGTATGCCTTGAAGGCTAGATTGAGTGTCTCCTTTTCTTTGTCTGGTGCACTCTGTTGTGCAAACAAAAACGAAGTAGAAACCAAAAAATAGCAGATGATTCCCATCTTCCAGAAAATGGTTTTTATTAGGGTAAAAGACTTCATAAAAGAATATTACGATTCAATTGCTGAAAATTAAATTAAAAAATGATTGTCTGAAATAAATATTTAATTTTTTAGCTAGCTCAAAATAAGCACTATCCGCGATAAAAAATATTTTTTTATTTTTTTTTGTTAAATAGGGGTAACCTTTATAGCGTTCATGGTATTAAAAGTTGCAAGGAACAATAAAGAATCATTAACTTATTAAAACATTTTACCATGAAAAATTTTAATTACACAACAGTTGAAGTACTTTCTATCGAAGAATTGGCATCAGTAAAAGGTGGTTATGGCATTCCGACCCCAATTATTATCAACGAGTAATTCCCTGAGATTTAATTTATTTTTCGATCTGGCATTTATGTTTAGCCAATTGCGTCGAAAAATCGCATTAATGCTATTTGATAGCAATTTTGATATGTCCTTTTGGATATATAAACGAATTTAATAATAGTTAAAACCATGATGGTTTCTAATAGTCAGGAAGTAATCAGAGAGGGTTTTCCAGAGGGCAACCTGGTAGAAGATGGATTTGAAAGGATCACATCAATTCTGATTGACGAACTTACGTTAGCTGATGATATTTCACTGTATGTTGAGATAGAAGAAGCACTGAATGAGAAGGAAATCATGTCATTAAGAAGTCAATTAAAAACCATGAATAAAGAAAGCGGAATTACTTCTGAAAACAAGCGCCCAATGGACGCTGAGGCCTATTTTGGCTTATCAGAGGAATTATTCAATCCTGTGAATCTGAATTTGGAAGGTGAGAACAAGGAAGTTGGGAATTATCTTCAAAAACTTCACATCAAAAATCACACTGTTATATCCAACGAAGTTATTCATGATCTGTTTACAGAGGAGGCAGCTATCATTGAGGTGGATCAGCAAATGATGTCACTCGAAGATGAATATCTGTTTGAAAAAATTATTGATGCAGCGACTGAAAAGGATATTATTGACCTAAGGGCTAATCTTCAGTCGATTGCACAATGTGTATCGGTACACGAGCGCACATTTGAAGAAATTGAGGATTTAGTTGATGGTGAGCTCGATAATGAACTTGAATGTTTAATTAGGGAAGAAGCGATCATGAATGGGGCCCTTTCCAACGAAATAGATCTCCATTATGAGATCAATAATGCCATTGAGGAGCAGGATATCATGAATCTTAGATCCGCCTTAAAGGGGATGATTCAGAACGAATACTCTCATTCTTTTTCAGTAGATGAGTTAGATAGCTATTTGAATGATGAGTTAGATGATGCTACTAAGGTGCTTTTTGAAGAAGAATTGATGGTAAATCCTGGTTTGGTTTCCGATCTGTCTTTCCACAAGGAGGTGGATAAAGCAATAACTGAATCTGAAATAATGGCTCTCAGGGCAAACTTACAAAATATATCTTTCGAGCAAAGGAATATAGAAGATGAGAAGCTTGGTATTGTTTCGCCCAAAAGTAAGAGTTTGTTTTGGTATGCGGCAGCTTCTGTTATTGTGCTGATGGTCGTCTTTACTTCTTTGATGCGAAGTAAGACATATTCAAATCTTCAACTTTATGCAACCTATTATCAGCCATATAAGAGTGGAGAAAGTGTTTCCAGATCGGCTTCAAGTTCAACTAATAGCCTAAATGTCGCCTTGCATGAGATCAATCAAGGTAATTATCAGATAGCATTGAATTCTCTTAATAAAGTTCCGGTAACCGAGAGGGATGGATATAGCGTTAACTTTTACTCAGGTGTAGCTTGTCAGGAGCTTGGTGAATATACAAGAGCAATAAGTTCATTTTCTGAGGTTGTGCGGCATGGGGATAACTTGTTGATTGAGCAATCTGAATGGTATATCGGGTTATGTTATCTGAGGATTGATGAACGCCAAAAGGCCTTGAGCCAATTCCAATCGATTGCCTCCAGAAAGGGTTTCTATGGTGAGCAATCAAGCAAAATATTAAAACAATTAGAATAG
>JBAXED010000116.1:0-12764 GCA_037140615.1 Prolixibacteraceae bacterium
TCATTGGGAGCGGAATACTGGTACGACCATAAGTTTGCCATACGGACGGGATACTTCAATGAGAACCAGTACAAGGGCAACCGGAAATTTTTCTCCACCGGACTTGGGCTCAAGATGAATATCTGCTCGATCGATTTTGCCTACCTGATACCTGTTAACCAGAACAACCCCCTGGCCAACACGATCCGGTTTACCCTTCATTTCAATCTGAAGGATGCACAGAATAAGAAAGACAAGGCAGCACCTGAAGCTGCACCGATTTTACCCGAAATCCCAACGAAGTAGGGAAAAAGAGACATGAGATATAAGACATGAGACATGAGTGAATCTCATCTCTCATGTCTCATGTCTTATATCTTATCTCTCTCTGATCGGTCTTTCCTGGCTAATCCGGAGAGCTGCTCAGCAATTATTTGCGTCTTCGTGCTGAAATAGCGCCTGTCTTCCAATCCCAAAACTTTCTGAATGCCATGACATGTATCAAAGAGAAAAAGCTCCTCAGCCTCTAAAAGTTCTTCAGTAGATATCCTTTCTTTTTCGATAGTCTGATATCCTGCCTTCTGAACACTTCGTATCACCTCATCAGTTATGGCACACCGGTATCCACCTGAATTCTCAGAAAGAAATGTCACCTCCTTGTCGTTCAGGATGGCAAAAGACCCATGTAGACTTTCACAGGCATTTCCCTCTCTGTCAAGTAAAATTATGGTAGGCTGGTTAAGCTCTTTCGCCGCACGAGCCGCCGACTGTCTGACAAATAATCCGGCAGTTGAATAGGCAGAAGCAGGTGTAATATCTAACAAGTGATGGCGGTAAAAGGAGATGATTGATCCCGGATCCTGAACCGGATAAAAATCTCTCTCCAGCTCGCTTGCCTGAAGAAGGATATTTATTTTGTGGTCGGCCGAATAAATCTGAAGGTCGATTTTAGCCGACAAGTACAATTTATTTTTGTTTAGCAATCGAGACACATCCTTTCGCAACAACCTTCCGTCCGGGTCAATAAGGCCTGAGAGATCAGTCCCGGTTGTTTCAGCGGTTGCCAGTATATGACGGCTAACAGATTCCTGAAAGAGTATTTCGTTACTTTCTGCCCTGAAGGCTTCCCTGAACCCTTCGACCCTTCCGGCTAAATCTGACAGTCCAAAGATCGAATCCGATTCCCTGTAAAACTGACCATTTAGCAAAAAGTATCCACCTTTCATAATTATTTAGCCTTTAACCATGTATTGACGGCGAAAATAACAGACTGATAAAATCCCAAAACAGGGACGGTCTAATGAGCATAGGGGTGCAAAAGCCGACCACAGCACCCAGGAAGTGGGCATCATGACCAATGTTGTCAAGCTTTTTGCGGCTCATATAAAAGGAGTAATAGAGGTAGAGAACCCCGAAAATTATTCCCGGCATGGGTAACACGCCAAAGAAATAAATATTGTCCCATGGGTTGAAAAATATGGCAGCAAAAAGAACGGCCGAGACAGCACCTGATGCACCTACTGCATTGTAATAGATGTTATTGCGTTCTTTTATCAGAGACCAGGTACTTGAAAGAACGACAGACCCCACAAACATGGCAATATAATAGTAGGACGAATATCCACCGAAATTGAGCTGGAAATTATGTTCCACGGCCATCCCGAACGACCATAAAACGATCATGTTCACGATGAGATGCTCCCAGTTTGCATGAACCAGCGCATGGGTAAGCATCCTGTAGTACTGTTTTTTGTGATAAACTTTAAATGCATTGAACTGAAACTGCTTGATTACCTCTCTGTTGGAAAAAGCCAGAATGGAAATAAGTGAGATGATAATTACCAGCATGAGGGTGATGGATGCCATGTCTTAAATGTGTAAAATTTTGTAGGTTAATTCGCGCATTAATTCTCCATTTTCGGTTGTTCCACCGCGGGCTCCTTTCGATCGGAGATCGTATTCCCTCAGCAGGGACAATACCAATACGGCTTTCTGCAAGGGATAGTTTCTACCGGCAGTGAGATAATCTTTGACAAAAAACGGACTAACGCCCAATTTCTGGGCTACTTCACTCTCATTGTTTTTATTTTCCAGCGTATGGTAGGTCAGTATTTTCCTGAAATAGGATACGAGAATCGACACGACCATCTGTATGGAATTGGATTTCTGGTTTTCAATGAAATAGTTAACGATTCTGTTTGCGTTGTACACATCCTTGTATCCAAGGGCTTTCTGAAATTCAAAAGCATTGTACTCTTTGCTGATCCCAATATTTTTCTCGACATCATCTACCGAGATGCTTGTGCCGGGTACAGCCGAGAAAATAATTTTATCTAATTCATTAACAATTCTTTGCAGATTATTCCCGATGTGATCAGTGATCATCTGAACTGCCTTGTGTTCAATCCCCAGCTGCTTTGTCTTGAGGTAATTGATCACCCACTCCGGAATCTTGTATTCCCTGATTGCAGGGGATTCCATATAAACGCCGTTTTTGCTTACTGCCTTGTAAAGCTTCTTGCGCTTGTCGATGGTTTTATATTTGTAACAGAGAACCAGTAGGGTAGAGGGGGCAGGTTTTTCGACGTAAGAAGCAAGTTCGTCAATGTCCCGGATATTTTGTGCCTCCCTAATCACCACAACTTGTTTTTCCGACATCATCGGATAGCGGCGGGCAGCAGTGAGAATATGGTCCAGGGTAATGTCCTTGCCGTATAGCAAAGTCTGATTGAAAGCTTTTTCGCTCTCATTTAGCACATTTTCAAGGATATAATCACTGATCAGGTCGATGTAATAGGGTTCTTCTCCCTCCAGGAAATAAACAGTGCTGTATTTTTTTGATTTTAAGTCAGAGAGAAGGTTGTGGAAGTCCATGCAATCAGAATTTCAGATGTTTAACTGATCTTCCGTCGTTGATAATCTCCATGAGTGCACTGATTCCGACTTCCAGATGAGTATTCACAAACAACCTTGTAACTTCTCTGTCACTGTCCTGCGTTTTAACCCCTGTCGAAATCATGGGCTGATCGGATACCAACAACAAGGCTCCTGATGGTATAGAGTTGCAAAAACCTACCGTGAAGATAGTAGCAGTTTCCATGTCAATGGCCATGGCTCTGGTCTTGATCAGGTATTTCTTGAAACGCTCATCATATTCCCAAACCCGCTTGTTGGTTGTAAAAACAGTTCCTGTCCAATAGTCAAGTCCGAGGTCACGAATGGTTGATGAAACGGCACGCTGAAGGCTGAAAGCCGGTAAGGCCGGTACTTCAGGAGGAAGGTAATCGTTTGAAGTACCATCACTTCTGATGGCGGCCAATGGCAGGATCAGATTGCCCAATTCACTCTTGCGCTTCAATCCGCCGCATTTGCCTAAAAAGAGCACGGCATCCGGCATCACTGCGCTTAGCAAATCCATGATAGTAGCCGCATTCGGGCTACCCATTCCAAAATTGATAATGGTTATACCGTTGGCGCTGGCATTGGGCATGGTAGCATTTTCTCCAACAACCGGAACTCCGAATTTCTCGGCAAAATTCTCAACATAACCCTGGAAATTAGTTAGCAGGATATGTTTGGTAAATTCATTCAATGGCCTTCCGGTATAGCGGGGCAACCAATTCTGTACAATTTCTTCTTTCGTCTTCATAGGGCGCTTTTCTGCAAAATTACCTGCTTTTTGCATTATGTTGGCTGAAATGGAAATAAAAATTTAGTTTTAACCAGAATTTCATAAAAGATGCATTTAAATCTACCCCAGTACGAATTTAGAACGACCCAAAGGGAAGGCATTCCCCTGATTTTCGATGCTTTTCGACGCAGGTGGGTAAAGTTGAACCCCGAAGAGTGGGTACGGCAACATTTTGTTAGATATCTGGTGGAAGAGAAGAATTATCCCGCCTCCTTGGTGGCTATTGAGCGTTCGCTGAAGATCAACCGTCAGGTATTTCGCGCGGATGCAGTTGTCTTCTCATCGACAGGATCTCCATTGCTGGTCATAGAATGCAAGGCTCCTGAGGTGAAGATTACTCAAAAAGTTTTCGAGCAGATCGTCCGCTACAATTATGATTTTCAGGTTGACTTTTTGATCGTGACCAACGGGCTCACACATTTTTGCTGCCGTATCGACAAAACCAAGCTTACCTACGAATTTTTGAATGAGATTCCTGAGTATGGGTTGTTAAATATTTGAAAAAGTCAAATATTTAACAACTGAAGCAGATGCTCATCTTTCCAATTTCCTCCATCACGTATCCACTCTTTTTTGGTTCCAATAAGCTGAAACCCTGCCTTGGTAAACATTTTCAAGCTGTGATCGTTGTCGGTAAGAATGTTGGCGTAAATCTGATGCAGGTTGAGTTTTTCGAAGCAATAATGAATCATTAGGTTTAAGGCCGCAGAGGCAAATCCATTCGACCTGTCTTCGGGATGATGGATTAGGATGCCAATGCCAACGCGCAAATGATAAGGGTCAAAATCAAAGAGGTCTATGGCTCCGATTGTTTTGCCTTCGTTTGTCATTATCATTAGTCGCATTTGTTTGGACTCGTAAATATCTTTGTCCGAATCCTGAATGTAAAGCGATAGAATATGTTTTGAAAAGGGTGCAATTGTATGGCTTACGGTCCATATCTCTTCATTGTTTTCCCATTCGAAGAGCCGATCGATATCTTCCGGCTCAAGTGCACGCAATGTAATCTTGTCATCTTTCAGGAATGCCTTCATTGTTTGACTATCAGGAGATAATTTGTTCATATAAAAGCCGGTTCACGATAGAGCGACCTAATGTTAGTTCATCGGTAAATTCGAGTTCATCACCCACAGAAACGCCTCTGGCAAGAGTAGTAATCCGTATGTTGCTATTTTTCAGTTTTTTGAACAAGTAAAAATTTGTACTGTCGCCCTCCATGGTCGTGCTCAGTGCAAAAATCACCTCACGTATACCACCTACCTCTACTCTTTTGAGCAGAGATTCTATTTCCAGATCAGATGGGCCAATGCCATCCATGGGAGAAATAATACCTCCCAGCACATGGTAAACACCGCGGTATTGCTGGGTATTTTCGATAGACATCACATCGCGGATGTTCTCTACAACGCACACAACGCCTTTGTCGCGCGAAGTGTTGCTGCAAATATTACACACCTCTGAATCCGAAATGTTGTGGCAGTTCAGGCAATGTTTCACCTCATCTTTCAGTCGGGTCATTGCCTCGCTGAAACGATGCACTTCATCCTGCTCCTTTTTGAGGAGATGCAAAACAAGCCTCAGTGCTGTCTTTTTTCCGATCCCGGGTAACCTGGCAAATTCAGTTACTGCATTCTCCAGTAATTTTGATGGAAAGTGGTCGATGCTCATCCGTGTTATTTATCTGTCAAAAATAGCAACATCAGGTGATATAATTCCTTCAAAATCATCGAAATTTCTCGTTGTGTACCTAATTTAGTACAAAGCAGAATAATTTGTCTTCCCGGGTTAAACCAAATTACTCAGAAAGTGTCAAATGATCACATCTTTAAAAAAACGAATTATGACAAAAAAACTTTTATTTGTATCATCAATCCTTTTGATGATGGTTTTTACCGCCTTTGGACAACAACAAGGTGGCCGTCCAAATTTCACACCTGAAGACATGGCAAAACGTCAGACCGAAATGATGAAACAAGCTGCTGGTCTTGATGACGCTACCACTGCGAAAGTTGATGTTATCAACTTAAAATACGCCAAGGAGCAAGCAACTTTACGTGAGAAGACTCCCGATCGTGAAGCTCGTCGCGAGCCACAAAAAGCATTGAATGATAAAAGGGACGCTGAATTGAAAACTGTATTAACAGCTGAACAGTTTACCAAATATCAGGATGCTCAGGCAGAGATGCGCAAAAATATGCAAGGCGGCGGCGGACCTCGCTAATAGAAATAAAAAAAAGACCTGAATTCGGAGAATTCAGGTCTTTTTTTTATTTTCCCAGATCGTCTTTCTTAAACCGGAACGGCAGCAAGGTATCTATGCCATTTACTACCGTGATGGCTGTGCTTCCATCCAGTATGATCTCAATCGGGATGCCCGACAAATCCTCGTATTCGGCTATGACCTGACGGCATCCTCCGCAAGGCTTGGCAAAATCTCCAGGCAATGTACTGTTTGAAAGGGTGGTAATGGCTATCGTGCGGACTGCAACACCGGGATGCCTGGACGAAGCGTAGAACAACGCCGTTCTTTCAGCGCATAGACCGGATGGATAAGCGGCATTTTCCTGGTTATTTCCTGTTACCAATTCTCCGTTTTCAAGCAATACAGAAGCTCCAACGCGATATCCTGAATAAGGAGCATATGCACGACCAGCAGCTTCTCTGGCCTGAAGTACCAGATTCTGTGAGCCTTCCGGTAATTCTTCCAGTGAGTCATAAACTTTGACTTTGAATTCAATTTGTGTCTCCTTCATGGCCATCTGATTTAATGCAGTCCAAAAGTAAGCATATTCCTTAACTTTTTGTCAATGGATCCTTGTCATATAGGAAGTTGGATTGGTCATCATATAAACCTTATTTTCAATAACCTAACCTTAGTAGAAAAGGAAACAGAACGGAGACCCAAAGCTTATTACCTTATTCGGAGACTATCTGGTATTTAAAATAATGTGATAAGGTTTAGATTCGAGTAGTGCCCTGATTTCTACTAAGGTTACCTGAGAAAAATAAGGTTTTGCATTTTAAGTTCTTATTTTAATCATTAAGAATGAAAGTGCTGTATGAAAAGGATGTTAGAATAAATTTAATCAGTCACTGATTGGTTACAGGAACTTTCCTCCAAATTTTTAACTTTGGGCAAACATAAATTGATGGGGAAATTAATACATCTGCTGGCAATGGTTATCCTGTGGTCCGTTTGGACTGCCAATCTGCTCTCGGCCACCCCTCAGAGACAGAGTCGGCAGGAATACATAGACAGATTCGCCCGGATTGCAGTTCAGGAGATGATCGAGCACCACATTCCGGCAAGCATTACCATGGCCCAGGCATGCCTCGAATCATCTGATGGGAACTCAGAACTTACCCGTAACTCCAACAATCATTTTGGGATTAAATGCAAGAGCAACTGGAGCGGACCTTCCGTTCGGCATACCGACGATGAAGCCAACGAATGCTTCAGAAAATACAGAACTGCCGAAGAGTCGTTTCGGGATCATTCCGAGTTTATTACAACCAGCAACCGTTATAGCTTTCTGTTCACCTACGATATCAGGGATTTTAAGAAATGGGCTTATGGCCTTAAAAAAGCCGGATACGCCACCGATCCTGCTTATCCTGCCAAGCTGATAAAAATCATCGATGATTTCAGACTTTATGAACTCGACCAGCTTGATTGGAAATATGTCAATTCACAGGATAAGACCCGCAGACATTTCTCACTCTTTGGCTTCCTTAGGAAGAAATCGCCCGATCAGGGACTTGCTGTTGCGACGGGCTTTTTGCCACGAACCATCGAGAAAAGAAATAGGCGTAAGGCATTCATCGCCATCGAAGGGGATGATTATGCACGCATAGCAGATGAATTCCGGAAAAAGGACTGGCAAATATATCAATACAATGATGCTGTTTCGGGCGATGTGCCTCAGGTGGGTGAACCGGTATTTTTGCAATCCAAGCGATCAAAAGCCCCACGTGGCAATGATTTTCATGTTGTGCAGAATGGGGAAACACTTAGGTCGGTAGCGCAATGGTATGGGGTGAAACTCTCTTCCCTGAGAAAGATGAACAGGATGAATGACAATGAGGAGGTGCCGGTGGGAACAACAATAACTCTCAGGTAGAAGACACCCCTCGACTCCGCTCGGGGACCGGTGCACTTTCTCAGATGGGCGGACGCAGGCCGCCTACGATCCCACACTCCCATCTTCCCACCCTCTCAGCGCCCATCTTCCCATCTTCCCACCCTCTCAGCGCCCACCTTCTCATCTTCCTTTTCTCTAAACTGCCTTAAACGAATCGATCCGCGAAAATCCGCGCAGAAACTCCTCAATACCCATCCTTTTCTTTCCGGCCAGCTGAAGATCAGTTAGCCATAAATAGCCATTGGAACAAGCGATCTTCACCCATTTTTTCTGATCAGATAGGATCGTGCCGGGATCGTGAGGATGGACGCATTTTTCGAGGGTTGTCCTGAATATTTTTAGGGGAATATTTTCTTTGGCAGGAGCCGAAAGTTCAGTCCAGGCCGTTGGATAAGGGCTTAGCCCACGAACTTTGTTGTGATTCTTTTCTGCATCAAGACGCCAGTCCATCCGGCAATCCTCCTTGAAAATTTTTGGTGCATGCAGTCGTTCAGGCTCGATTTCCAGGTGATCCTGTGAAACAGGGACTGCAGTGCCTTCTGCCAATGAATTGACTGTTTTTAAGACAAGCACTGCACCGATTCCCATGAGTTCATCATGAATCTCTCCAACCGTTTGGTCCTTATTGATCAGAATCTTCTCAAAGAAAAGGATGTTGCCGGTATCGATTTCCTGCTTCAGTAGAAATGTTGTTACGCCTGTTTCGCTGTCCCCGTTCATGATGGCCCAGTTGAGCGGTGCTGCTCCCCGGTAGCGGGGTAAAAGCGATCCATGCAGGTTGAATGTCCCCAATGCGGGCATCTTCCAAACCATCTCTGGTAACATGCGAAAGGCAACCACTATCTGTAGGTCTGCTTTCAGTGCTTTCAGCTCTCCTATAAAATTTTCGTCTTTTAATTTTTCGGGCTGAAGGACGGGAATTTGAGAGGTCAAGGCAAATGTCTTCACGGCCGACTGTTGCATCTTCTGACCGCGACCCGCAGGTTTGTCCGGGGCAGTCACAACGCCTACCACATGATAGCCATCTTCTACAAGGGCAGAAAGACTGGCCACGGCAAATTGGGGCGTTCCCATAAAGACGATGCGAAGATCTTTGCCTGTCATAAAAAATGTTTGAAATATTAATGATGATACCGGTCCCTGAGCGAAGTCGAAGGGTCGAACAATTATCTTAGATTGGTATTTCCTTTTGTTGCCTTGGGATGATAAGGGCAATTCATGCAGCCATTTCCGCAGCAATATCCGCGTTCCGTGAGGTATTTTTCGGTCATAATGCGATAACCCTCGGGCGATAAATGAAAATCAATTCCCTTTACCAGCTCATCGCCAAATTTTATATTCTCTTCCATCCAAATGCTATATTTTGTTTGAAATATTCAACCCCATAAACAATTTTTAACCCCACAAGCCCTTCAAACATTTATAAACCCGCATCTCATGTCTCATCTCTCATGTCTCATCTCTCATGTCTCATCGCTCATAAAGAACTATCCAGCGAATGCCCCATACGATCCCTTTTTGTTTGCAAATAAAATGCATTGAAAGGGTTTGACTTAACTTCTATCGGAATCGATTCAACGACTGTCAGGCCAAATGATTCGAGGCCAACACGTTTTACGGGATTGTTTGTGATCAGTTTCATTTTGCTGATTCCCAGGCTACTGAGAATTTGTGCTCCAACGCCATACTCCCGTTGATCCGGATCAAATCCAAGATGGATGTTTGCATCAACCGTGTCGAGTCCTTGTTCCTGAAGTTTGTAGGCTTTTATCTTATTCATGAGTCCGATGCCACGGCCCTCCTGCTGCATGTACACAATGACCCCTTTGCCCTCCTTTTCGATCAGTTCCATCGCTTTGTGAAGCTGTTCTCCGCATTCGCAGCGAAGTGATCCGAAGATATCCCCGGTGGCACATGAAGAGTGCACCCTTACCAGGATTGCCTCATCAGGCTCCCAGGTACCTTTGATCAGGGATATATGCTCGATGCCGTTCGATTTCTGTAGAAAAGGAATTAGCCTGAAGTGGCCGAATTCAGTTGGGAGTTTCACCTCTTCACCTCTTTCGATCAATGTTTCCTTGTCGATTTTGTAGGCGATCAGGTCGGCAATAGAGACAAGTTTAAGGTCAAGTTTCTGAGCTATCTCATAAAGCTGTGGCAATCTTGCCATTGTTCCGTCGGGGTTCATGATTTCGACCAGCACACCGGCAGGTTGAAGTCCGGCCAGTCTGGTAAGGTCGACTGTTGCTTCGGTATGGCCGGCTCGTCTGAGTACGCCCCGGCTTTTGGCACGCAAAGGGAAAATATGCCCCGGCCGACCGAGTTCACTGGGTTTAGTATCAGGCGAAGCAAGCTTTTGAATGGTGATAGCCCTATCGTGGGCTGAGATTCCGGTAGAGACATTTTCGCCTACAGCATCCACGGATACGGTAAAAGGGGTGTCATGGATAGAGGTATTCCTGCCAACCATCATCTCAAGTTCAAGCTCCTCACAACGTTCTTCTGTGAGGGCAACACAGATCAGTCCGCGGCCTTCTGTTGCCATGAAGTTGACCATTTCAGGAGTAATCTTTTCAGCGGCAGCGATAAAATCTCCTTCGTTTTCACGGTCTTCATCATCCACCACGATGATAAACTTTCCATCACGTATGTCCGCGATAGCCTCTTCGATGGTATTCAATTTTATATCGTCCATAATTAAAACAAATCGTAATTATTAAAATTTGGCAAATCAGGTCAGGATATCCTCCTCCTTTTTGCCGGGGAAACGAAATTTCTTAAAGAAATCACGGTAAGCATCAAAGCTAAGAATGGTTGAGTCAGTTACTGCCTTGTAAGTAAGGAAGATACCTGCTGGGAGAAATACAAAAGTCGAAAGCCAGACCCCAAACCACAGTCCGTAAGTGGCCTCCAGAACATATTTCTCTCCGGTAGTCGAAATTATCCAATAAAAGATAAAAAGTATAACAGACACGACAAGTGGCATGCCCAGTCCACCTTTTCGGATGATGGCCCCCAGCGGAGCTCCGATAAAAAAGAAGATTAGGCAGGCGATGGAATAGGTATATTTTTTGTGCCATTCGGTATCAAAACGGTTCAGTCTCCTGATATTGGCAATATTCATTTCATCCACTTGTTTGATGACGCGAAGATTGTTTCTTGCATTGCCCAATGCACTTTCTATTAATTGTTTGCGAATAGGTTGAATGGTATTCTGCAATAGGCTGTCGATGTTGATATACTTGTGCAGCCTCAATTTTGGAGATTGATCAGTGCTTTTTCTAGCCAGGGCAGTCATGGCGATGGTGACAGGAGGAGGATAAACGATGCTCAGTGCCTGCTCCGTATTGGATGTTTCATTTTGCTTTGAAATAGAATCAGCAAAATACTGCAACTGTTTGTTGTTGAGTGCCCTGTATTGATTGCGGAAGATGCTTTCATCTTTTCTTTCCAGCTCCATCCCCTGAAGTTTGGAATAGATGGTCTGCTTATTGAATTTGTCCATTCGGATAGGATAACCTGTGCTCTCCCTGTTGTTATTCTGTACCTCCTCATGTGTCTCACCCGAATAGAGGTTGAGGATCATATACCGCTTGTCGGTGGTAATTTTCATCGTTCCCGAATCTGCTACCGTGACACTCTCATTTCCGCGGTCGTTGCGATGGTCGTAGATCATGATATCATACAACATGGAACCGTCCTGGGTTTTTCGTCCGATTCTGATAGAAAAATTGTCGATATCGTTGGAGAACATGCCCTCTTTTACGACAATTTCGGGCCGCATCTGGCGAATGCTCGCCATCAGGGCGATCAGTTTTTTGTAGGAGACAGGAATGACTGTGTTGGCAAATTGGAAGGCTCCGAAGCTCAGCAAAATACTAACGATAATGACAGGTTTCATGATCCTGAAAAGGGATATCCCTGCAGCCTTCATGGCAAGAAGTTCGTTGTTCTCGCCCATGTCGCCGAAGGTCATGATAGATGCCAGCAGCATTGAAAGCGGTAAAGCCATCGGCATTAGCATGGCGAGCGTATAGATCAGGAATTCTACGATTATATTCAAATCCAGTCCTTTGCCAACCAGATCATCCAGATATACCCACAAAAATTGCATCAGAAGAACGAACAAACTGATGAGTAGGGTGACGATCAGCGGACCGATAAAACGCTTAATAATATAAAGATGTAATCGCTTCATGAATTGGATGAAGATTCGGCCGCAAAGCTAATGCTTTTTTATGATTTTATTGGGATTTTAGGAGCCGATGGCTTTTCTGAGTCGGTTGATGGAGGCATCCCACATTTTGATGATGTCTGCTTCATCTGCCTCTTCCACATGGTCGACCACCATCAGCGAAAGCGCCTCAATGATCTCACCAAGAACAATATAAAATTCAAATTCGTAGGGTTCGTCACTATCGATCCACCTGAATTTGACGGATTCGAGTGGGCGGATGCAGAGCAATTCAGCCGTTTGACTGGTTTTACCCCATACAAAGGTATACTTCGACCCTTCTACAAGAACATTGTCAGAAAACCATTCGGCCAAACCGGATGCTGTGCTAAGTCTGCTGAATAATACAGAGGAGGAAGACCTGATCTGATATTCAAGTTCAATTCTTTTCATTGGGACACAAATATCACTTATGAGATTTTTAGAATTAGTTTCTAATCATGGCTATTTCTTCTGCAAAGTACCATTTTTTTCATCTAAAACAAAAAAAATGGTCTCGAGCAATAAATTTACTATTTTTCAAAAACGGCCTTGTCCAAAATGAGAAAGGTATTATATTTGCAGGCTCAAACATTTAAGAGTTGGCGAGGTAGCTTTCCGAAACAGCAGGATTAGACTGCATGATTCATAATCAGGAGGTTTCAGGTTACCGGTAATAATTGAAATAATGGCGAGGTAGCTCAGTTGGTTAGAGCGCATGATTCATAATCATGAGGTC
>JBAXED010000117.1:0-12458 GCA_037140615.1 Prolixibacteraceae bacterium
ATGGTTAATGGTTAATGGTTAATGGTTAATGGTTAAAAAATACGTTAAGCGTGTCG
Organism: Prolixibacteraceae bacterium; assembly: GCA_037140615.1. Lineage (GTDB taxonomy): Bacteria > Bacteroidota > Bacteroidia > Bacteroidales > Prolixibacteraceae > CAINVV01. The sequence continues at coordinate 57 of JBAXED010000117.1, forward strand.
GGGCTACACTTGTGGCTGACCCAAACATTATATCACAATAAAAACATGTTCCAATTCGGTAAAATTATTATCAGAAGGGTTGAAGAAGTCGATATTCCTGCCATGACATCGGCCAGGCTTAACTACCTCACAGAGATGCAGGGACAACGAACTGAGGCTTACTTGCAGGAGCTTCAGCAGAACCTTCAGACATTTTTCATGCAGACCATGCAGGAGGGAAGCTTTTTTGCCCTTTTGGCCGAACATGAAGGGTCTGCTGTGAGCTACGGTGGAATGGTTCTCAAGAAAATTCCGGGCGACCTTAATCAATCTTCCTACCTGGAAGGAGATATACTGAACATGTACACCCTGCCCGAATTCCGCAGAAAGGGAATTTCCTCCCAAATATTGAAGCAATTAATGGAAGAAGCAAAGACCATGGGTGTCAGCAAGGTTGCGTTGCATTGTTCCAAAGACGGAGAGCCACTGTATAGGAAGTTTGGGTTTGAGGATCCAGTTTATCCCTATCTGGAGTTGAATATAGATAGATGAGAGTCTTGAAAAGGATAAAGTTAAAAGGATAAAGTGAAGATGCTTCCATTTATCGTTTCCTTCATGATATCAATTTTTAAAGTAGAGTTTATAGTTTCAGAATCTCTATTTCACTGATGTTCCCCGCGACCTCCAATCCGGCATTATATCCTGAATCCTCTAAAATAATCCTTCCTGTTTTACGGTCGGTCAGCACAATCTCAATTCTTGATGTCATGCTTTCCTCAATGCGGCCATCCATCAGTCCGTGGATTGGAGAGGCCAGGCTGGTGGCAGCTTCACGGATGGCTATGACACTCAAATGATGATGACTATTTTCCAGTACCAATTCTACTTTTAGCGGATCGATCTGTAATTTGCGTAAAGTGGATCCATTGTATGTTGTAAAACGAATCAAAGTGTCGTGCAGCCAGACTCCTGCAATAAAACCGACAAAGGAGTTTCTCACCCATGGAATCCGGGCTACCGATGCCTTTACCGAAATCCCCGGAAGGGAAAAATGGTTGGATTGCATCCAGACATAAGCACTTGGGAAGGACCGACCCCAATCCTTCTCGGTGTATCCTCGTCCTTCATCAAAATTAATCTGGTTTTGATCCACCTTGAGTTTTCCAAAAACCGAATGATCCATGCTGACGATTCCGTGGTAACACTCCATAAATGGCACGAAGGCGAAAGGTCCCATGATCCCTGGAGCATACCAGGGCTTTGGCCATTGAACCAGATTCGAAAACTCCAGCCGACCCGATATTCCAGGCAAATCAATATCTATGTGACTGGTAGAAAATGAATTTCTCCCAATAGAAATATCGAATTTAGATTTTGAGAACGTAAAACTTTCAAAATCAAACTTATGGTAGACTGCCGTCTGTTTCTTCCCGTCCAATACCTGGATAAATGTTTGTTTCCGGCCTTCCTCATCCATGGCAATACCCGGAATTATGGCAAGAGCGGCCGACTGATCTTTGCTTACTACCTTAAAATACCAACCTTCGAAATATCGCTTGTTTTTCCCTTCACCCTGAAACTGATCGGGGTTAAAGAGGGCGCGGAAATTGGGGAAGAGATGAGGCATTAAAGATGAGATATGAGAGCTGAGAGTTGAGAACTGAGAGTTAGAAACGGCAGATGCACTGGTCCCCGAGCGTAGTCGAGGGGCAGTTGAGAGTTAGGAAAACCAGGTTTGCAGCTTCACCACTTTTGCCTTTAACCTTTAGCCTTTCAGACCTTCGTCTCCGCTTCGCGGTTCTTTTTGTCAACCACCTTAATCACGAATGATGATCTTGCACCATTGGTACGCTTTACTTCGAAACTGTAAGGTTCCTTGGTGGTTTGTGGCTTGAAAGGGATTTCCTGGACCAGTCTGCCATCCTGCCAGATCTCATATCTATCGATGGCTGCATCACCAGCATAAGCAGTATGCCATGTAAGATGAGCACCTTTATCGCTTCGGAAAACTTTAGCTTCCCGCGGAGGAGTTAGCTCCTGAAAGCCCTTTTGAAAATAATTGGTTTTACCTGCTTTTGCCTTTTCTGCCAGAAGTTCAATTTTTTTGCGCTCCTCTTCGCGAAGGGTACTCTGCTTTACCTGTGCATGTTTTAAGTTGTAGGAAAGCTGGCATTGTAAAGGATCATTGCTAATCTTTCCGATACCAATGATGGCTGTATGAATGCCAGGCGTACTCAATGAGTATTTAATCAGCTTATCGGCAGGTAACTCCTTGCTTCCAACCTCAAGAACCACGTGAGAAACTTTGTTTGACCACTCTGCATTTTTAGAATACATAGCTCCGTCGGCAAAAACCTTCATGGCAATAATCCCCATATTCTTTGCAGCGGCTATCGGTATCACATTGTACTGCATGTTAAAATAAAGCTTGTCATTTGCATTGATGGCCACCAGCATCGCTTCAAGCAAATCTTCGCTGTCGCGCTGGATCATCTCCATCATGACGGCTGTATCGTTGTGCCCGGAGAAGCCTACATGCCTGATCAGCTTTTCTTTTTTTGGATTAAGTCCGGTTTGGTTAGTCCCATCCCGCACATCCCTCAATGCAGCAAGAGTACCAATGCTTTGTGCATTGGAATCAGGTTTCTCATATCCTTCGTACAATGCATCCACTTCCTCCATTTTGTTGAGGTTGTGGATCAGAACCATATCCAGGTAGGCTTCTTTCGGATAATTACCAGCTCCATCGCCAAAGATCTGAGATAGGGATCGTCGCACATCATCCAATGCTTTTGAGCCTGCCGGGCCGTTTGAATGACCTACCACATTTGGCCTGTCATCGCCGCCCTTGCCAAAGCGAAGCATAGTTTTGGAAGTCAGAAAGATCTCCTTTCGCCTTGATGAATCATAGTTGGTTGTCCCGGGCACGAGTCCAAGCCTGTTGAAAGCTTTTCCATAGTTAACCTGACTGGGTCCATATACATTGGAAGTATCAAAATAATTGACTCCGAGATTGTATGCTTTTTCGATAATCGCAACAGGGTCAATATTTTCAGGTGTCCATTGCAGTGACGACTGACCACCAAGACCTAGCGTTGTTACTTTGAAACCGATCCGTCCGAATGTTCTTTTCATCAAAGGTGCAGGATTGACAGGGCTTCCTGAAGCAAAAGTGGCAGGAGCCAAAGCAACTCCAGCAGCTAGAAGAGCCGATTTCTGGAGAAACTGGCGGCGCGAATTTTGAGGTAGATTTTGGTCATTCATGTGTATATATTTTGTTCATATTTACGAAAAAAGAGATAACTGGTTTCAAACTTTGCCGGCAGTAAACATCCCAAAAAGGCTGGATAGATTTCGGAATTTGGCATTAAGGTAAGGGTTTGAGTATGCACATGGCCTCCATCAGCATACAACCGGATAAATGAGGTGTAAGAGCAACCGGTTCTCCAGCTGCAGGAGACTTATGCCAATTGCCACTATAAAGCATTGTCTCTGGATTGACTCCTTGTTCTGCCATTACTGTTGCACAGTTTGTGATATAACAATGGAATTTTTTCTTAATACTACGATCCAAATCAGGCTCATTAATAAGTTTGACAAAATAGCGGAAGAATATTCCATGGAAGAGTCCGCCGTCTCCTGAGGTAGAATTACCTAAAATACCTTCATTGTTAGACATATGGTCAATGACATATTCTGAGGCTTTCACTGCATCTGCCAGATATTGTTTATTGCCTGTTATCTTGTACAGTTCATGGGCGGCTCCGATAAATGTTCCCTGGTTGTAAGTGTAAATCGCCTGACTAATCTTGCCACTTGCGTTCATGTTGTCGTTAACTTTTCCTTCGACTGAATCATAAAGATTATCTCTTAACCATTTATAAATCTTGACTGATTCATCCAGGTAGGCTTTTTTCGGCTTTTTACCGGGGTCTGCTGCCAAATCATACATCGAGTAAATTCTTGCGGCTATAATGGCAGCCGGTCCATTTGAACAGGCATTTTTTGATTTTTTGATATCTGTTTTCCAGGTAATGCCCCCATGCCATGGATCTTCATCTTCCGGACCCCAGGTCGGCCAGATCCAGTCGTTATACATCTGTTTTGCCTTGGTAAAAAATGTCTCCTGTTTGGTGGATTCAAACATGCGAAGCTGCGCGAGGACAATCCACTCCATATCGTCCACAAATACGTTCCACCATCGGTCTTCCGGTTTTCCGGAGAAATTAAATTTGGGTGCTCCTGTCCACCACAAAGGATAAAAGTCCAGATAGTACTGGCCTGATGTGCGCTTGTAGGCGTCAACCACCACATCCATGGCATGTGCCTGTGGCCAGTAATGATTGGTAGCCATATTCGACAAGTCGCTTCCATAATTGAAATAATACCTATCGGAGTATCCCGCAAAATTCGCACCCCAAAAATGATCAATCAGTGCACGGCTCATTCCTTCGGCCATTTTGTTCCAATAAGCAAGATCTTTCGTACTATCTTTTCCTCCGTCACTTAGTCCCAACAATCCTGTCTCTCCTTTTATCCTGACAGAAGTGCCATTAAAATTTCCACATAAGCCTATGGATAATGCAGCGAACGCAAAGGTTAAGAAAGATTTTTTCACAAGAATTTCCCTTACTTTTTTTCGTTTTGACCATTAAAAGTAAGACAATTTATTGCCAAAATCATAATATTATGATAAAATATCTCAAAACAGGGTGTACTCTTCCTGGACTACTCGACGGTAACTGATTTTGCCAGATTCCTGGGTTGGTCCACATCACATCCGCGCAACACGGCAATGTAATAAGCAAACAATTGCAATGGAATAATGGCCAGCAGTGGAGTCACGGCAGGATGTGATTCGGGGATTTCGAAAACATCATTGACCATCTCTTTCAATACTACATCCCCTTCTGTTACCACCGCGATGATATTTCCTTTCCGCGCTTTTACCTCTTGAATGTTGCTGACAATTTTTTCGTAATAATGATCTTTGGGTGAGACCACTACTACCGGAAGGTTATCATCAACTAGTGCTATCGGACCATGCTTCATCTCCCCTGCAGCATAACCTTCGGCATGAATGTAAGAGATCTCTTTCAGCTTTAGGGCACCTTCCAGGGCTACAGGGAAAAGGGCTCCCCTGCCAAGGTACAAGGCATTTGCAACATCTTTATATTTGAACGCAATCGCTTTAATCTTCTCATGACCGGCAAGAATTGTGGTAATTTTTCCCGGGATTTCGGCCAACTCAGTGATAATTTCATGATACAATTCTGCAGAAAGCTCGCCTTTGGCAAAAGCAAGTTTGAGGGAAAAAAGAGTCAGAACCGTTACCTGAGCAGTAAATGCTTTGGTAGATGCCACGCCAATTTCGATGCCTGCATGGGTATACACACCTGCGTCAGTCTCCCGAGCGATGGAAGACCCAACCACATTGCACACCCCCAGGATAGTCGCCCCACGTTCTTTGGCCATCCGCAAAGCCACCAGGGTATCCGAAGTTTCGCCACTCTGGCTGATCGCTATGACGACATCCTCTTTGGATAAAATCGGATTCCTGTACCTGAATTCAGAGGCATATTCTACCTCAACCGGAATACGGGCATACGTCTCTATCAGGTATTCCCCAACCAATGCTGCATGCCAGGAAGTGCCGCATCCGATCAGAATAATCCTTTTGGCCTGAACGATTTTTGGAAAAATGTCCAGCAATCCACCAAGTACAATTGAGGTATGGTCACTTGAAAGCCTTCCCCTGAAAGTATCGTCAATCGTCTTAGGCTGCTCGAATATTTCCTTGAGCATAAAATGGGCAAAATCACCCTTCTCTATGTCTCCAATCGTCTGATCAACCCTCGAGATCTTAAAGGTAGCAGGCTTATCTTCCAGGGTTTTAATGGTAAGGCTATTTTTTGAGATAACTGCCAGATCATTGTCATTCAAGTAGATCACATTGTTGGTGTATCCAATCACCGGGGTAGCATCGGATGCCACGAAATATTCTCCCTGGCCAATTCCAACAACCAATGGACTACCTCTCCGGGCCACGATCAGCTGGTCTTTCTCTTCCGTGCAGATCACTGCAATTCCAAAGGCACCTACGACCTTGGAAAGGGCAAGCCTGACCGCCATTTCAGCCTGTATATCCTCATCTTTCCGGTAAAAAAATTCGATCAGATTGACCAGTACTTCTGTGTCTGTATCCGACTGAAAAACAAAGCCATTCCTGATTAGGTCTGCTTTTAATTCGGCATAATTTTCGATGATTCCATTGTGAACGAGTGCGAAAAATCCCTTCATGGAAAGATGAGGGTGGGCATTCCGGTCATTTGGCTCACCATGAGTTGCCCAACGTGTATGTGCAATGCCGACGGACCCTCCTACTTCTTTTGTTTGCACATGCCGCTCCAGATCTGCCACCCTGCCTTTGCATTTGTGCACCAATAAAGTGTCTCCTGAAATGGCCAACCCTGCCGAATCATAACCACGATACTCGAGGCGTTTTAATCCCTGTATTAAAAATGGAAAGGACCTGTTTTCACCTACATAACCAACGATTCCACACATATAAATTAATTTTGGATGGTTTGCAGGAGCATGATTTTCTCCATTTTGGCGATCACTTCATGTCCCAAAGCCTCCTTTTTTGCCATATGGTCTCTGATCGAACTAACCTCAGCATGCGTCTCAAATTCACCTCTTACCTCGTCAAAATCGAGCTGCCTGACGGATTTGTCTCCATCAATCCCGAATCCTGTTTGTTTGATCAGTGAGAATTCTTTTTTTGCATCATTGTAAAGCAGCTGATCTATTTCCAGTACAGCTTTCAGCCACTTTTTGGTTACCTCGATGACATCTGAGGGTGAAAACTCAGAAACAGGGGTTTTGTAAAATTGATTAAATACATCAACAGCCCAAGACCACTCGTAGGTGTAATAGTTCTTGTGGATGGTCCGGATAGCAGCATTAACTTCCTCCAGTGAATGAATTCTTTTGTTCTCAATCGAATCAAGAAGCTGATCAACGACATCCGACGGACAAATCATGCCAGTTAGGTCGAGCCACTTTGAATTGCTTCCAAGCGGAGTGTCCTTTTTCAAAGCTTCAAGAATATCTGCAGAAGTGATTATATTCAAACGCTGTATCCTGGATATTAAAGAATTACCCAAAAATTTCCAGATGGCTTTTTCATACAGTTCGATTCCCCTCAGCAGGGCGCTGTTTTTAATGATCATCCCTTTGTAGGTATAGTGAGGAGCTGTTTCGCCGGATGCGTGGAGTAGCTCAAGCAGAATAGTTCTGCCATTGATCATTTTCTGGATCGTATATGGACTAAGCAAATTGAAGTTGATGGAGTCTAGCAGATTGGTGTCTTTCCGCCTGTCGCGCTTTGGCCATTTTTGGGAGTCACGGATGGTACCAATGCTTTGCAGATTGATCCCCGGAATCAGCCGGCTTTCATCCTTTTCTTCGATCAAATAAGAAAATGGGAAGTCGGTCGTATCAGAATGACGGTAATGCCTGCCAAGAACAAGAGAAAAAGCCCCAATTCTGGAAGGCCATAAAATATAGGAATCGCTGGTCGTTTTGGCTCCCCGCTCGATAACACCCTGATGGATCGGACCCAGTTTGTAAAGATGATTGCTTTGGTTGGAGCCGCTTCCAGCATTCATAAAAGAAAAAAGTCCGGCGATCAGCAAGGATGATTTGTGGTGAGACACGGTATACGGTCCGGCGAAGATAGAGCATGCTTCCCCATGTAATCCCTGGCAATTGGCAAAGAACACTGACTCAACGGCCGAATAATGTTTGTCAAGAATGCACCCTTGACCAATAAAACAATTGGATACCAATGTTGAATCTGTGATCCGGGTACCGGAGCATACAATGAAATTCTCCAGGATGACACCCTGTCCAATTGTTACCGGATCGGCTGCTGTACTGTTAATGCTGCCATTGTCCAACTTGGAAACTCCTTCCAGTACCGCGCAACACCCAATTTTTACATTTCTGATCGTACCGCAATTGATCATATGAACTCCATCACCAACCGTTCCGATTGAAGCCGAAATAAACCCAACATAATTGGCAATCAACCGCTCTATCTCATTTACGGCACTCATCCGGTGACGATAGAGTGCAAGGATATAGGCCACGTGCGAAGAAAGGTGGTCGTAAATTGGGATTTCGCGACCTCCCGATTCATTGATCACTTTAACCCTGATGCCATTACCGAAGGAAGTAATGCCTTCAACTGCCATCTCATTCAGGTTGTGAATGATCACACGCTTGCCAATAGAATAATTGGCAATATAGCTTTTAACACTGCTAATCAGGGCATTGTCATCTATAATACAATTGTGAATGTTTGCATGGATAATACCTGTCTTCATCCTGACTCCGCCAAAAAGAGTAATCTCCTCGTCAAACCTACCCAGTTTATTGGTTCCGGAAAATTTTGTAAACCTGACATTGTCGGGAAGAAAATTATTTACAACATCAATCAGATTCCAGTCTTCGCAATAACATCCCTGGACTATCAGCTGACCGATCTCCTCATTCGTCAGCTTCCTGTATTTAGGTTTTTCCATTTCATCAAGTTTAGAGTTAGGCCACAAAGAAAGTAGATTTGAACCTAAGCTTGATAAAATAATCCATATTATAACCTATCATATATTAATTTACCATATCATATTTATCTATAGATTTGTTATTTAATTATTTATATCATATCATAAATGACAATAAATTTATTTTTATGAAAATCTAAATGGCAGACAAGAATGAATTCAGGTTTTGATCACGGGTTAATCCCAGTTTTTTCCGTAGCCGGATTCTGCCGATCTCAGCACTTTCGGAGGTGATGTTAAGCAATCCTGCCAGCTCTTTGGTAGATAAGCCCAGGTGTAAGTAGCTGCATAGACGCTGGTCTTTGACGGTTAGTTTGGGAAATTTTTCTTTGAGTCTGGCAAAGAATCCCTGATGCACCTTTTCAAAATGATACTTAAAATCCTCCCAATTAAATAGCTGCAACCGCTGGTGCTCTTCAATTTTATCAATCATCACACCTACTTTCTGTTGAATCGGAACCGGTAGTGTTGTCCTGATAATGGAAAGATTCTTACGGATATAGGAGACAATTTCATTTTTTTGAGCGATCAGAATAAGCGAGCTCACCAATTCTCTGTCTTTGCCTGCCATCTCGTCCCTATACTTTTGTTTGGCCTTCATCTCCCACTTCTGACTGTCAGTGATCTCCCGAATGTGGCCCAAAGCACTTTTTAGACGGGTAATATCCCTGATGGAACATCGCTGACCGAGGTAAACTCCTCTTCTGTCAAAGATTGCCTTGCTATTCATTTCACACCATCGCAACTGCTTCGTTTTGGTCAGTATCCTGAATTCAACGGATTGACCAATCTGCATGAAACTGATGGAGTCGTGGATGCAATGTCTTACCTTTTGATCATCTTCTTTGAAAATCAAGTCATAAAACAAAGAAGGATTCTTGAAAAATTCATCCGGTGTATAGCCGGTAAGGTCATTGCTGGACGGAGAGATCCAAACAAAATTTGCTTTGGGATCGATCCACAATTCCCAATCCTGAGCAAAATCGGCAATCATCTGATATTTTTCTCTTTCTTCATTTTCTGATTTCAATTTGGCCTCAAGGAAAAAAATCTGCTCACCAAGCTTTGCGACCTGGCTTTCTAATATTTCAATTCGTTCTTTCTGTTTTATACTTAAAGGATCTTCCATATGAAATAAAATATTTGATAAACCTAACATCAAATATATAAAATTCATTGATATAACAGATTACATGTTTTCTAAACCTAGCCAAATTTTATATATAACAAAAAAAAAGAGCACTTAAGTACTCTTTTGATTATTCAAACCTATTAGGTTTATATGATGTTATACCTTATCCGGCACAATAAATGGTGCCCTGTAATTACGACTCAGATATTTGTCAGCTTCAGGATCGTTGACAAATTTCTCCGTTTTAGGATCAAAAGTCAATACCCTGCCGGTACGATAAGCGATGTTCCCCAGATGTGCAAGTGCAGATGAAAGATGGGCACTTTCTACAGGAGCATTGACCATCTTTGGATCATGAGCCCTTACTGCCTCGATGAAATTCTTAAAGTGGTCTCCGCCTTCTTTGCCCTTTTTCCCCGGTTCCTTCTTGTCACCAAGATAAGTTTCGTAGGTATCGTATCCCTTGATAACCATGTATCCTTTGTCTCCATAGAAAATGTTCCCCACCGAAGAACCATCTTCTGCATTGGTATACCAGGGACGTACTTCAAATTGGATAATCTTTTTCTCGTCAGGATAATTGTAAACAGACGACAATAATTCAGGTGTTTCTTTGCAATCGTTAAAAAGATATTTACCACCCATGGCGGTAATTTTAGACGGCAGACCCACGTTTAAGCCCCACATGCAAAGATCAGTTTCATGAATACCCTGATTACCAACATCCCCATTGCCGTAATCCCAATGCCAGTGCCAGTTGTAGTGAACGATGTTTTTGGTAAATGGACGTTTTTGAGCAGGACCTGTCCAGATATCATAGTCCAGTCCTTCTGGTACGGGCTCATTAGGCTTGTTGCCAATGTCACCTCTTTTTCTAAAAACCAGTCCGCGAGCCATGTAAACATTGCCAATGTAACCATCCCGCAGGAGCTTGATTGCTTCATTGATAGCGACAGAGCTGCGGAGTTGAACTCCATGCTGAACAACACGATTGTATTTATGTGCTGCTTCAACCATCTTGCGTCCTTCCCAAATATTGTGTGATCCGGGTTTTTCGACATAGACATCTTTACCTGCCTGACAGGCCCAGATGGTGGCAAGTGTATGCCAATGGTTGGGTGTGGCTACTGTGACAACATGCAAATCTTTGTCTTCAAAGGCTTTGCGCATATCCTGAACCACATTTACCTTTTTGCCGTATTTTGCTTCAAATTCTTTTGCACGCGCATTGGCCACATTAAGATCAGGGTCAACAAACGTTGTAATTTGAACATTGGGTTGTTCCATCAACCCTTCGATGTGATTTTTCCCACGACCGTTGACACCCAGTACGGCTGCATTGATCCGGTCGTTGGCTCCAAAGGCATGAGCTGGAATGATAGAAGGAATGGTCAGCAAAGCGGAGGCTGCTGCCGATTTTTTGATAAAATCCCTGCGGGAATCCTGATTGGCTTTTTCCATAAGTCGTATATTAATTGTTAGTGGAAAGATTTCAGTGCAATCGATTGAACTCATACAAATCTATCGAAAAATATTAAACAGAAAACCCGCCGTAGCGGGTTTTCTGTTTAATATTTTTACTCCTTCTGACTTTCCGAAAATTCCATCAAATAGGCCTTGATGAAACCATCAATGTCGCCATCCATGACACCCTGCACATTGGATGTTTCAAAATCTGTTCGGTTGTCTTTTACCAGTTTATATGGCTGCATCACATAAGAACGAATCTGGGAGCCCCATTCAATCTTCATTTTTGTTGCTTCGAGTTTGGTCTGGGCTTCGAGGCGTCGCTGCAACTCTTGCGCATACAATTGTGATTTAAGCAGCCGGATTGCATTCTCCTTGTTTTGAAGCTGTGAACGTGATTCAGTATTTTCAATGATGATGCCGGATGGAGCATGTTTAAGTCGAACACCGGTCTCCACTTTGTTGACGTTTTGTCCGCCGGCTCCGCCCGACCTGAAAGTATCCCAGGAGATATCACCCGGGTTGACCTCAATTTCAATGGTGTCATCCACAAGTGGGGAAACAAAAACGGAGGTAAAGGAAGTTTGGCGCTTGCCCTGAGCATTAAACGGCGAAATACGAACCAGGCGGTGAACCCCATTCTCACTTTTGAGATAACCATAGGCAAAATCGCCTTCGATTTCCAGGGTCACACTTTTTACACCTACATCTTCACCGGGTAAAAAACTGGCTTCCCTGACAGTATATTTGTGTTTTTCGGCCCAGCGCAGATACATCCGCATCAGCATATCGGCCCAGTCGTTCGACTCAGTTCCGCCAGCTCCTGCATTGATCTTGAGCACTGCACCCAACCGGTCCTCCTCACGCCTGAGCATGTTTTTGGTTTCCAAATCTTCAATGGCAGTGCGAGCTTCCGCAAAATGCGTCTCAACTTCCAAATCAGTAGCCTCTCCGGCTTCACTAAATTCGAAAATAACCTGCAACTCTTCTACAAGATTATCCACATGGTTGAAACCATCGGTCCACTGTTTGATGGTGCGAATCAGCCGCATGTGGGATTCGGCTTCTTTGGGAATGTTCCAGAAATCCGGATCCTGGGTTCTCAATTCCTCTTCTTCTACTCGGATTAGTTTACTGTCGATGTCAAAGATACCTCCTCAGCGCATCCCGGCGCTCAACAAGCTCTTTGAGTTG
>JBAXED010000118.1:0-12308 GCA_037140615.1 Prolixibacteraceae bacterium
TTACCCGCATGGTGAATGCTCTTCCGTTTATCAATACCAAGGAAGAATCGAAAATTGCTGTCGAAATGGAATGGGCCAGGTTATTCCCTGGTCATGCCAAAGCAATATCCAAAGAGGGCGCTGTTTATTTGGACGATTTTGAAGGCACGACAACACCCATCAATCTAAAATCCTATGCCGGATGGTCGCTTGCCAGCACTCCGCAAGGCAATGAACAATTTCCGGAAGGAGATTTGATCAATAACCTGGCATATGGTTACAACAGGGCTTTACTCTCTTGGTACGTGATTGACCCATTTATGCAAAGGAATACCGCGCCATCCTACCTGTTGCAGGAAGAAAAACTTGACGACCACCGTGTCCGTGAGGTATTTCAGGCAGAAATATTCCCCAACAGGCAGAACCCTATTGGTCAGCCGACAAATATTCCAACCTTAGACCTGGCCTATTATCCTACAGAAAGAGGTCCATATAATTTTGACACTTATCCTACAGCATTATCAGCGGGCGTTGCAAAAGATGGTTCACTCGTTCGTCCTGAAAGCAGATGGGGTGGAATCATGCGGAAAATTGAAACCAGCGATTTCGAAGCTACCAATGTGGAATACATCGAATTTTGGATGATGGATCCATTTGCCGAGGATAAAGCCGGGGATGAAAATCCTGGTGGTAATCTGGTTTTTCACCTTGGTTCAGTTTCTGAAGATGTACTACGGGATGGTAGAAAATCTTTCGAACAGGGCTTGCCTCCTACCGGGGATTACACTGACCTGGATATAACCACCTGGGGCAGGGCATCAAAACAGCAGTCCCTCGTAAAAGCATTCGATAATTCGCCACAAGCAAGGATCTTTCAGGATATTGGTCTTGACGGTCTGAATTCGAAAGATGAAAAAACATTTTACAGACAATTTTTAGCCTCTCTTTTACCACTTGTTGACGCCACCGCGATGACAAAAGCAGAGAATGATCCATCGAGCGACGATTTTCATTATTTCAGGGGGAGCGATTTTGATGCCAATAAAAAAGATCTGCTGGAACGGTACAAATTTTTCAGCAACACTGAAGGTAACTCTCCTACCACAGAACAATCAGCCGAAAGTTATCCCACTGCGGCCACTTCAATCCCTGATGTTGAGGACATCAATGATGACAACACCCTCAACGAAAATGAGGCATATTTTCAGTACAAGCTCAAGATTGATAGGACCAACATGGCCTTGGGCAAAAACTACATCACTGATATAAAGAAATCTGAGGTCACGCTAAAAAGCGGCAAAAAGTCTCAGATCACTTGGTATCAGTTTAAAGTTCCGATCACAGAACCTGAAAAAGCATACGGAAGCATCAATGATTTCAGGTCAATCCGCTTTATGAGGATGCTGGTGAACGGATGGAAAAAGCCTGTCGTTCTGAGATTTGCCACCCTTGACCTGGTAAGAACCAACTGGAGAAGATACGATAAGACCCTCAATGCCAATGGAACTCCTTCCTCAGCCACTACCCAGTTTGACCTATCGGCTGTTAACATTGAAGAGAATAGCAACCGCAAGCCTGTTAACTATGTATTGCCACCCGGAGTCGACAGGGTTATTGACCCGGCTAATGCTCAGCTCCGTCAGCTCAATGAGCAATCCATGGTCATGAAAATTATCGATGTCGAACCGGGAGAAGCTAAAGCTGCTTACAAGACTACTTCTGTTGATCTTCGTCGTTACAAAAACCTCAAGCTGGAGGTCCATGCCGAGAAGCTGGATGGCTTTCCGTTGAGGGACAACGAGCTCTCCCTATTTATCAGGATTGGATCAGATTTCCAATACAACTATTATGAATATGAAATTCCATTGAAATTGACGCCTGCAGGCTATTATGACAACGGGAAGGAACTCGACAGATACATTGTTTGGCCGACCGAAAACAGGGTATATATTCCATTGGATCTGTTGCCGAAATTGAAGCTGGACCGCAATGCAGAGATGCACGCAAATGGGGCCACCATTGGAATGGGTGATATTTTTGAACAGATCCATGTGGGTGTAAACAACAATCAGAATAAATTAAAAATCAAAGGAAATCCTGATTTATCCGAAATCAACGTCATGATGATTGGAGTCGGAAACAGGAAAGGACACACTACCGGAAGTCGGTCGGCAGAGGTGTGGGTGAATGAACTACGCTTGACCAATTTTGAGGAAAATGGAGGTTGGGCCGCCCTTGGCCGTGTATCTGGAAACCTTGCCGATTTGGGTACCTATTCCTTTGCAGGAAGGATGATGACCTCCGGATTCGGAAATATAGACTCAAAGATGTCGACAAGATCAAAGGAAGATACCCGTGAATATGATATCTCCACCAACCTTGAACTTGGGAAATTCTTCAAGCCTGAATCAGGAATTAAGATCCCAATGTACATGAGTTTTTCAAAATCAATAGCCACTCCGGAATATTCGCCAGTCGACAAAGATGTTAAACTCACCGATGCGCTCGCCAATGCAAATACGAAATCCGAACGTGACTCTATAAAAAGCATGTCGCTCAATTACAACACCCGTAAAAGTATCAACTTCACCAACGTTCAGATCGACAAGCCAAACAAAACCGGCGAAAAAAAGTTCTATGACCTTTCCAATCTATCACTCTCCTATTCTTACAACCTGCTTCAGCATGGAGATGTCAACACCCTCCTGGAAAGGACTGTTAACTCCAGAACTTTGCTGAATTATCACTTCATCAGTAAACCTAAATCCATTGATCCCTTTAAAAATCTTGCTCTTTTAAAGTCAAAGTCGATGGCTCTTTTCAGAGACTTCAATTTCAGCTTAATGCCCGCACAAATCTCAGTACGTTCAGACATGAACAATATGCAGAGTGCTTTGCAATACCGGAACATCACCAATCCTGATTTTATCCTTCCGGTTTCCCAACAGAGAAATTTCATCTGGAACCGATATTATGATCTCCGATTTGATTTGACCCGAAGTTTGAAACTGGATTTTTCTGCCGTCAATGGATCCAGAATCGGAGATCCAACAAAGCTTAACAACCTTAACCAGGGGGCCTATGAGATGAGACGGGATTCAATCTGGAGGTCAATTTTGCAGGGAGGGAAAAATACGCACTATCATCATACCTGGAATGCTACCTATACCCTTCCGGTCAATAAAATACCGTTGCTGGAATGGACTTCCGCTTCTGTGGTATACCAGGCAGGATATGATTGGAATCTGGCTCCAGTTACCAGAAGTGACTATGAACTGGGAAATTCAATCAGCAACATGTCATCGCTTCAACTGAATGGTCAGCTGGACTTTTTACAATTGTACAACAAAGTTCCATATCTCCGTCGGGTGAATCAAAAATACGGCGAATTCAGCAGGGGGAGAAGAGAGAGCCAGGAAACCAGCAGGCAAAGGTACCAAGGCGGACAAAATCCAGCACCGGTTCAAAAATATGTCGAACAAAATCTAAAGCTGACCAAGAACTCTCCATATTCTTTCTTCCACAAATTGGGATCATCGTCGGTACTTGTGAAAATTTCTGACAAGGGTGGCAAGCCAATCTCTGGACAGGTAAAAATAGTTAATGATAACAGGATCATTTTCACACCGATTGACAATTTTGAAGGTGCTTCGGTCGAAATCACTTCCAAAAAAGACAAGGATGCTGCGCCTAAAATCCAGTTCGATGAGCTGGCTTCCAGGTTTTTGATGATGTTGTACAATGTCAATATTTCCTATTCTGAAAATGGTGGGACTTCTCTTTTTGGCTATCTGCCGGGAAGCAGCTTCTTTGGTCTAAACAATTATTCTACTGGCAATGGCTCATCGCTGGCACCGGGGTTGCCCTTCGTTCTGGGGAACCAGAATGTAAATTTCGGACTGGAAGCCGCCAATAAAGATTGGATTACCAGAGATACAATCATCAACAAACCATACCAGATGAGCCACAATAGCAGGCTAAATCTGCGTGCTAAAATTGTCCCTATTCCAGACCTGAAAATTGAATTGACAGCCAACAGAATATTTGCCAAAAATTCATCTGAATTTCTCCTATACAATGCGGCAAATGGCTGGGATTCCTACAACAGCTCTTTTAACGGTAACTTCAGCATGTCGATCATTACCATCGGAAGTTCTTTCGAAAAACTGGGCAAAGCATTTGTTCAGGATTCAAAGGGATGGAATGATCTCCAGAGCAACCGGAGGATTATTGCAGAAAGGCTGGATGCCGGACGAACAGCCAATTCAAATTTCGGCTACCAACCGGGAGTTATAGATGCGAATACAGGCTTCCCTTCAGGATATGGACCCACTTCGCAGGAGGTATTGATACCCGCTTTCTTTGCAGCTTATACCGGAAAAAGTGTGAACAATGTCGAACTCACACCTTTCCCGTCCGCCAAATTTATGCTGCCAAACTGGAAGATTCAATATTCGGGAGCTGTCAGCAAAATTAATATCCTGAAAAGTGTGATGAAATCGATGAACATCATGCATGATTATAGGTCGACCTACAACGTCGGATCTTACTTGTCCAACATGAAGTACAAGACTGTGGAGGATGGATTTAGCTATGTAAGGGATGCTCAAAACAACTTCATGCCAATAAGGGACATCACTGCCATTAATATCACAGAGGCTTTTAATCCATTGTTCGATATTGATATCACCTGGCTAAATAACTTTACCACCCGTCTGGAATACAGGAAATCGCGAAACATCACGATGAGTCTTACCAACAACCAGGCAACTGAGATGTACAACAATGAGGCTAGTCTTGGTTTGGGCTACCGTTTCGAAAACATGAAACTCTTCATCAAAACAAAGAGCTCATCCAAAATGCTGAACAACGACCTCAACATAAGGGCAGATGTCACTTATGGTAAGAACAAAACTGTGTTACGTAAACTGGTAGAAACCAATACACAGCTAACCGCCGGACAGGATGCGTTATCAATAAAATTCTCCGCCGATTATAACCTCAGTGAAATATTTATTGTGCGCCTGTTTTACGACCGGATCGTCAACAATCCATATATCTCCAATGCCTACCGTACGACGAATTCGAATGTGGGAGTGAGCTTTAGGTTTACACTGCTGCAGTGAAAAAGGAGGGGGAGAGGGGGCGAGGGGGAGAGTGGTTGAAATGAAACGGAGAAACGGAGAAGAGGGACGGGGAGACTAGGAGACGGTGCGAGTGGGAGACAGGGTAAGTGGTTAAAATGAAACGGAGAAACTGGGAAACGGAGAAGAGGACGGAGAGAAGGGGTAAGAAATTTTAGAACAGTAAACCGGTCCCTGAGCGGAGTCGAAGGGCAAACATCATAAACATTTCAAACATTTCAAACAATTTCCATGCTGTTACGTTGTGACAAATCCGGATTGATTGAAGCTGGGTGCGATGAAGCCGGGAGAGGTTGTCTGGCCGGACCGGTATTTGCAGCGGCTGTTATTCTACCCGAAAATTTCACCTCTGAAGTTCTGAACGACTCCAAACAACTTACAGAAAAGCAGCGATATATTTTGAGGGATCTGATTGTTAAGGAGTCTGTGGCCTGGGCTGTGGGAATATGCGACCATCAGGAGATAGACAAGATCAATATCCTGAATGCTTCCATTCTCGCTATGCACAGGGCTTTGAAACAGCTACTTCCCCAGCCACAGCACATTTTGGTGGATGGTAACAGGTTCAAATCCTTCGAAAAAATCTCGCATACCTGTTTCATAAAAGGTGACGGTAGGTACATGTCCATCGCGGCAGCCTCTGTCCTGGCCAAAACCTTCCGGGACGATTACATGCTGAAAATTCACACTGATTTTCCCGAATATGGCTGGAACCAAAACAAGGGTTATCCCACCGAAAAACACCGTGAAGCCTTAGCCAGGTTAGGAATCTCTGAACACCATCGTAAAACTTTCAGGCTAAAAAACTTTCAGCTGAAATTAGATTTATAACTGATATCAGAGAATTAAACAATCTGATTCGACTTTGGGCATATCTTTAAATTTCAAACAAAAAAGCAAAAACCACTAAATCCGCTCATGAATTTTTAGTGGTTTTTACTTTAAATACCAATTATTATTACACCTGGGAGAACTTACAGTGCGATAGGAATCCCTTTGTAAAAATCAAGAATTTTGGATCTGAAAATAAACTCGTATTTGGCTCTTAAAAGATCTGAAGAGGCTTTGACCAAATTGGTTTTGGCGGTATTGTACTCGACAGCATTCACCATGCCGACATTGAATTTTTCCTCCGAATAACGGAATGCCTCTTTCATGGAAGTCACAGCCTTTTCTGTAGATTTATACCGATTAAATGAAGTAACGGCGGTGGTCTGGGCGGTTTCGATTTGCTGCCTGAGTACCTTCTTGGTTCCTTCCAGGTCGAGCTGGGTATTCAGCACCTGAATTTTAGCGTTGTCAACTTGCAATTTAGTCATGAAACGGTTGAAGATTGGAATGTTCATTTGCAGTCCTAAACCCTTTCTCTGATTGTTCTTAAATTGATCGCCAAAGCTTATTTTACTTCCCTTTGTATCGGTGTATTTATTATTGTAGTTGTTGTAAAAGTTAGCATAAAAGGACAATGTGGGATAGAATACTCCCTGTGCCATCTTTAGTTGCATTTCTGTACTCTGGAAGCGGTACTCTGCCCCACGGATTTCGGGTCTTTGTTTTAAAGCTGTCTGATAAATATCCAATGAGCTGGTAACTGATGATTGCGCATTAAGCTCAGGTAGCAAAGGGATTTCGACGTCAAATTTTTCTGAAAAAACCAATTCAAGCATTTGCGCCAATTTCAATTTTGCCAGCTGAAGCTGATTTTTCGCATCGACGAGATTCAGCTCTTCTCTGGCTGCCTGTGCCTCAATCTCAAGCAGGGCACCACTTGCCAGACTACCGGCAGCAACTTTCTCCTGAGATTGTTTCAGCTGCTGATTGGTAATGACAATTTGATCTTCAGAGACTTTTACCAGTTCTTTTGCAAATAGTATTTCCAGAAAAGTGGAAGCAATATTCAATGAAAGATCATCTTTGGCTTTGGAAAGATCTTCAAAGCTAGCCTTCAAATCAAATTCTGTTTTCTTAATTGAATTAGTCATTTGATTTCCCTGAAAAACGGTCAATTGTGTGCCTAAGCCAAAATCAGTTTGAGCAGAGTTGACATTCTCATACGTATTCGAATAGGTAAGGGACCTTCCATAGTTCTGATTCTGGGAAACCTGACCACTTAAATTGGGTAATCTGGCACTCTTTCTCTCCTTTAAATTATTCAGCTGATATTGTGTATTTAGCGTACTCTGCTTGATCTGAATGTTATTTTCGTGGGCATAGGTGATGCATTTTTCCAGTGTCCACAACTCCTGTGCATGCAGCGAAGCAAAAAGTGCCACGAGCAGCAAATAAGCCAGGGTAAAAATGGTTCTTATCATGATGTTCAAAATTTTATACTAAGTTACCTCTTTTAGTTGTTAATCACAGAAGTTCTATTTCTTTTGTTCTGCTTTATTATTTGGATCGATCAAGTTACCTTTGATTTTATCTTGCTTCGTGAGTCCCGAAACGATCTCAATGTTGATACCATCCGATAATCCGGTTTTCACAAACCTCTTCTCATACTGGTCTTTTGCCTTTTCGATTTCCACGAAGGCTGTGTCGTGTGCGAATTTCAATAACCCTTCTGGAATGGTCAGTACACTGTCGCGGCGATCCAGAACAATGTTGGCATTGGCACTGTATCCTGAACGGATAAACTGATCCGCTTTCAACAACACATCTGCCTTGATTTCGAACTGGATGGCTCCATTTTCAACCTTCCCTTTGGGTGCAATATATTTTAAGATTGCATTAAATTTCTGGTTGTCGATGGCTCCGATGGTGAGCTCGATGTTCATTCCCTCCTTAATTTTGCCAACTTCTGTCTCGTCGACTTTACCAAGGAAAATCATGTCGTTCATGTCAGCAACAACGGCAATGGTGGTACCTGCATTAAAGGTATTCGCCTGAATGACAGAAAAGCCCTCTTTCACCGGAACATCTAGCACCATGCCATTAATCGTTGAACGAATAAGCGTATTGGTTGTTTTCGCAGAACTTTTGGTCACCCCTTTGCGAATAAGTTCCAGATTGTTTTCTGCAGCTTCCACCTCTTCACGGGAGGAGTTGAAAGAAAGTCTGGCCTTTTGATATTCCTCTTTTGAAATTACCTTCTTTTCGATCAGAGTTGTCTGGCGATCGTAATCAATTTTGGAGTCTTCGTAATTGAGCTGAGCTCTTTTAAGACGCGATTCCGCATTGTTAAGTGTAACCATATCAGGAATGATGTTGATTTGAGCCATCACATCTTCCTTGCGAACCATCTGTCCGGCTTCGAGGTAAACTTTCTCGATAATTCCTGAAACTTGTGGTTTAATTTCAATTTCTTTTCTGGGTTGAACCGTCCCGGTAGCAACCGTTTTCTTAATGATTGAGTTAATTGATCCGCTCTTTATTTCAAATTGATCTGGTTTCTTTTGTGATTTCTTGTACAAAAAAACCAGCGTCCCAATAAATAGGATGGCTATTAAACTAAGTCCGAAAATTTTCAAAAACTTTTTCATGGCAACCTTTGATTTGTAATTCTATTATTTTTTATCTATTTTATTTTCAAATATTTATATTGTATTCAAAATATATTTTTTCAGCCTTCATTTATTGGTAGTCAAGTTGGGCAGCCACAAGTGCAACCCTGACACTCTCCGTTTCACTGTTTCCAGTTTCAATCTTCGGAGTCGTATTCGCCCCCTCACCCTGTCTCCCACTCGCCCCCTCATTTCTCACCGTCATTCTTCCCTCAGCGCTTCAATTGGTTTGATCATCAATGCTCTCTTTGCCGGAATTGACCCTGCAAACAAACCAGCAAGAACCAGAATTACCAAGGCAGAGACAGCCACAGTGATGCTCACTTCAGGATGTTGAAAAAATACTTCATTTCCTGTTTTTGGTTGCCTTTCTATGACCTGGTTAACCAACTCGAGTAATCCCACACCCATTGACAAGCCAGTATAACCTGCAACTGTAGTAAGTGCAACACTTTCAAGCATAATCTGTGTGATAATGGTCCGGGGCGAAGCACCTAAAGCCCGTTGAACGCCAATTTCTTTAGTTCGTTCTTTGACAATCACCAGCATGATATTGCTTACACCAATCACACCTGCCATCAACGTTCCAATGCCAACGATCCAGGTAAGAAGGCCGATGGCTAAAAATAGTCCGCTGATTTGTTTAAACTGCTCCTCAATGTTTATACTCATCAATGCTTGAACATCAGTTGGTGCAATTGAATGGCGGAGTTTGATAATGCTTTTAACTTTTTCCTCAACCACACTAACCGGAGTTCCTTTCTTTGCCGTTACAGCAAGAAAATGAACCATATTACCCATGTTATAAGTTTGTTGCATGGTGGTAAAAGGAAGAAAGATTGACTCTTCCGCACGACCGTTGATGTTGATATTTGTTTCAGGACGAATCACACCGATAACCTGATAATAAACCCCCGATATTTTAAGGTAATCTCCGAGCGGATTTTCCTTTGCATCAAACATCTGTTCGAAAACTTTCTCTCCGATCACACATACTTTTCGTTTATCGCGAATATCCATGTCGTTGATCCATCTTCCCTTAAGGATGGTGCAAGGATCTATTTTGATGTATTCCGGATAATCTCCTTTGACATTGTAAGCACCGCTCTTTAATCCATGGATGGTATTTGGTCCTCCGTTCATCCTGGATCCAAAATTCTTTGGAGAAATGTACTCCACTTCGGGTACATTATTCAGAATGTAGGTGATATCATCCGATTCCATGTTCCATTGTCTCCCACGTTTAAAGCCCTTGTATGGCTCTCCAGTTTGCTGTGACCACATGAAACATGAGTTAGTGGCAAATTTGGCGACTCCTTCAACAATCCCATTTTTGAGTCCGTTGCTGGCGCCGGCCATCACAATCAGCATGAAGATACCCCAAAACACTCCAAAAGCCGTGAGAAGACTCCTGACTTTGTTCTTAGCCAGTGCGTGCCATATTTCATTCCATCTATCTAGATCAAACATTTCAAAAAAAAATTTGTATTCTATATATAGCTAATTTTCGTCCCGAAGGGCTTCTATCGGGGTTACGCTAGCTGCTCTTTTTGAAGGGAAATATCCGGCAAGTGCCCCAGATAAAATCAGAATCAAAGTAGCAGATACGGCAGTCCTAAAATCCACAGTAGGGTTTTTAAAGAACATATTACTTGCACCTGCCCCAGCCGCCTGTTCCAATCCAAAGTTGATAAGCTCCATCAATCCGACCCCCATTACCAGCCCAATATATCCGGCTACTGTTGTTATCAAAACAGATTCGAGCAATACCAAACTTATGACCGAAAACGGTGTGGCTCCAAGTGCTTTTCGAATACCAATCTCTTTTGTACGTTCTTTTACCAGTATCAGCATAATATTGCTTACTCCTACGATTCCGGCTATCAGAGTCCCGATTCCTATGATCCAAACGAAGAGACTGATTGCCTGAAAAATTTTCATCGTACGGATATATTCTGTCAGCATGTTGAATGATCCCATTGCCCTCTTGTCTTTCGAGTCGAAATTATGCCTGGAGGCCATGTCAACACGAACTTTTTCGGTGATAGCTTCTGCTTCCTCTGAAGTCTGAACCATTTTTGAGGTTACTGTAAACGTATGAACCCGGTTTCCACCGTTAAAAATACGTTGCGCTGTTGAGAAAGGAATGTATGCTGATCTGTTGTTGTCCTGATTTCTTTTCTTTGAGGCGGAAACACCTACTACATTGAAAGGAACTCCGCCAATTTTCAGGTATTTCCCGATAGGATCTTCTTCCTTAAAAAGTGCTTTCCTGATTTCGTCGCCAATGACAACGACCTTACGAAACTCCTGCATGTCCATGTTATTGATAAACCTGCCGGTCTTCACATTGATGTTTTCCATCTCTCTCAGTGAAGGATAGCAGGTGCTGGTTTCAAAGGATCCATACTCTTTTCCATATGAATACAAGATGTCATTAGGAAGGTAATATCGTGAGGAGACCTTTTCTATATCTTTCGATTTCGTTGTAAGAAAATCGTAATCCTGGTTGTTAAATTTCACTTCACGTCCCTCCTTGAGACCATTGTATGGAATCGAGGTTTCGCCGGTCCACATCCACATCACATTGACAGCGTTTTCGGCGAACTGCTCTTTTACGCCATTGGAGAGACCATTCCCCGAACCAAGCAACACCATGAGCATGAATATTCCCCATGCCACCGAAAATCCGGTCAGGAAAGTCCTGAGTTTGTTTTTCTTGATGGTGCTAAAAATCTCCTGCCAAATATCTACGTCGAACATACCAATGGATTTATTCCTGGGTTAGCCTGTTACGGTAATTCTGAAGGTCACCATTGGTAATTACCTCACCAATGATGCCATCTTTAAGTCGGATAATTTTCTTCGTGAGCGCAGCAATGTCATGCTCATGGGTAACAATAATGACAGTAATTCCCTGATCATTGACTTCTTTGAGAATGTCCATTACCTCTAACGAAGTTTGAGAGTCAAGAGCACCGGTTGGTTCATCAGCAAGAATTATTTTGGGATTGGAAATAAGCGCTCGCGCAATTGCAACACGTTGCTTTTGTCCGCCCGACATTTCACTGGGAAGATGATGAGCCCAATCTTTAAGTCCTAACCGATCCAGATATTCCATGGCAATAAGGTTGCGCTTCTTCCTGCTCACTTTTTGGTAATAGAGCGGAAGGGCCACATTCTCCATGGCATTCTTGAAAGATATCAGGTTAAAAGATTGAAAGATAAAGCCAATCATGGCATTTCGCGTGATTGCAGCCTGGGTTTCATTCAATCCCCATATGCGCTTTCCGCTCAGGTAATAATTTCCTTTGTCGTAATCGTCAAGAACACCAAGAATGTTCAATAATGTTGATTTGCCCGAACCGGACGAACCCATGATGGAGACAAATTCTCCCTCTTTTATTTCAAGGTTTAATCCTTTCAGAACATGGAGACTATTGTTTCCTGTAACATATGACTTGTGCAGGTCTTGAATACTGATCATGATAAATACTTTCGTTCTTTAACGTTCTTATGCTGGATAAGACGCAATAAACCCGAAAACGTTACACCATGATATTAAAAAATTTAGTCACTTTATCTCACTTTTATCACTTCTTCAACGGATTCCACCCCTGCGCCTGCAACGGAATCTCCTGAATACCACCTGCAGTAACGAGCATGGCATCCTCCTCTTTCTTTG
>JBAXED010000119.1:0-12098 GCA_037140615.1 Prolixibacteraceae bacterium
CTTGTCAAAAAAGAGCTCCTCCAATTTTTCGGATCATTAATCGCCTATATGATTCTGGTCGTCTTTGCCCTAATCTCCGGACTCTTTCTTTGGTTTTTTGAAGGCAATATAAACATCTTGAATGGTGGATATGCCTCCATGTCCTCATTTTTTGATCTTGCCCCATGGCTTTACCTTTTTCTTATTCCCGCTATAACCATGCGACTATTTTCGGAGGAAGTTCGCAGCGGAACCATGGAACTGCTATTTACAAGACCTGTGTCAGTTTTTCAATTGATATTTGCAAAGTTGCTTGCTGCTTTTTTTGTGGTATTTCTGACGCTTCTTTTATCCCTTGTCTACTTTTATACAGTTTATCTGCTTGGTAATCCTGTTGGTATAGTCGATGCTGCCGCAACGATGGGTAGTTATCTTGGCCTGTTATTTTTGGCATTGATATTTTTGTCAGTAGGAATATTTTGCTCATCTATTTCTGAAAACCAGATGGTTGCGTTTGTTCTTGCAGTGCTGATCTCCTTTTTTCTATTCTCTGGATTTGAGTTGCTGGCAGACCTGACAACTTCTGTGTCGCTTTCTTCTTTTCTGTTGTCCATAGGTATCTCTTCCCATTACGAATCCATGAGCAGTGGATTGGTGGATAGTCGTGATCTCTTTTATTTTCTGACAATAACTGCAATTTTCATTTTCATTACGGGAATCTCATTGAGATGGAACAGAACTATTTCATCTTTTCGTTTGAAATCAATTTTCCCTTATTTATTAGTAATCCTGCCTCTCATTTATTTCAGCCAAATTCGTTTTTTTCGCATTGATTTTACTTCAGAGAAACGGTTTACCCTATCTGAATCATCCATCAGTCTGCTGAAGAAAATTGACCAGCCTCTCATGGCCGAAATTTACCTTGAAGGTGATATGCCTCCCGGGTTTCGGCGACTCAGAACTGCCATTGAAGAAAAATTGAACGATTTGCAGAAAGTCGGAAAGAAATCCGTTTACATACGGAAGGTCGATCCATACAAAGAGGTCTCTGCGAAAGATCGAAACGCTTATTTTGATGAGCTATTCCAGCGCGGAATTGTGCCTGCTGATTTGCGGATTAAGACTGAACAGGGAATAACCACTAAGCTTGTATTCCCTTCGGTTGTGCTGCATTACAAAGACAAATCAGTCGTTTTAAATCTTCTCAAAAATGATCCAGCCATTCCGGCAGAGGAGAATCTGAACCGATCCATTGAGATGCTCGAATATGAGATGATGAATGCCATAAGAAATCTTCTGCGCGAAAAACCCATTCATGTAGCATTTTTGGAAGGTCATCAGGAAGCTGACTCATTGCAGGTCCTTGATTTTTCTACAGCTCTATCTGCAGATTTCGTCACTTCCAGGGTCAGTTGTAATAAGTTGCTTTTAAATCCGGATAGTATCAGCGTGCTGATAGTAGCCAATCCTCAGTCAAAATTTGACGAACGCGACAAATTGATTCTGGATCAGTTTATCATGAAAGGCGGAAAAGTTATTTGGCTGATTGATCCAGTTAAAGTTAGTCTGGACAGTCTTTCAGAAGGCATGACAACACTGGCATTGCCTGTAGACCTCAATTTTAACGATCAGCTGTATCATTATGGTGCGCGTGTGAACAATGACTTGATTCAGGATGCGGAATGCTTGCAAATTAAGGTAAATACTGCCCCTTCAGGTGCATCACCCAATTATTCCTCCGCTCCCTGGTACTTTTCTCCATTGCTTCATCCTCTTCAATCTCATCCTATTGGCAAATATGTTAATCCGTTATCTTCCGAGTTTGTCAGTTCAATGGATACAGTTGGAGAAAATCCAGCCATAAAAAAGAGTGTGCTTCTGTGTTCTTCACCTTTCTCCAGAAAAAATGAGGCTCCGCTTCTTGTTAATTTAAGGATGATAGATGTGGCACCTTCCCGTAATTTCTTCAACAAATCAAATCTGATTACCGGTCTTTTGCTCGAGGGTAAATTCACATCCGTGTTCAAAAACAGAATGATCGAAATGCCGGGTATTCCAAGCAGTTTTAAGCCTTTACTTAAAAGTGCACCAACAAAAGTGGCCATTTTTTCTGATGGTGGACTTTTATCCAACAAAGTAAACCGCGCATCCAAGGAGGTTAAAACTGCCCCCCTGGGATATGATCGTGTCTCAAAAATAACTTGGGGAAACAAGGATTTCTTCTTCAATCTGGTTCAGTACTTCACCGATGATGCTTCCCTAATCGAGCTAAGAGGAAAAAACTGGCAACTGAGAGTTTTAGACAAGGTTAAAGTCGGTGCTCAAGGCAGTTTGTTCAAGTGGCTAAATATGATCCTTCCACTTTTTCTGATACTAATTGGCGGGTTATTGTTTACATGGAAAAGAAAATACCGCAACGAATATGGAAATCGCAAAACGTGAAGTGATTCAAAAAAAATGTTGCTATCTGACCAAACAATGAGGGAATGTTTGTATATTCGTGACTTTGTGAGCATCGTCGTCAGATCTTAACAATGATCTGATTTTCAAAAGAAAATTGCTCGTGTTTTTTGATATGTAATCAAATAATTCAACTATAAAATGAAATTTGTCGTTTCAAGTACCGAATTGCTGAAGCACCTCAATGCGATCAGCCGAGTGATCAGCAGTAAGAATACGCTGCCAATTTTGGATAATTTTCTGTTCAGATTAGTAGGAAAATCCCTTTCGGTGACTGCCTCAGACCTCGAAACAACGCTAATTACCACCATGGAACTGGATCATTCGGAAGACGATGGTTTGGTAGCTCTTCCGGCAAAGATACTTTTGGAGACTTTGAAGGAGTTCCCGGAACAACCTCTTTCTTTCCAGCTCGACCCTGACACGATGGGGATGAGCATTCTTTCGGCCAATGGTAAATTTGCCATTCCAGGACAAAATGGAGAAGAATTTCCGAATCAGCCTACCCTTAATGCAGAGCATTTTACAATTAATGTACCTCACGATGTTTTGCTTAATGGTATTAATAAAACACTTTTCGCTACCGCTGATGATGAACTTCGTCCGGTAATGAACGGGATCAACATCGAAATCTCACCTGTTGAGATGACCTTTGTTGCATCAGATGCACATAAATTGGTTAGATACAAACGTACAGATGCAAAATCTGACAACGATGCATCTTTTATCCTTCCGAAAAAACCTGCTTCTTTGTTGAAAAATCTGCTTCCTAAAGAAGATTTTGATGTAATTCTTGAATTTGATGAGAAGAATGCCATCTTTCAGCTGACGGGTTTCAAAATGGTTTGCAGATTGGTAGAAGGACGCTATCCTGCCTATAATTCTGTGATCCCGGTTAATAACCCAAACAAATTATTGATAGACAGGGTTGAATTTTACAATACCCTTCGCCGGGTTTCAGTTTTCGCGAATCAGGCAAGTAACCTGGTAAGGTTGAAACTCACCGCTTCGGAACTGATTGTTTCTGCTCAAGATATTGATTTTGCTATTTCAGCGGTCGAAAAGATTAAATGCGATTTTGACGGACAGGAGATGGAAATAGGTTTTAAGTCAACCTTTTTGATCGAAATTCTTGCGAACCTGGCTTCCACCGAAGTGAAGATGATGCTATCAGATCCTTCTCGTGCCGGATTATTACTACCGGCAGAACAGGAGTTTGAACATGAAGATGTTCTGATGCTATTAATGCCAATGATGATCAACGCATAATTTAACAATATTTCAAGAAAAACCTGGCGGAAATCACCTGCCGGGTTTTTTTGTCTCGATAATTACCCACTATGAAGCTCAATTTAAAGAACCCATTGGTTTTTCTGGATCTGGAGACCACCGGGATCAATGTTGTCACAGACCGGATTGTCGAAATTGCTTTTCTGAAAATCCACCCTGACGGGAAAGAAGAAGAGAAGTTGATGCTCATTAATCCGGGTATCCCGATCCCTCCTCAATCCACAGCCATTCATGGGATCTCAGATGAGGATGTGAAGGATGCCCCACTTTTCAGGGAAGAGGCCAAAAATTTGGCCAAATTCATTGAAGGGTGCGATCTTGCAGGCTTTAATTCCAATAGGTTTGACATTCCTTTACTAACCGAGGAGTTTCTCCGCGCTGAAGTCGATCTTGACTTAAAACGTCGAAAATTCGTCGATGTGCAAACCATTTTTCACCGGATGGAAAAGAGAACATTGGCGGCAGCCTATAAGTTCTATCTTCAAAAGGACCTGGAGAACGCACATAGTGCCATGATTGATACCAAAGCTACATACGAGGTGTTGAAGTCTCAGCTTGAGCGGTACGAAGGAGCCACATTCGAAGAAGGAGGCAAAGTTTCTGTCCCAATTGTTAACGATATAAGTCAGCTTTCTGCTTTTTCAACTTTTGACAGAAATGTTGATTATGCCGGAAGAATCGTTTTTGATGAATCAGGTGTTGAAGTCATTAACTTCGGAAAACACAAGGGAAAACCGGTTGAGAAATTATTGCTGGAAGAGCCATCCTATTACAATTGGATGATGAACGGTGAATTCCCACTGTACACTAAGAAGGTACTGACCGAAATTAAACTGCGATCGCTGAATAGAAAGTTGTAAATGAGTGACTAAAGTGACTAAAGTGAACTAAAGTGACTAAAGTGCCTGGGGTGCCTAAAGTATACTTAAGTACTTATAGCTGGTCAAGAATTTGTACTAAACTTCAGAGTTCCAACTTTAGTCACTTTAGTTCACTTTAGTCACTCTCGGCACTTGTAATTTATTGAATTACTTAACATTATATTGTCATGAAAATCATTTGTATTGGCCGTAATTATGTAAAACATGCACAGGAACTTCAGCATGATATTCCAACGGAGCCTGTTTTTTTTATGAAGCCTGATTCTGCTCTCTTGCTTGATAACAAACCTTTTTTCTTACCAGACTTTTCAAAGGAGATACACCACGAAATAGAGCTTGTGATCAAAATTAGCAGGTTGGGAAAGAACATTGAAGCCAAGTTTGCCAATAGATATTACGATGAAATTGGGATAGGCATAGACTTTACCGCACGCGACGTTCAACGTCAGCTTATTGAGAAGGGACTTCCATGGGAGAAGTCAAAGGCCTTTGACTCTTCTGCCGTTCTTGGAAAATTCTTGCCAAAGGATGAAATCGGAGATTTGGGTCAAATCCTATTTTCGCTTAAGAGAAATGGTGAGGTGGTTCAATCGGGTGATTCGCAGTTCATGATTTTCTCTTTCGATACTATTATTGAACATGTGTCAAAATATGTGACGTTAAAAATCGGCGATCTCATTTATACCGGAACTCCTGCAGGTGTTGGGCCTGTGGCAATTGATGACAGGCTGGAAGGTTACATAGGAGAAAAGAAGATGTTTGATATACAGGTCAAATAGTTAGTTGTCAGATTTTCAAATGGCCCCAGACCATTAAAATTTCACCTATTAATCTGTATTTTAAGGAAATATTGTAATTTGACGTTCCGGAAATAAAATTCGCTACCAGGTTTCCTTCATCAGAATTGAATGGAGACGCGATGCATAAAATCTGGCTGGCAAAGTCAATGTTAGAGAAAGGAACTATTTTATATACTGCTTCTTTGGCGCACCATCTCAGCATCATTTCCTTGTTTGAAGGCTGATCATTGATCATGCAATCTGAAAGCTCTTGTTCTGAAAGAAATCTTCTTGATGCTTTGGCCACATCTCTCGTAATTAGTTCGATGTCTATTCCTGGATGCTCTTTAGGATGGAAATAGATCACCGCACAATTTGAGGAATGGGAGATGGAGATATGACCAGGGAAATTGACAAGAAAAGGCTTACCTTCTGTGTCATAACTAATTTTCGAATTTACTCCGGTCATTTTTTGCAAAAGCAGTCGAACGGCAAGCCACTCTTTCTTTCTCAGTTCATTCTTTAACTTCAGGAAATGTTCCAGCTCCTTATGTTTGGGATCCAAAAGCGCGATCAGATTTTCTGTCGATTCACTGATCTCCCAGAATCCAATAAGACCTTCCTCCAGATGCTCTATAAATTTAACGGCCATTTGTTGTTTTCCATTCAGTCGTTTCAATCATCTTAATAACATCTTGTGATAAGAAATTAATGACAGGTCTTAGACTGTCATAATTTGGGACCTCCTTTATGTACAAAGCACCCCTGAGGAAATTTCGGACACTGTCTGTTAGATAGAACTGTAACGGGGAGGCTGAATTCCCTTTTAGCGTATATAGGGTTCCATACATCTTCTTTGCAGGATTGACAAAAAGTTGTTCATCAATGGAACTTGCTTTCTGAATATGCTTCAATACCAGACTCCGCGATTCTTCGATGAGACGGGAGAGGTTGTGGTCAATTTTTTTGTAGCTGATATGAATCTGTGCATGATTGCCTGGAATTTCAATTGTAATCCAATCAGTTTGATCCGGATTCAACAGATCAGGTGTTACAATTGCATATATGGGAATGCTGAAGCCATAAGGTAAAGGTTCATTAAGTGGCCTGTATGATTTTACCGGGAATTCAATACGGTAATACCCTCTGGGCTTAGGTGTTTGATCCTTTTTGCACGAAGAAAAAACGCCAACAGACAGAACAAAAATTAGACTATAAAAGTAATATCGTACAGGCATTTGATTGAATTATTTCTTATCTGCCGCTTTATTTATAACTATTTTAATTTCCTTAATCCTTCTTCGGTCAATTGCTTCTATTTGGAAGGTGAAATTTTTATACAAAACTTTTTCATTCATTTCCGGAAACTCTCCAGTTAACTCCAAAATCAGTCCAGCTAGTGTATCGGCATCTCCTTTTACTTCATCAAATATATCATCTTCGAGATCAAGAATTTTGTAAAAATCGTTCAACAATGTTTTTCCATCAAACAAATATTCATTTGGTCCAATCTTCGTAAAAGATTTTTCTTCGACATCGAATTCATCTACTATGTCGCCAACAATTTCTTCCAAAATATCTTCAAGTGTTACCAGACCAGATGTACCACCAAATTCATCCACAACGATTGCCAGATGTACTTTGGATTTTTGAAATTCCTCCAGCAAGTCATCAATTTTTTTTGTTTCCGGCACAAAAAATGGAAGTCTGATCAAGGTTTGCCATTTAAAAGATATTCCTTTGGTAATGTGAGGCAATAGGTCTTTGATATAAAGAATTCCTTTTATTTGGTCAAGCGTTTCAGAAAAAACGGGCATGCGGGAATAACCTGAATTACGTATGATTTCAAGTACTTCATTGAAATCTGATTCGAAATCCACCACGACCATGTCAAGCCGTGAATGCATAATCTCACTCACACTTTTAGAACCAAATTTCACAATGCCTTCCAGGATTTCCTTGTCATCAGACAAATCTTCGTGGTTGGCAAGTTTTAATGCTTTTGAAATTTCATCTATGGATAGCACGCGCCTGTGTTTGTTCATCCGCCTGTTAACAAAAGAGGTAGAATGTATTAAAATGTAGTTTATTGGTTTAGTAACCTTCCCCAGAATGTCAATAAAGGGCGAAATTTTAAGTGCAAAAGATTTCGGGTAATGAGCAGCATAAACTTTAGGAATAATCTCACCGAAAAGCAGCAATAGAAAAGTAATTATGACAGTCTGGAAGATAAATTGAAAAGTCTTGGCATCGCCAAAACTTATCAGTGAATCTGAAATATGTGAGGCAAGCAGAACAATAGCAATGTTGATAAAATTGTTGCCGACAAGAATGGATGCAAGAAGTTGTTCCGGGTCGGAAAGTAATTTTAAAATTTGTTGGGCCGAACGTTTCTTATTTGTTTTAAGTAATTCAATATCTTTTGGTTCAAGAGAGAAAAGTGCCACTTCCGAGCCTGAAACCAGGGCTGAGAGACCTAATAGAACGATTAACACCAGAAGCCCTGAAAGGGCACTGATTGTAAAAGGTAAAAAATCAATGTTCCCAAACAAGGCTCCTACGGATGTAACGAAGTTTGTTTCCAAATTAAGTAGTTTGGTGATCAGAATGGAAGATCATCAGGGGTATTTTCTTGTTCTGAATAGCCTGATGCAGCCTGAGGTTCATGCACAACAGCCTTCTTCGTTTCAGAAACAGGTTGTTCGGAAGTGCTGCTGCTTCCGGCTTTCCGATCCAACAGCCTTACTTCGTCAGCATAGATTTCATAGGCAGTTTTTTTGATCCCGTCTGCTGTGTCGTAGGTTCGCGAGCGAATACGACCTTCAATGTACACCTGGCTACCCTTACGGATAAATTTTTCAGCAAGATTTGCCAAATTCCGCCAGCAAACGATGTTGTGCCACTCCGTTTGAGTGACTTTTTCGCCGGCTTTGTTGTTGTACACCTCGGAAGTGGCCAAGGAGAAAGAGGCAACAGACACATTGCTCTCTAAATGGCGGATTTCAGGATCCTTTCCGACATTCCCAATTAAGATGACTTTGTTGACTGACATAGTTCTAAATATTATATTGTATGTTGTAAGTTATCGTAAAAAAAGAAGAAATCAAAATCGATCAAAGATAAAAATTATTTGTGCTTGAATGAATTGAAAGTCATTAATGACCTCTCTCAAGCAAAAATGTCTCAATTGGCTTTGGTACTGGATATTTCGCTATTTCATCCATATCAACTGCTATCAATTTTTCTGCACGTTCATTCTCTTCCAGTTTGACCGGGATAAATCGGATATACAAACGTTGATGGGTAAGCAAATGAACTCTCTCCGGGTATATTGCTTCTATTGTTATATGGAGGTTTTTGAAAATCTCTTTCCATGCAGAACTATCAATGACCTCTTCAGGCGTTAACCTTGAAGTCGATTCGATCAGGGGAAATTGAAACATATTTCTCCAGATATCCTTGTCTGCTCTTTTCTCCATAAAGATTTTTTTACCATTATGAAGGTACAGGTAATTAAAAAACCGTTCTTTTTGTTTCTTTAGTTTCGATTTGACGGGGAAATCAGAAATGTTCTGATGTAAAAATGCATAACATCTGAATGATATCGGACAACCGTTGCATAGTGGCTGTGCCGGGAGACATTGAATGGCCCCAAACTCCATAAGTGCTTGATTAAATTCACCCGGATGATCTGTATCAAGGAGCATTTGGGAGAGTGCGTAAAATTCTTTCTTTCCAGCAGAAGAGTCAATGGGGGTTGATATTCCAAACAATCTGGAAAGAACCCTGTAAACATTTCCATCCACAACTGCATGCGGTAGATCAAAGGCGATGGAAGAAATGGCAGCGGCAGTGTAGTCTCCTATGCCTTTTAGTCTGCGGATAGATATATAGTCGGTTGGAAATACTCCTTTGTGTTCTGTCAAAACCTTTTTAGCGGCATGATGCATATTTCTGGCCCGAGAATAGTAACCCAGTCCTTGCCAAACTTTTAAAACATTCTCTTCAGGTGCCATTGCCAGACTTTCAATATCAGGAAATGATTTCAGAAACTTATGATAATAGTCTGTTCCTTGTGATATGCGTGTTTGTTGTAGGATTATTTCTGAAACCCAGATTTGATATGGATCCCGACTTCCCCGCCAGGGTAGTTCGCGTTTTGATTGGTTGTACCAACCGGTTAATACTTTACGATATTCCTCCAACTCGAAACAATTTTGTAATAAAAAAAATATGAGCACAAAAAATATTGGCTAAAATGATATTAGTTAATTCAAAAGCTATATATTTGTGCACCAAAGTTAAAGATAAAGAACAACGGAAATAGGAGTTAAATAAAATATATAGTTAAATCATTAAATTTTACAAAATGACTAAAGCAGATATCGTAAACGAGATTTCTAAAAGCACAGGTATTGAGAAACTTACTGTTCAAAAAGCAGTTGAAGCATTCATGGACACCGTATCAGGTTCTTTGGCTGATGGCAACAATGTTTATCTCCGTGGTTTTGGTAGTTTCATCGTTAAAAAACGTGCAGAAAAGACAGCACGCAACATTTCACGCAACACAACCATCATCATCCCAGAACACAACATCCCATCTTTCAAACCTGCCAAAACTTTTGTAGGTCGCGTTAAAGTTAACGTGAAGTAATTTATTTCTTAAAAACAATTGTTATGCCAAGCGGTAAGAAGAGAAAGAGACATAAAATGGCCACCCATAAACGTAAAAAACGTTTAAGGAAGAATCGTCACAAGAAGAAAAAATAGGCTTTTTGTAACGCCTTGATAAAATATACAAAACCTAAAGTGCCTATGCACTTTAGGTTTGTTGTATCTAATAGTTTTAATTAACATAAAATGAGTAAAGAACATGAGCAATGAGTTGATTATTGATGTATCGTCCTCTCATGTCGAAATTGCTTTACTCGAAAACAAAAGACTTGTAGAACTCAACAGGGAAAGTAACGATGTTAAATTTGCGGTAGGTGATATTTACCTTGGAAAGGTAAAGAAAATCATGCCGGGTTTAAATGCTGCTTTTGTTGATGTTGGCTACGAGAAAGATGCGTTCTTACATTACTTGGATTTGGGACCCCAATTCCAGACTCTAAACAAGTTCCTCAAATTGGCTGCCGCCAAAAAAATTAAGTTGAGTCCGTTCCCGAAGATCAATCCGGAACCTGACATCAACAAGGATGGCAAAATTTCTGAGGTCTTGAAAGCCGGTCAAACCATTCTGGTACAGATTGCCAAAGAGCCTATTTCAACCAAAGGACCCCGATTAACTTCAGAGCTTTCGGTGGCTGGTAGAAACATGGTTTTAGTGCCATTTAGCGACAAGATATCTGTATCTCAGAAAATTGAAACGACGGAAGAGAAAACCCGTCTGAAAAAATTAATCCAGAGCATCTGCCCTAAAAACTATGGGGTCATTGTTCGGACTGCGGCTGAGGGTAAAATGGTAGCTGAGTTGGACCAGGAACTGAGACGACTAATTACTAAGTACGAGAATGGACTTAGTAAATTGGAAAAGCAAGTTGTTCCTTCGCTGGTTCTTGGAGAAACGGATCGTACCATCTCATTGATTAGAGATGTCTACAGCAACGATTTTTCAAACATCTACATCAACGATGAAGATGCCGCCGCCGATGCCAAAGAGTATGTGGGTACCATTGATTCTGAAAAGAAAAAGATTGTCAGGTATTACAATGGTAAAATGCCAATCTTTGAATATTTTGGAATTGATAAACAAATCAAAGCATCTTTCGGAAAAACAGTCTCCTTTAAAAGTGGAGCCTATCTGATCATTGAACACACTGAAGCTTTTCACGTTATTGACGTTAATAGCGGAAACCGTTCAAAAACAGGCGATCAGGAGTCAAACGCTTTAGAGGTTAATCTGGCAGCTGCCGAAGAAATTGCACGTCAGTTGAGACTTCGGGACATGGGTGGAATTATCGTAATCGATTTTATCGATATGCACGGTAACGAAAACCGCCAGAAAGTTTTCGAGAAAATGAAGGAAGTTATGTCTTCCGACAGAACCAAACACAATATACTCCCTTTGAGTAAATTCTGTTTGATGCAAATTACACGGCAACGTGTACGACAAGAGATGGCCATCGAGACGGAGGAAAATTGCCCCGTTTGTAAAGGAACAGGAAAAGTAACCCCGACTTTGCTTTTCATCGAAGAAATCGAACAACGGGTTCGGTATATTTTTGATGAACTTCAGAAGAAAAGTCTGACGATAGAGCTTCACCCTTTTGTGGGAGCCTTTCTGACCAGAGGTTTTATTTTCTCCAAAGTTTGCAAATGGCGATGGAAATATCACAAAAAGATTAAGATCGTAGAGATGAATTCTATGAGTTTTCTAGGATCCAAATTCTACGACGAACACCATGATGAGATCATAATTTGATCAAATGATAAAGAAACCTGCTCCTAAAAATTGAGCAGGTTTTTTTATAAATTTGTATTCGGGTATTTAGTGGTGTGCTTGCAATTCCATGTTCTGGAACAAAGTCACCATTGAAATTTACAACACATTAGTTAATAGCATAAATTTCCCTGGTAAAGGGACTTTAACGATTTCTCCAATGAGAATTTATTTTAAAAAGATATCAACTGTCTTGGCGTTTTTCTTTTTTCTCCTGGGATTGAACTTGTCTGCACAGGTTGTTTCTCCTGTAAAATGGAGCTTTGA
>JBAXED010000120.1:0-11864 GCA_037140615.1 Prolixibacteraceae bacterium
CAAACGTCTGTAATCGATATCAATCCGGTAATCATCTGTCCTGCCGTAAGTGTGTCTCATCCAACGATATCCTGCACTAAATGTCAAGGCAAAATTCTCATTGATTGGTGTTTGAATGCCTATTGCCGGACTGATCAGAAATCCGCCGTGCGCGGAAATCGGATCAGTGTTATACGAAGGTACAGGTCCGGGCCAGATCATTGGGCTAACACGAATATCGTCAATGGCATAAATCGTCTGCGAATAAGATCCGCCCAAAGCGATGGAATAACCTGCCTGCAGGGAAATAAATGGCAACGGACGCTTGTTTTGGAAATAGTATCTGAAGTCAGCCACAACCGGGAGATAGGTCTCATTGGAAAGTTCAAGGCCCACGCCAATGCCGGTTGAAAATCCTTTGGCAAAATACCAGCTGTTGATATTGGTTAGTGTAAAAGGTGCCCTGGTGGCATTGGAAGAGTTCCCGGCGAGGACCCCGATTTCAGTGAGGTTAAAATATCCCTGTCTGAAAGGAATAACTGCCGGGGAAGGCCTCGTGATGCTATCGATCTCATCATTTTTGAAGACCCAGACATTGTTGTCTTTGGTCTTTAGTTTGATCTGCTTACCAGGATCCTGAAACACAATAATCCCCTTTATGACGCTTCCATTTTTGAGATAGACCACATCTTTTTTTCCCCTTTGAGCGGAAAGTGTCAGGCTGAATAATACAGCTAAAAGCAATAAGTATATTCTCATAATTAATTAGTTAAAAGCGGATTTTCAACTTTACCGGCAAAAAGAATGGCACCTGTATCCTCTTCCATGATGAAAAACAGGAAGGGCCGTGTAGCATAGAAAGCAGGAGGATCAACCGGCATGCTGGTGGTTCCTACGCCAACAGAGGTAACAGCCGCAGCTTCAGTGCCGGATTCGGAGACATCGATGAAAGTCTTGTGAATGACCTTTGTGATGTAAAGTTGATTTTGCGCATTGATGCCTGAAAAGTCGGCTTTGTTGGGGTCGAAAGCAACAGCCATCCCCAGTGAGGAGAGAATGTCGTTGAGGGTGATATCCCACGAAAATTTCCATTTGGGGATCCAGACCGGGACTTTCGTCTTGACTTTGAGTGCAGTATTCAGGGTACTCCATTGGTCCGAATTCAGTGATGCGGCCAATTTGTCGGGTGTGGTTCCTGCATCGGGAAGCAGCAGAATCATTTGAAACTTATCTGCGCCATAAGGCATTTTTAAGGCCTTGTACCCCTGCTGAACGGAGTAGCCAAAACTTTGCTCCATTTTCATCATGGGTACCGAAACAAGTTTTTTGTCGGTGCAGGTAAACTGCTCGTTGACTGTTTTGGAGGTTTCGAACTGGTATTTCCATTTGCCGTTGAAATAGATGGCATTAATCAGAAACATGATCTCGTTGCTGGCGATGCTGGTCAAAATGGTTGGGATCTTTCCGTTGGTCTTGTCGCTCACCCAATTGTTGATGGTGGAGACCGCTGCCGGATTGAAATCCAGTTTCGAAACCTGAGCGCTGTAATAGGTTTGGTTGGTGGTAATAAATGGATCCAGTACCGCAAAACCATTCTTGATCCAGATGGAGTTGGCGATGTTCATCACCACATTCGGATCGGATTTTTGTAAAGCGGTAGCCAAATCAAGATTGATTTTATTGATCTCATCTTTTGTGAGTCCGTCGAGGCCGAGGGTCTTCTGAATGCCAGCAAGAGTTGTTCCTGATGCACCGTTAAGGGTCATCGAAAGTGCCGTTGTAACACTCAAGGGAGAAACCATCCTGTTTTGGAGGGTTCCGTCCAGGCTCTTGCTGAGTAATGAGAAACTGAATGTATTGCTGGCACTGACCAATTTCAGCGACTTGTCGTTCATGACGATTTTTTCCCCTTCAGGTGAAGGTATTGTCTCCTTTGTACAACCTACTGTGAAGCAGGCAAACAAAAGAACCACCACAGAAATTTTTTTAATCATATTTTTCACATTTCCACATTATTTAATTTTCTCCATCCAATCAACAATCGCTCCGGCATTCGGTGCCAGGTTCTCCTGAGACCAGTCTCCGGTCATGTTCAAAATGATCCGCTTGTAACGATTGCCGTTGAAGTCGTAAAGAAAGATGGCGTAAAAGCGTTCTCCGGCATCGGCCATTGTGTTCTTTGGCTTCGACATTGGTCCGTTCGCGCAATTAAGTGCTTTCGCCGAATAATTGGTAAAATCACTTACTGAAACTTTAGCCATCACAGAGTCGCAGGCAGCCATATTTTTCTGCATGTCCGAAGCTGAGACATATCCCAGCGAATCAGGGAATACCCACTTTGCACTTTTTTGAAATCTTTTGACCTGGCCAGTATTGTCCAGCATCCATCCATTGTGGTTGTAGCCCCAGGCATAGTTAGTATACTCAGACTGGAAAATCAGAGTACTCTTATCCTCCGACACGATATCATTTGGCACGAGACATCCTGATAAGGTGGTTAGCAAAACTATCCCGAGAACAAGGTTCTTCATCGAACAATCTTTTTTGTTTTTAATCAATACGAAATTTGAGGAGCGAAACGCTACAAATTTTTTACACAAAATTTGTACCAGTTTTTATGATCTCAGAAAATGTGCAAGATCCCTTTCGTGTCAGAATGAAATCTTAAAATTAATTCCGGAAGTGGTGTGGTTCAAGCTTCCCGGCGACTGACCTGAAGTTGGAATTTTTGTGTACGGTTCGAGATGAATGAAGAATCTCTCAGTTATCTTTCTTTCAAACCCCACCATGATATTGATCCGACCCCCAAGATCGAATGTTTGGTTCGGAGTAACTGTACTCTGAGTCACAAATACCTGGTTAACAACACTATATGTTTTTGAGACATCCCCGGTAACCACAGATGATGATGGAACCAGCAGTTGCGTATAGTTCGTATTTTTGTTTTCCTGCCTAAGATAAACCAACGAAGACAAACCTGCCGAAACATAATACGAATGGGATTTTTCAGAAACGATTGTCCAGGTAAGGTTTACCGGAACATCCAGATTGATTAGTTTGGTTCTGGTTTGATTCAGCGGGGCGGTTGATGAACCAAGCGCGGATGAGGAAGCCGCACCTTGAAATTCGTTCAAAACGCTTTGGTTCTCAACTTGTAACCCGGTTGATAGCTGGAATTTCGAAAACAGCGGAATGTCGGCACTTAGGCCTCCCATGTAATTTATCGAACCCGACGAACGGGAAGTGTTAAGGCTAGGGGAGAAGTTGACCCCAAACCGCACTTTTCTTTTGGTGGCAGCCGCAAAAGTTTGATCCTCTTTTTTGGGACTAGCGTGCTGAAAAGCTTTGAGTGCCTCGGTTTTAATCGTATCCTTTATGCCAGAAATTGTATCTTTTCTGCCAGCTGTTTGTTGAGAAGCAATGGTTTTCGAAGGCTCAGGAATCTTTTGTGCGGAGTCAGCTGCCACACTCAATGCCACCGGATGACCTGCAACAGTATATTTTTCAACCTTGACTGATTTTTTTTTCTGACCGGCTTCTGCAATAAATTCTTTTACGCGGATCGGCTCTTTTCCGATTTCCGTTTCTTTTTTAGCAGATATTTCCGTGGCCGCATATTTGGATGGCTGAATGTTGGAAAGAATGGCCGCAGTTAAAGGAGCATTTTTCGCAACAGCGGTTTTTTCAGGTACTACATTTTCCTTTGAAACCTTCTCGGATTGTTGGGCAACTGAGATAAATTTTTCCGGTTTCTCAGAATGGAAATAGTTCAGTCCGACGAACCCAACCAGCAGGCAAGCGGCAATGCCGGAGGCAATCCGCAGATAAAGCCTTCTTCTGCCAGCCGCTCTCTTTCGCACAAATCCCTCCCAGGAGCCCGGGATATACGCCTCTTCGTAATTCTCCAGGGATTGCTTTATCTGCGCAAAGATTTCGCTTTCGGTTGTATTCTTCTTTTTCATTCCTTTAAATAATTAACCGGAAACAATTCCCTTAGTTGTTGTTTTGCCCGCGTCAAATAGACCCTCGATGAACTTATCGGAATACCAAGCTGTCCGGCGATCTCATCATGACTGTATCCTTCAATTTCGTACAGGCAGAATACTGTTTTGTGGAGATGAGGCAACTGGTTCAAAATTCCAATGATATCCTGAGTAGCCAATTGGCTTAAGGCACCCGGCGTTTCATCTGCTACCGTGGATTTCTCTGCCTCAACGAACCGGTGATCTTTGTTATTTCGTCTGATGGCATCGATCGAAGTATTGATCAAAATCTTTCGCAACCATCCCTGAAATGGTTTGGATGGGTCATAATGTCCAATTTTGGAAAATACTTTCATAAAACTATCGTCAACAACCTCAAGTGCCTCACTGCGATTGTTGTTATACATCATCGCAACACTTAGGGCATAGCCAAAGAATTTTTTGTACAGGAGTTCCTGGTATTTCTCATTCTTGTGGATGCATCCCTGAATGATAAATTCTATGTTCTCCTCTTTACGACTTTCCAAAATGCATTTTAATTGATGAATTCTCCCGGCTTAAATTACTCAATTACCATGATATTGAATATCGTCTTCATGCGTTTATATCAATATTTGTTCTGGTGACAATACGATAGCCGAGGTATGAAACGCTACACGCAGGAGAATTATTTATGCTCCTCAAGGAATATCTTCCCAATATCCTGAATCGTTTTGGCGATGGGAGTATAGCCAAAATCGATCGTTCTGGTGATTTTTGATCCGTCGTATTTGGAATGTTTTCCGGCACTTCGGGCAGTTTCTTTGGTCAGGGCAGGATCTTTGCGGGTTATCAGGGAAACAAGCAGGGAAGCTCTCCAGCCAAGTTGCAGAAGAATCCGGTTGGCCCGGATGGTTGGCTTTTGTTGGTTCAAAGCTACCGCGATGCCATCAAATACTTCACGGAAGGTGAGGTTCTCTCCTGAAATAACATAACGCTGGTTTTTGATTGACTCCCAATTTTCCGATTGCAACAGTCCGATGATGGCTAGTGATACATCCCTGACATCCACGAATCCGGTGCTGCCATCTGTGTAAAATTTCATGCCTTTGGCAATGGTTTGAAAGAAGCGCGGCGAGCCGCTTTCCCATTTCCCCGGACCAAGAATCACCGAAGGATTGACAATGACAGCCTGCAATTCCTCTTCAATCCCACGCCAGACTTCCATTTCGGATTGAAATTTGCTTTCGGAATAGGCCGATCGCCGGCTGTCGTTTTTCCACGATAAATCTTCGTTAACGGGAATCCCGAAATCCTGGTTTCCCAATGCCGAAACAGAACTTACCTGACAAAAGCGCTGAATATTGAGCTCCAAAGCCAGATCAACCAGGTTGGCCGTTCCTTCTACGTTTTCGTGCAACATTGTCTCCCGGTCGCGCGGATCGAAGGAGACCTTTGCCGCGGCATGAATGATAGTATCCGCTCCTTTAATGGCTTCGCGCAAGGAGTTTTTGTCCATCAGATCACCTTCCACCCATTCGATTTGAGCGAAGAGTTTGTCGGCATCTGCAGTGTACCAGTAGAAGATTTTTTTTACGGCAGGCAGATCCGAATTTTTGCGTTTCAGGGCTCGGACTGGGATACCGCTTTTCGTTAAATCAAGAAGCAGATGTGCTCCAAGCATGCCAGTGCCTCCGGTGAGAAATATCATCTGTGGGGTTTATTTTTTTGGGTTGACAGTCCGGTCGAGCTGTTTGCTAAGGATTTTATCAATATTTTTCAGCTTTTGGTGGGCAGCCTGCAGCTCCATCGAGAGATCGTAGTCTTTGGCTGCATCGGCAATTTTCATTTTGTTCTCAATCTGGTTCATCATGACGGAGACTACCCGAAGCTTGTATTCGCGAACCAATTTTGGCACCACCACCTGCAAAAGGTCTTCCTCTTTTTCGATGTGGCTGCCTCCCCGTTCCCAGAAAGGACTCAGCGGATGCCGTTCGGAGATGATGTCTGAGGCAAACTGACTGATCCGCGGATCGGAATGAACGGTAAAATAACGCATGGCATCAAAATCAGGCTCGCTCAGATGTGGACGGTACTCTTCCAAAATGGTATGGATAATAGGATTGACGGAAACCATGTTGTCGATATCCAGCTCAGACACAATATAGGCAGCCACAGTTTCCGAGATCCATTCGCCGCTCTCTTCATGCTCATAATCAAATATTTTGAGCGATCCGCATTTGAGCAACACCCTCAATATCTCCTTCTCTTCGAGTTCGAATGGGTTCTCTGCGGGAGCTGCCACGGCAGGTCTTGGCTGTTCAGGAGCGGTTCTTTGATCTGCCTGCGGCGGAATGTCACGGCTGACCTGTGCCTCGTTCTTCTTCAGTTTCAGTTTCCTGATTTCGTTGTAAAGCACATCTTCACGAACTTCGAGCAACCGGCTGCACTCTTTCAAATATTCGGTCCGGACAATCTCCTCTGGAATTACTGAAATGGAACTGACAATATCGGTAATCAGTTTCGCCCGTGACAAAGGGTCGTTTTCGATTCCCGTCAGCAGTATTTTGGTTTTGAACTTGATAAAATCAGTCTCATTCTCCTTGATATAATGCAACAATTCAGTGGAACTCATTGCCTTGGAAAAAGAGTCAGGGTCCTCTTTTTCCGGCAAAGGCAGAACTTTCACATTCATCCCTTCCTCCAGAACCAGATCGATTCCGCGGAGTGAAGCTTTGATCCCGGCTTGATCTCCGTCGTAAATAATGGTGATATTCTTGGTAAATCGCCGGATCAGCCTGATCTGGTCGACTGTCAGGGAAGTGCCCGAAGAGGCTACCACATTTTCGATGCCAGCCTGGTGCATGGCAATCACATCGGTGTATCCTTCCACCAGATAGCACTTGTCTTCCTGGATGATCATCCGTTTTGCCAGGTAAATACCGTATACGACCCGGCTCTTGTGGTAAATGTCTGACTCTGGGGAGTTGAGGTATT
Organism: Prolixibacteraceae bacterium; assembly: GCA_037140615.1. Classification (GTDB taxonomy): domain Bacteria; phylum Bacteroidota; class Bacteroidia; order Bacteroidales; family Prolixibacteraceae; genus CAINVV01. The sequence goes on from JBAXED010000120.1 coordinate 6,939, forward strand.
TGGCAACACTTTTCTCCAGGGAAAGGGTCCTTCCGCCGAAGGCTATCACCCTACCGGAGATACTGTGGACGGGAAACATCATCCTTCCGGCAAACCGGTCACGCACCCAGTCTTCGCGCTTGATGGTCAATCCGGTTTTTTCGAGGAATTCCATTTTATATCCCTCCTTCAAGGCCGCATTGGTGAAGGGTTCCTTCCCATCGGGACAATAGCCCAGACCGAATTTTTTGATCACCTCATCCCGAAAACCACGTTCGTGGAAATAGCTGAGGCCAACGGCCCTGCCATATTCATTCTCCCACAGCTGGGCAGCGAAATATTTCTGGGCAAATTCGGAGACGATGATCTGACTTTCGTGGTCGTTGCGCTCCTGGATATCTTCGGGGCGCTCCTCTTTTTCCTGAACTTCGATGTGGTATTTTTTGGCCAGCCATCGCAACGACTCCACAAAATTGAGGTGCTCATGCTCCATGATGAAGTTAACCGCCGACCCGCCTTTGCCGCAGCCAAAGCATTTGTAAATCCCCTTGGCGGGGGAAACGTTGAACGAAGGCGTCTTCTCATTGTGGAACGGACAAAGTCCCAGCAGGTTCGTTCCCCGCCTTTTCAGGGTAACAAACTCACCAACAACCTCTGTAATTTCAGCGGTATCGAGTATTCTCTGGACAGTTGCCTGGTCGATCATGCTAGCAAATGTAAGCAAAAAACGAAGAAAGGAAACGGGGAAATGAAGAGAGAAACGGGGAAACGAGAAACGGAGATGGGAAAATGGAGGGGGTGACAGGGGCGAGGGGGCGAATGGAACTCCCGAATAATGTGATTATGCCAATGTTTAGTTGAAATACAAAAGACCTTATTTTTTTCTTTTTACATGGATTTTCCGTAAATTGTAGGTATGGACAACCTAGAAAACCCTCAGGATGCACTCCTGTATAAAATTGCCATCTCCCTGGTTCCCGGCATTGGAAGCATCACTGCAAAATCATTGATCGCTTATTGTGGCAGTGCCAGGCAGGTTTTTAATGAGAAGGAAAAAATTCTGCGGACCATTCCCGGGGTCGGTACTGTACTGGCAAAAAACATCCTGCAATCCAAAGTACTGGGACGCGCTACCAAGGAGGTGGAGTTTATCAGCCGAAACAACGTCACGGCTCATTTCTATCTGGACGAAAGTTATCCGCAACGGCTTAAGAACTGCGTGGATGCCCCCATTTTGCTATTCTCCAAAGGGAATGCGAATTTAAACTGCCCCAAAGTCATCAGCATCGTCGGAACAAGAAACGCCTCCTCCTATGGCAGGGAGCTTGTTGATAAACTCATAGCCTCCATCGCTGAGCGGGGCTATGAAATTCAAATCATTAGCGGACTGGCGTATGGCATTGACATTCAGGCACATTTGGCGGCTTTGCGTAATAATTTGTCGACGGTTTGCGTTCTGGCCCATGGGTTAGAGACTATTTATCCATCCTTGCACAAATCAATTGCACAGGAAATGTGTGAAAAAAACGGTGGAATGGTCAGTGATTTCATGAGCAATTCTGTCATCGACCGCAAAAATTTCCTGCGCCGAAACCGCATCATTGCCGGTTTGTCTGACGCGGTGATTGTAGTGGAATCTGCCAAAAAGGGCGGGGCATTGCTTACAGCTGAGCTCGCCATTTCATACAACCGCGATTTGTTTGCATTCCCCGGTAGGGTAGGCGAGACCTACGCGGAAGGCTGCCATTTTTTGATAAAAAGCAATCGCGCAGGATTGATCGAGAACATTGGCGATTTGGAATATTGCATGAACTGGCAACCTGGTTTAGCTGCTGCGGATGGCTGTCAACCACGCTTGTTCACCGATTTATTGCCTGATGAGCAAAAAGTGGTGGACCTACTTCAGGCGGAAGGTCCATCTGCCATCGATCTGATTTGTCTGCAGACCGAATTGCCTATGAACAGGGTCTCTCCGATGTTGCTGGCCCTCGAATTTTCGGGTATTGTGAAGTGCCTCCCCGGCAAAGTGTTCAAGTTGGCCTAAAATGTTGTTACTTTGCAGCTAACAGCTAACGGCTAATAGCTAATAGCTTTTAGCCGTTAGCTGTTAGCATTTAGCAAAAATACAATGAGTACTACTTTTGAGAATTTTGGGATCGGAAAGTCGGTCATGAAGGCATTGGACGAGATTGGTTTTCATGAGCCTACACCTGTTCAGGAGCTGGCCATTCCGGTCATCAAATCAGGTCAGGATATTCTTGGCATCGCCCAAACAGGCACCGGTAAAACGGCAGCCTACCTGATTCCTATCCTGATGAAACTGGTGAAAGCCGAAGGCGAGGATCCCCGCGCACTCATTCTGGTGCCTACCAGGGAACTGGCTATCCAGGTAGGTGAAGACATCGAAGAACTGACAAAATATACGAATATCCGGTCGGCCGCTGTCTTTGGCGGCATCGGCTGGACCAAACATGCCGACCTGGTGAAACCCGGCGTAGACATTGTTGTCGCTACACCCGGCCGCTTATGGGATCTATACACCGTTGGCGCCCTCAGGTTTAAAAAAATTAAGACACTGGTCATCGATGAGGCAGACCGCATGCTCGACATGGGATTTATGCCGCAGCTGAACCAACTGTTTGAGGTAATCCCACCCAAAAGACAGAACCTGCTTTTCTCCGCTACTTTCTCCGACAAGGTGGAGCTGATCAGCAACGAATTCCTGACTTTCCCCGCCAGGGTTGAGGTGGCACCTTCTGCGACTACTGTGGATAAGGTGGAGCAATATTACTATCGCCTTCCTAACTTCAGGAGCAAGCTGAACCTGATCAACTTCTTGTTAAACGATACCGAAACATACAAAAGAGTGATCGTTTTCTGTGCCACCAAAGAGAATGCCGAGCTTGTCTTTAAGGTGCTCGACCGCAAAACTGACGGTGAGGTGCGCGTGCTGCATTCCAACAAGGCACAGAATACCAGGATCAATGCCCTACAATCTTTCAAGGAGGGAAGTGTCCGTGTTCTTATTTCGACGGATGTCTCTGCCAGGGGTATTGATGTTTCCATGATCAGTCATGTCATCAATTTTGACCTGCCTACCAATTATGAGGATTATGTGCACCGGATCGGGCGTACTGCCAGAGCCAACCATGAAGGTGTCGCCATCTCCTTTCTGAAGCCTGATGAGGAGTTCCACCTCATTAACATTGAAAAGCTGATCAGGATGGAGCTGACAGAATTACCAATCCCCGAAAAGGTAGAACTGGTCGAATCCAGCAGAAGCGAGATGCAGGAAATTGCCAGGGAGATGGACCGTCAGAAAAAACTGGATGATACCGGATTCAAAGGTGCCTTTCACGAGAAAAAACCACGAAAGAAAAAGAGCCCGTTTACTTTTAACGTCAAAAGCAAAGAACTTCGACCCTACAGGAATACAAGAAAGGGGTAAAGAAAAAATTACGAAGTAATATTTTCTTTACGGCGCTAGTCGCGAAACTGTCCATTTATCCTCATCTTTCACAAAAAGAATGCGGTCGTGCAGCCGATTCGGACGCCCCTGCCAGAACTCGATGCGCTCGGGCTGCACAAAATATCCTCCCCACCCGGCAGGTCGTTCGAGTCTTTCGCCCTTGGAAGAGATCTCCTTATTTTTCCACAATTCTTCCAGTGTCCCGCGACTCTCGACAGGTTCGCTTTGAGGGGATACTATCGCGCTAATTTGGCTTTCGTATGGTCTTTCGCTGAAATATTGATCTGAAATTTCTGAAAGAGAGAAACTGGCAATGCCTTCTATACGAACTTCCCGCTCAAGTTCAGGCCAGAAAAACAATAAGGCCACCTGACTGTTTGCCTCAATCTCCTTGCCTTTTCTACTGTTATAATTGGTGAAAAAATGAAAACCTTCCCTGGAAAAGAGCTTGAGCAGAACGATTCTCGAAGAGGGTTTGTGCTCTTTGGAGACTGTACTTAGCATCATGGCAGTCGGCTCGCTGACCTCGCCCTCGATGGCCTCTTCTATCCATTGTTGAAAAAGAGGAAAAGGCTCACGAAGCGACTTTTCGCTGAGAGTCGCCAGGGAGTAGCTGGTGCGGATATCTTTTAAGTTCATAGTAAAAAGTGACTAAAGTGAACTAAAGTGACTAGAGTGAACTAAAGTACTTAAGCCGCAAGCTTGGTTTGTTCGGAGTTCCAAACTTTAGTCACTTTAGTTCACTCTAGTCACTTTAGTCACTCATTTTACGATTTCGGCCTATTCAGGTTACAATTCAAGTTTCCTGCAGGAAACTTTTTGATAGAGGGCAAAAAAATTCTAATATTGTAGATTATAACAAATAGAGCAGCACCTATGTTAACTCAGGAAAGTCCCAAAACCCAATCCGATCCAAGGAAAAATGCACTGGTTATCATTCTGGCCGTATTGTTGGTCGTCGTTGTCGTCATGCTTTTTATGCAGCGCAGTGAACATGCACAGGTAACGTCTCAGATGAAGCAGGAAAAGGCTGCAATTGAATCCGAGTTGAACAACATGGTTCTGGGATATGACACACTGAAGCGAAACAATACCAACCTAAACGTTCAGTTCGAAGGGGCTCAGAACAAAGTCAAGGATTTACTCGCTGAAATCGAGCAAGTAAAAAGCACCAGTTTCAGGCAAATTTCGAAATATAGGGAAGAGATGACTACCCTAAGGAAGATCATGCGTGATTATGTTATTCAGATTGATAGTCTTAACCAGAAAAATCAACGCCTGATGACCGAAAACAGCAATGTTAAGCAAGAGGTTACTGAAGTGAAAACCCAAAACCAAAGTCTCGAGCAGGAGAAGAAAAAGCTTGAGCAAACAGTTACCCTTGCTGCTACTTTGGAGGCGAATAATCTCAAAGTGACTGGCATCAACAAAAGGGGAAAGGAGCAAACAAAGGCATCCAAAATAGAGAGTATCAAGAT
>JBAXED010000121.1:0-11682 GCA_037140615.1 Prolixibacteraceae bacterium
TCAACTTTTCTTTTCAGAATTTTCACGCGAAAACCCAAGAGAAATATTTTTTGTCATGGATGACAATGCCAATGACTGAATTGTCTCCCCTGAAACCAGCCTATTGATTTCATCCCGGATAAGACCATATTGCTGATGGAGCGGACAAGGGTTATTTTCATCACAATTCTTCAACCCGAATCCACATCCAATAAATAGTTCATTGCCTTCGATGGCAATGATAATTTCTTTCAAGGTAAGGTCTTTCTTCTCCGGATCCAGAAAGAAGCCTCCTCCCTTTCCTTTCAATGATCTAACAAATCCCTGTTTAGCAAGACGTTGAAATATTTTTGCCGTGTAAAAAAAAGGCGCTTCTATTTCATGTGCTATCTCAGCAACACCTGGTCTTCTGTCTTTCAGATTTTGAATCTGAATGTACACCATCCCTCTTAAGGCATATTCTGTCTCTTTTTTAAACACGATCCGCAATTTTCATTGTTAAACAACCCTCAAAAGTAAAAAAAATCAGTTTCCTTTTAAATATTAAAAGACCTTTTTGTCTTTTAATAAAAAAAGAATATATTTGTCGGGTGAAAATCAACATTGAACAACAAAATAAATGCAAATAACATGGATACTGCTACTCGAAATTTAGAAAATCGAAACTCTTACGAATCAATACCTCAAATCAAATTGACCAACATCAACATTTAATTCATCTAAAAATTTCATCTATGACACCAAAGAAACTATGGCTGGGCTTTATTGCCGTCATGACAATCTCTTTCGCTGTTTTAATTTATTACGGTATAGAAATCTACCGTGAAGCGCCTCCAATTCCTGATAAGGTCGTAACTGCTGATGGGACCTTACTCTTTACCGGGCAGGATATCAAGGATGGCCAGAATGTATGGCAATCAATGGGCGGACAGGAAATGGGTACAATCTGGGGACATGGTGCTTACCAGGCCCCCGACTGGAGTGCCGACTGGCTGCACAAGGAGGCTTTGTTTATCCTGAACAAACTGGCGCTCAAAACAACGGGGAAGCAATACAGCGAGCAATCTGATGAAAACAAGGCAGCATTAAAAGTTACCCTGCAGCGTGAACTTCGGAAAAACAGCTACGATCCACAAAACAAAACCATCACAATCTCCTCCGATCGTGCAGAGGCCATTGCTGATAACGGAAAGTTCTACGGAGGATTATTCACCAACAATCCAGCTTTGCTCAAACTGAGACAAGCCTACAGCATACCGGAGAATGCCTTGAAAGACCCGGAAAGGGTGAGAGTGCTGAACACCTTCTTCTTCTGGACTGCCTGGGCTTGCGTAACAGAGCGCGTCGGACAGGACATCACCTATACCAACAACTGGCCTTCTGAGGAATTGGTGGGCAACCATCCAACCGGAGCCCTTATTCTCTGGACTGGTTTCAGTGTTATCATGCTATTGGCAGGGATCGGTCTGATGGTGTTTTACTATGCCCTCAGGAGAGGCGAAAGCGCTGACGAAATTCCCACAAAATTCCCATTGGCGGATTATGTTCAAACTCCATCACAAAAAGCCACCGTAAAATATTTCTGGGTTGTTTCTGCCTTATTTCTGGTACAGGTAGTCGCCGGGATCATTACTGCACACTACACTGTCGAAGGTCAGGCTTTCTTTGGAATTCCTCTCTCACAATGGCTACCCTATTCCGTCTCCCGTACCTGGCACATACAAATAGCCATTTTCTGGATTGCTACTTCATGGTTGGCAACCGGACTTTATTATGCTCCTGCTATTTCAGGAGTTGAACCCAAATTCCAGAAACTGGGAGTAAACTTCCTTTTCATGGCATTGCTGGTCATCGTTGTTGGTTCATTGATAGGACAATGGATGGGAATCATGCAGAAACTGGGATACATACAGAATTTCTGGTTCGGTCACCAGGGATATGAGTACGTCGATCTTGGCCGCTTCTGGCAGATATTCTTATTCCTTGGCCTATTTATCTGGTTATTCCTTATGGGAAGAGCCATCTGGCCTGCTCTGAAAGTAAAATCGGAGAGTCGTAATCTTTTGATTTTATTTCTGATCTCCAGTATCGCCATCGCAGCTTTTTATGGTGCCGGACTGATGTGGGGTCGCCAAACGAATCTGGCTATCGCCGAATATTGGCGCTGGTGGGTCGTTCACCTCTGGGTAGAGGGATTCTTTGAAGTATTCGCTGCAGTGGTTACCGCATTTCTCTTTGTAAGGATGCAAATCATCAAAGCTGCCACCGCAACAACTGCCGTTCTTTTTTCTACCGTAGTATTTTTATCGGGTGGTATCCTGGGTACATTCCATCACCTCTATTTTACCGGAACACCGACAGCCATCATGGCTCTGGGAGCAACTTTCAGCGCCCTGGAAGTCGTACCACTTGTACTCATGGGATTTGAAGCGTATGATAACCTCAAATTGAACGACAGCAACGATTGGATCAAAAAATACCGCTGGGCAATCAACAGTTTCATAGCAGTAGCCTTTTGGAATTTGGTTGGAGCCGGTATATTCGGTTTCCTGATCAATCCCCCCATTGCACTCTATTACATGCAAGGACTCAATACAACAGCCGTTCACGGACACACTGCCCTCTTTGGAGTTTATGGCATGCTCGGAATTGGCCTTATGCTTTTTGTACTTCGCGATATGGACAAAGATGCCATCTGGAATGAAAAATGGTTGAAATTTGCATTCTGGAGCATCAACATCGGACTGGTAGCCATGGTTCTGCTCAGCGTTCTCCCGGTAGGACTTGCCCAAACACTGGCAAGTGTGAAGAATGGTTTGTGGTATGCACGTTCTGCGGATTTCATGACGCAACCTTACATTATTACCTTCAAATGGCTCCGAATGATTGGCGATACGCTATTCGCACTTGGAACCATTTCCCTGGCATGGTTTATTTTTGGCCTCAAAGGTGGCTGGTCATTGAAGAAATAGGTACAAAATGTACCCCAAATTAATTTAAAGTGCCTGATTTGTATTTGGTTATCATCAACAACCGGATATTTCAGGCACTTTACTTGTAATATTTATTCCTTCTTGCCGTATCAATTACTGAAGAATTAATGGAATTAATATGTCTCCAACAAAAGCAGCCTGGGTAAGAAAATTAAAGAAATACCATAAATGGCCCGGTATTCTAATAGCCATTTTTGCCCTGCTCTTTGCCCTTTCCGGAATAATCCTGAACCATAGAAACCTGATTTCTACAGTAGATATTCCACGAAAGTGGATGCCACCCGGCTATCAATACAACAACTGGAACATGAGTGGAGTGAGGTCATCCCTGCCGGTAGGGAAGGATTCTATTCTGCTCTACGGCAACATTGGAGCATGGATCACTACTTCTGAATCAACAGTTTTTCATGATTTCAACAATGGATTCCCCGATGGAATTGACAAAAGAAAGATTTATTCGGTCGTCCAATTCAAAGGGCATCTTATTGCCGGCACTCATTTTGGCGTCTATACCAATACCCTTCAGGAAAACAAGTGGAAATATCTGAAGTTGCCGGAAGGTGAGGAGAGAATCAGTGATTTGTGCCTCAAGGGAGATTCACTGCTGATGTTGACCCGCGACCATCTATATTTCACCACAGATCTGGTTCATTTGGGACAAATTAACCTACCTCCACCGGCTGGTTATGAGCGCAAAGTCGGACTCTTTTTGACTTTATGGCAACTTCACAGTGGAGAACTGTTGGGGTTTGCCGGGATGTTGTTCGTCGATTTACTGGGCTTAGTTTTGATTTTTCTTTCACTGACGGGATTGCTTCATTTCCTGTTTCCGAACAGGATAAGTCGCCTGAAAAGAGAAGGGAAAGAATATGCTGTCCAGCTATCAGCTAAGAAATTAAATCTGAAGTGGCACAATAAAATTGGATATATTTTTGTTGCCTTTCTGATTATAAATACGACGGCCGGGATGTTTTTGCGACCTCCTTTGCTGATACCGATCGCTTCATCCCGGATAGCGATTATTCCTTATACCCAACTTGATACCGCCAATCCCTGGCAGGATAAATTACGCCGGATCGCATGGAATGAAAACCTGCAGATATACATGATTTATACTTCAGATGGATTCTTCTTTGCGGATAAAAAATTCGAACATGAATTAATCCCTCCCTTCAATCAACCCATGGTAAGCATTATGGGGTGCAATGTTCTGGAGCCAATGGGCACTGCCGACTGGCTGGTAGGATCTTTCAGCGGGCTTTATATTTGGAATCCTGCTTCAGGAATGTTAAAGGATTATTTTTCCGGGTTACCGGCACAAGCTCCACATGGTCTGAGTCGTCCGGTAGGACAAAACATGGTTGCCGGGTTTATCACAGATAGTCACGGCAAAGCTTTCTGGATTGATTACAACATCGGAGCTCGTGCCATAGATGGAGAAACTCCTTTCCCCACCATGCCCAAAGAAATTCTTGCAAAAAGTCCCATATCCCTATGGAATGCAGCTCTCGAAGTTCACACAGGAAGGATTTTTGAACATTTGGTCGGTCCAATGTACCTTCTTTATGTCCCTCTTATGGGACTTACAATTCTCATAGTGCTGATCAGTGGACTATTAATTTGGTGGATGGGTTTCAGGAAAAGATAATGTCCTGAAGAAAAATTCTTGAAACTTGAATTGGTTAACAAATTTATTAAATTCAAGCTCATAAATTCTACCAAACAGCTTTGGCTAAAATCTAACTTTCATGGCACACCACAATACCATTAAAGGCAATAGTTATAGCAGCCTTGAACAGAGGCTAAACAGGTATCCGCAAGGTGCTCCGCCAGCGGAACTCCTTTTCCAAATTCTTAAAATTCTGTTCTCCGAAAGAGAAGCCAAGCTGGTTTCACTTCTTCCTATCAAACCCTTTACCGGCAAAAAGGCAGCAGAGATTTGGAAGATGTCAACCATCGACGCCAGCAAAATTTTAAATGATTTAGCTGACAAGGGAATCATTCTGGACTACGAGGACAATGGAGAATCAACCTATACCCTGCCCCCACCAATGGCTGGATTTTTTGAGTTTTCCCTGATGCGGTACCGAAACGATTTTGATCAAAAAGCACTGGCTGAGCTCTACTATCAATACCTCAACGTAGAGGAAGATTTTATCAAAGATCTCTTCCTGACGGGGGAAACACAACTTGGACGGACCTTCGTCAATGAGGGAGTCCTTTCCAACGACAATGCCCTTCACGTTCTCGATTATGAAAGAGCATCAGAGGTAATAAAAACAACTTCCACGATTGGTGTTGGGATCTGCTATTGCCGGCATAAAATGGAGCATGTAGGGAGAAACTGCAGCGCACCGATGGAAATTTGCCTGACTTTTAGCAAGCCTGCTGAATCGCTGATAGCTCATAATATTGCCAGAAAAGTGGACGTTGCAGAGGGTCTGGACCTGCTCCAAATGGCTCAAAGCAATAACCTTGTCCAGTTTGGCGAAAATGTGCAGGAAAAGGTTGGCTTTATTTGCAATTGCTGCGGTTGCTGCTGCGAAGCATTGATTGCCGCAAGAAAATTTGGTTTTCTAAATCCGGTTCATACCACCAATTTCATCCCAGAAATTGATGAAGTGAAATGTACCGGATGCGGGAAATGCGTCATCCTTTGTCCGGTTGAAGCAATGACGCTCGTGACCGCCAGTGATCCTCATAACCTCTCTAAAAAGAAAGCGAAACTCGATAAGCAACAATGTCTGGGCTGTGGGGTCTGCCTGAAGGGATGCAAGGTTAATGCCCTTAAACTAAAATCACGCGAAAACAGGGTAATTACACCTGTCAACTCGGTGCATAGAGTCGTCTTAATGGCCATTGAGCGGGGCAAACTGCAAAACCTCCTGTTCGACAATCAGATCCTTTGGAGTCACCGGGCGATGGCTGCAGTTCTTGGAGTAATCCTGAAACTTCCTCCGGCAAAACAGATTTTAGCAAGCCAGCAGTTTCGGTCAAGGTACCTTGTGGCACTGATAAGAAGAGCAGGAATTTGATATTTTAATGCAATTAAAAGAATTCCCAAAATTTGGTACTGGTCATCTTGAGTTAATAGGAACCGAAAGGATTTGCCTATCCTTTTTTCGCTTTGAACTGATATTTCAAATTCCCGGATCGCTGAACCTGCACACTGATCGATTTGTAGGCAGGAGTTTGGCATAACTTGCTGACCTGATTTACAGATGTCAGTACATTCGTTTCCGGGAAATAGGCCGCCACACAACCTTGTTTGATCGGATACGGAACAGCATAATAGCCCTGAATTTTCCGCAACTTGTCATCATAATTGCTGGTGATGTCAACCATCTCCTCCGATGAAATATTTCGCTTCATCATGTCCTCGCTATTCATAAACAGAACCCGCCGTTCATTGATGATTCCCCGATAACGGTCGTTCAATCCAAAAATGGAGGTATTGAACTGATCGTGACTGCGGATGGTCATAAGGAATAATTCATCTTCTTTCGGAACATCCATTTTGAGCGGATAATTGCTGAATTGCGCCTTTCCATCGCTGGTTTTAAAAACTCGCCTCCTCAATGGATTCTCAAGGTAAAACCCTTTGTCCGAACCTGATTTGTCGCCCAACTCTTCCAATACAGGAAGGACCTGGGAAATTGCCGACCGAATGTGCTGATAATCCTTCACAAAATGTTGCCATTCGATAACGTTTTGTGGACCCAGGGTTGCCATCGCTAATCCGGCCACAATTGAAACTTCACTCTTTGTCTCAGGAGAGGGAGGATGAAGACAACCCCGGGAAAAACCAATCTTGCCAAGGGAATCTTCAATAGAAACGGACTGTTTTATCTTTTCCTGAATGTCCTCTTCTAACCTGGAAAAACATGGCAAAATCAGTGCTTTTTTGCCGGTTACCAGATGACTCCTGTTTAGTTTTGTAGAGATCATTACTGTCAGACGACATTGATTTAACGCCTCTTTTACGAATGGTGAATCAGGCAGGGCAGATGCAAGGTTTCCGCCAAGTGAGATCAGAATTTTTGTCTTTCCGGCGGCCATTGATTGAATGGCAGGGATCGCGCTCAGGCCCGGTTTCCGGGGTACCTTGATGGAGAATTTTTCTTCCAGCGCTTCGAGAAATGCGACCGGCATATTTTCTCCTGCGCCAACAGTTCTGATTCCCTGAACATTGCTGTGTCCGCGCACAGGGCAAATGCCGGCTCCTTCCCGTCCGATATTTCCCTTCAACAAGATTAAATTAATGATCTCCCTGATCGTTTCAACGGAATTTCGGTGATGGGTGATCCCCAAACACCAGGTAGCAATCGTATTTTTGGCCTTGGCATAGATTTCGGCTGCCTCAAGTATCTGGCTCTTCTCAATGCCGCATGAAGCAACAAGATTATCCCATGATTCATTTTCCAAAGTCTCCCGATATAGTTCAAACCCACTCGTATATTGGCTGATAAAATCAGCATCAAGGATGCCCCCTTCCCGCGCTTCGGCTTCCAGAATGGCCTTCGAGATCCCTCTGATCAAAGCCATGTCCCCATTGATCACCGGCTGAATATACAAATGTGCCAGGGCTGTTTTTTTGCCAAAATAGGAACTCGCTTCCTGAGGATCGGCAAAGCCCATCAAGCTGGCTTCGGGCATGGGGTTTACTGCCACAATCTTGCATCCATTCCTTACTGCCGATTGCAGCGCACTGAGCATGCGAGGATGGTTGGATCCCGGATTATGGCCGAAAACAAAGATGGCATCCGCCTTCGAGAAATCATCCAGTATCACACTGCTTTTCCCGGATCCCAAAGCCATGGTTAGTGCTTTCCCGGAAGGTTCATGACACAAATTGGCACTATTGGGAAGGTTGTTCGTGCCGAAAGAACGGGCAAAAAGCTGGTAAAGAAATGCCGCTTCATTGGATGTTCTGCCTGAAGAATAAAAAACCGCTTCATCGGGATGACTCAGTGAATTCAGCTCATTGGCAATGGTCCGGAAAGCATCTTCCCAGGTGATAGGCCGGTAATGGGTGGCGTTTTCATCAAGGATCACCGGACTTGTGAGCCGACCCTGCTGTTCCAGCCAATAGTCTGAGGTAAGCAAGAGATCACTAACCGACCATTTGCTGAAAAAATCCGTGGTAATTGATTTTGAAGTCGCGGCAGCACTGACATTTTTAGCACCATTTTCGCAAAATTCGAATCGTGATTCATTTTTATCCGGATTGGGCCAGGCACATCCCGGGCACTCAAAACCACCGCACTGATTAAAGTTCCCAAGTATTTTCTGGCTTCGGCCAATGCCTGCCTCATTGTAAAGAAAGTTCAGCGATGTCAGTACGGCGTCGATTCCGCCGGCAAAAGTTTTGGGCTGGTCATGTTTCAACCCGATGGTGGAGGCTACTTCTTTCTCCAGATCAGCCAATTCAAGCTCCTGCACAGCACGGATGATTTCTCTTCCGAGGGATTCCATTCCGGCAAGCCACATGATCCGCTCTCGATTCCGATTTGACTCCTCAGAAGTCAAAATGTATTTGGTCAATCCACCAGCCTCCATCAGGCTAACAAGAGGTGGCATTTCAACATCAGGAATTTCGTCGGAAAGAATGGTCGCTCTGATTTTCCTGTGAATTTCTACCACAGTTGGCTGATTAGGCAAAAACAGCTTCTGCTGGCGTATGCCGCCAAAAACAGATTGCTTTTTTTGGTTCATCATACCCTGATTTTGCAAGGAATCCAGCACAAGGAGCGTTAAAGTTGAACCATGCGCTGCTACAATGGCAACGGCCTGACTCAAGGGCAATGAAGATTTGAAAATCGTTAAGGACATCAAGGCTTCATCTAAAGCAAGTTCTTTATTACCAGGAAGTTTAATCACTTCCAATCGTTCCCAATCATCATTAATATTCCCTTTGAAGGAGGCTTCAAGAAGAAAAGCCCCGGCAAGTGTGAGGTGTAGAACCTGCTCCGGAATTGGGAACAATCTTCCGGAAACAGGATCAACCATCAACAATAAAACTTGCTCAGAATAGGAAAGCATGTGTGTGCCTTATTTTGTTTTTTTGATTCTGCCTTCTTTCGAGGCTGTTGAGGAAAACTAAATTAACAATTATTTGCCTATTCCTGTGAACATCGTTTTTTTGTTTCTTTGGGGTAGCTATTAACACATCCTCAGGATCGTTACAATTACGCTGATGCTACAAAGAATATTTCTGATTATAGTCTTACTTGGCATTTCATGTTCTTCCTTTGCCCAGCTTCCTGACAGCACAAAAGCCTTCAAATATTTCAGCGGCTCGGTGCTGGTAACCAACAAGGGAATTTCTACCATCCCTAATTTTACTTTGGGTAAACCCGCCACAATTCTCAATTTTACTTTAGGCAGAAAAATCAGATTCGAGCCCGAATTGCGTTTTGCACTGGAGGGTAAACCCTGGATGTTTATTTTCTGGTTGCGTACCGAATTATTTAAATCTGAAAAGTTTGCCATCAGGTTAGGAGCAAATCCAACAATCGGTTTTAAAACCCTGCCAGTTACCTTTAATGGCGTTCAAAATGATCGACTCCTTACTTACCGGACACTTACGGCCGACCTCACGCCCACCTATTCAATTACCAAAACAATTGGCATTGGTTTATATTACATGTATGTCTATGGAATTGAAGATATTACAACCAAAAATACCCATTATCTGGCTGCAAGGGCCTATTTTACCAGGATCAGGCTCTCCGGAGACTATTTTGCGAAGTTTACACCACAATTCTACTACCTGAATCAAGACGGAGTTACAGGCACTTACCTTTCAACAACACTTTCCCTGAATAAAAAGAATTTTCCCTTTTCAATAGCCACGATGATCAACAGACCGATTCATACCGACATCGCTATAGGCAATAAATTAATCTGGAATTTGAGTGTCATCTATGCTTTCAACCATACATACGTGAAAAAATAGCGAACGGATTGTTGGGATATTTGAAGGCACACTAACATTGTTCCTGAGAATTCTGCTTTAACGGTTCGATCTTCTGTTTTTTAACTCCTCGGTTATTTCCTTTCTTAAATCTGCTTCAATTTGATAAAGCTTTAAGATCTGTTGGGGTGAAAGAACTGTACGAAATTCTTTATAGTATTTCTCACGAAGACTGATTATCTTTTTGGCACTTTCCAATTGATCGTTGATTAAAAGTTCAGCATCTGAGGAGGATAAGCTGTCAGGATTAACCTTCATCAGTTTTGCCATCTTTCGAAAATCGATGCCTGAAATTTCCTCTTCATATTTCAAATATATTGGACGGAAATGATCAAAGGTGGCCGCATCCAGCTTAAATTTTAACTGTATTTCATTCAGTTTTGCCCGCGCAATCCTCTCCTTGAGATGCGGAAAGCGATTGATATTCTGGGATTTTCCACTCAATCCGGACAGTAGAATTGAAAGAAAAATCAGGAAGGTAACTAAACATTTCATTTTGGCTGTATTTAATGATTACTGCAATGATTCATTGATGAATGTGTCTGTTTTATATCTTATCGCTATTTGCTGCAAATCTTCATCTGTCAGATCTGACAATATATCGCTTAAAAGCTCAGGCTTTTCCAGTGTTGTCACATCTTTTTCTATAGTTTCTCCGGGCAATACTTTTTCAGTGATTTTCTTATGATTTGTTATCTCCCTGCTTAGCGGAGTCGCAGATGGGCTGGCCGGCCGAGTTCTGTCTACGATCAGGTCTTGAACCTGAATGGCATCGGAATTCTGTTTGAAATTTATCCCCATGTAGAAGAGAAGCGCCAGCGATGCCGCCACCGAAAAGATCAACCTGACTACATTGTTTCTTTTGTGGATATGTACCTTTTTAATTGCATTTTTAAGCGTCTTTTCTGCAATTGACTCAAAGAAACCGGATGGAACTTCATAGGGAGTTTTCTTTCCAATAAGCTGAAATTTATCGTGATTTTCCATTTTATTAAATTTTGAAGTTGACATATCAGACATGTTCAATTAAATACTTTTTTATTTTTTCGCTTGCCAGATGGTAATTTGTTTTCAAGGCATTGATAGATGAATTTGTGATTCTGGCTATTTCTTCGTAGCTTATTTCGTCATAATAGCGCAGATTAAAAACAATTTTTTGCTTCATTGGAAGTTGTTGGATAGCCTGCTGAAATTTTAAAAGTATTGCATTGCTGCATTCCATATCATTTCCAGATTGTTCATTTGATAATTCCCTGTTAATAAAACTGCTTCTGCTGAAAATATTCTTTCTCTTCAAAAAGTGCCTTGAACTTTCATTGGTCGCAATCCTGTACAACCAGGTGAAAATTCTACTGTCTCCTCTGAATGAATTTGCAAACCTGTAAACTTTAATAAATGTCTCCTGTAGGATATCCTCGGCATCCTCGTGCGATATCACCAATCTTCGGATATGCCAGTAAATAGGCTCTTTGTACTTGTCCATCAACAACATAAACCCTTTGTCCTTCTGAGCCGGATCCATCAACATTCTTAAAATTACCGCATCATCGGTTTCGGTCATCAATCACTTTTTACTGTTTGGATGCATTAAACTGCATAAAGTTAAATCCTTAAACTTGAAATATTTAACATTGTCTGATTTTTTAATATTTTTAGAAAATGCGAATTCCAGATTTAACTTTTATCCCCTAACTGTTTCTTATAAGCGTATTTTAAACTTTATAAACTTTACTT
>JBAXED010000122.1:0-11417 GCA_037140615.1 Prolixibacteraceae bacterium
GCCGCCGTATTAAACCGAGCCCCGGTTCATGAAAATGAGCCGGGGCTTTCTTATTGCCCGAACCGGGGCCTAAGGATAAAGGATAAAGGCAAAAGGATAAAGTACGCTGCAATCAGGATTGTCGGATCTCACTCATGTCTCATGTCTCTGAGCTTGCTGCACCAAATCTTGGGAGTCCAAACTTTATCCTTTTGACTTTATCCTTTATTCTTTTTACCGGAAGTTCTTTCGATACTCAGATGGGGTCATTTCCATGATATTCTTAAAATACAGATTGAAATTGGCTAAATTGTTGTAACCACTTTCATAACAAATTTGCGCAATGGGCTTGTCAGATTCGGCCAGTTTTTTAGCAGCGATGCTTATTCTTATCTCTTTAACATACTGGATAAATGTTTTGCTGGTACGTTTCTTAAAATATCGGCAAAACGAACCAGGAGCCATATTTAGCAGGTCTGAAGCTGCTTTCAAGCTTATCCCGTCCTGGATGTTGTGAAAAACATACTCATAAACATCTTTGATCTGATCAAGATCTTTGAAATAGCTGGTTGGATATTCAGGTGTCAATGATAAACTCTCTTTATCATTAATCTGAATCAATTTTTTGAAGATATGCAGCAACTCAATGTAGCTTTCAAGTCCTTTGAGATTGACCAGTTTCTCCATACGATCCCTGACAAGTGCGACCTTTTCTCCTTTGAAAAAAAGCCCGCTGTTGCCACGATTCAAGAGTTCTTTTACGCTCTCCAATTCAGGTAAATTGAAGAAATCAGAACCAACAATGTTTTCGTAGAAATGAATAACAATGCAGGTCGGAGGAGAATCGCTTTGGCGATCCAGCACTTCCCAACAGTGAGGCAAGTCAGGTCCTAGCAATACCAGGTCACCAGCTTCAAAACCAGAAATATTATTTCCAACAATGCGTCGGCCTGAACCGGAAATAATCAGGTTTAGTTCATAATTTTTGTGCGAATGTATCTTTGGATTATTTTCGGACAAAACAAGTTTCCGCGTAATAAACGAATGTTCATGAGGGACATTTATTTTTGCAAAAACAAATTCCATGATGTAGATAAATTAACCAACGATACAAATATAGTTAACAATATTTTATTCCTCGGTTAAAAAACAATATGAATTGGATAAAATAATATTTAAAATTCAATAAAACATACCCTACATTTGTAATAACTAATTATTATACTATGCTATTACCTTTAAGAGGGATTATCCCTCCCATGATTACTCCTTTGAAAAGCAATGATGAGCTTGACAGACCTGGAGTTGAAAAGCTTATCGAGCATATTATTGGAGGAGGTGTTCATGGACTTTTTTTATTGGGGACCAATGGTGAAGGTCCCAGCCTTAGTCAGCGGATTAAAAAGGAGTTTCTTAAATTATCATGCGAAATTATCAATGGAAGGGTTCCAGTACTTGTTGGAATAACTGATTCCTCTTTTTCCGGGGCTCTTGAAATCGCTGAGTTTTCAAAGACAGTAGGTGTAGATAGTGTCGTAGTCGCTCCCCCGTTCTACTTTCCTGCCACAGAAGACGAAATGATCAATTATGTGGAAAAACTAGCTGCCTTCACCCCGCTTCCTTTTGTTCTGTATAATATGCCGGTTCATACAAAAATCAATCTTTCTATAGCTACAATTTCAAGGGCTAAAGAATTGGGTTGTATTGGTATCAAGGATAGTTCAGGTGATATGGCCAATTTGTACATGCTAATTGAAGCTTTCAAAGAGGATCCAAATTTTGCCGTTTTTGCCGGTACGGAGCTTTACCTTCCTGATGCAGTTATGGGTGGTGCTCATGGGGCCGTTGCTGGAGGAGCTAATGTATTTCCAAAGCTCTTCGTTGATCTTTACAATGCTGCCCTTAAAAAGGACTTCGCTAAAATTACACTACTCAGAGATCAGATTATTTGGTTGTGCAATACAATGTATGTTGTCTCTCCAAGTGCAGCCAGAATAACATTGTCTTTCAAAACAGCTTTATCAATCCTAGGAATCTGTAGTGATGAGATGGCTTTGCCTCTAAGAAAACTGGATGAAATTGAGCGTGAAAAGATAGCATCCTATCTTCAGGAAATGAAGTTGAAATTTTAATCTTCCCCTCATTATAAATCATACTGTTTTTGCAGTTTGAGAAGAATAGTTGATATTGATACTCCTCAAGTTTTTTTGA
This sequence comes from Prolixibacteraceae bacterium, assembly GCA_037140615.1. Classification (GTDB taxonomy): domain Bacteria; phylum Bacteroidota; class Bacteroidia; order Bacteroidales; family Prolixibacteraceae; genus CAINVV01. The sequence continues at coordinate 2,191 of JBAXED010000122.1, forward strand.
ATCAAAAAATCTTCTACTTTTGTCATTCCTTTCAAAATAGCTTTATTGGAGAGATGCAAGAGTGGTTTAATTGGCACGCCTGGAAAGCGTGTGTACCTCTAAAGGGTACCGAGGGTTCGAATCCCTCTCTCTCCGCAAAACAATAATGGCCTCATTTCAGTGAGGCCATTATTGTTTTAGCTAACCAGATGGATTATTATCTGCATACTTTTTTTATTTGTTCTTCTTCAACGCTTTATAAAGTATGTATCCAACAACAAAAAAGCCCAAAATAACAAATAGCGTAGTTAAATGAGAACTGTACTCAGTTACTTTTGACATTAGCATTTCCCGGGGTACAACAGATTCAAGATAGTATCCGATAGATGCAAGGATAATGTTCCACAAGCCAGCTCCAAGAAAGGTATATAATAAAAATTTGGGTAGATTCATTCTTGAAAGTCCGGCAGGAATAGATATTAAATGCCTCACTCCCGGAAGTAATCGACCCGTAAAGATGGAAATAGCACCATTATTTTCAAAGAAAGCCTCCGTTTTCTTAACGCCTGCTTCATCAATCATCATCATATGTCCCAGCCGGCTATTGGCAAAGCGGTACACGATAGGACGTCCAATCCACATGGCCAGATAATAATTTGTAACGGAGCCTATCATTGCCCCCATTGTTGAAAAGAAAACCACAAGGTAAATATTTAACTCTCCAGCGGCAGCTTTATAGGCAGCAGGTGGAACTACCAATTCGGAAGGCAAAGGAACCACAGAGCTTTCAATGGCCATTAATAATGTTATTGTCCAGTAGTTTAGATTGTCGAGACACCATTGAATAAAACCGATAGTTTCCATATAACCAGGATTTTGAAAATAAATTTTAAATAGCTTTTACGTTAGGTAATTCTTGTATTATATGACAAAGTAATGAAATTTTCACAAATAAATTGTTCTACAATTTTTTCGAATATTGGAATATAATTTAGAATTATTTTAAGGTTAACACTTTAGTATGATGAAACTTAATTTTTACCTTTAGAGGATCTTATGTATGAATGTAACTATATATGAATTAAGATGGAAAAGAAGCATAAAGTATCAGATTTACAATCTCATACAGGTGTTGAAGTAATGCGCTGTTACCAATGTGGTAAATGTACAGCAGGTTGCGTTCTGGCATCAGAAATGAATTATCCACCAAGTTATCTGATGAGATTGCTACAAACTGGAACGAAAGAGAATTATAGTAAAATTCTTGCTTCCAACACCATATGGCTTTGTTTGAATTGCGAAAATTGCCTTGGTCGTTGTCCGATGGAGATTGATATACCCAAAATGATGGATTTTCTGAGAACTCAGTCCATTAAAGAAAACAAACTTCATCCGGATTCAAAACCGATTATTGCTTTTCATCGCGCTTTTCTGGATTCTGTCAAGAGCACTGGAAGGCTTTATGAAATGGGACTGGTTCTTAATTTTAAATTCCGGACTTTTCGTTTTTTGCAGGATCTGACCATTGCACCTGGAATGTACTTGAAGGGCAAATTGCATCTTTTGCCAGAGAAAATTCGAGACAGAAGGAGCATGAAAAGGATTTTTGCTCAAACTATTGAAAATGCTAAGACTGATAACAAATGAAGATAGGTTTTTACCCTGGCTGTTCGCTGACAGGCTCATCAAGAGAATATAATGAGTCAGTTGTCGCGGTAGCCAAAGGATTGGATATTGAACTTATAGAAATTAAAGACTGGAACTGCTGTGGTGCAACCGCTGCACATGTCATGAATGAAGATCTCTCATTGTCTTTGCCTGCACGAATCATGGCTATAGCAGAGGAACAAGGACTAACTGAGGTGGTTGTTCCTTGCGCTGCTTGTTACAATCGCTTAAAAGTAACCCAGCACGAGCTTGAAAATGATTCCAAACGTACGAGAGTTGTTGAAATTCTTAAAATGCCATATAAGGGTTCTTTGAAAATAATCAACGTATTGCAAATGTTGGAAGCTTATGGTGCTGATAATATAAAGGCCAAGGTTAACCGGACTTTTGCGCACAAAGTTGCTTGTTATTATGGCTGTTTGTTGGTTCGGCCGCATAACATCCTTCAATTCGACCGTGTAGAGGATCCCCAAAGTATGGATTCTCTTATACGTGCTATTGGAGGGACAACTCTTGATTGGGCTTTTAAAACAGAATGCTGTGGAGCAGGTTTTTCCGTTTCCAGAACAGATATTGTAGCGAAACTATCTGGAAATATTCTGAAAGATGCTTCGGATCGAGGTGCTGAAGCGCTTATTGTAGCATGTCCATTATGCCAGTCGAATCTTGACATGAGGCGCGGAGCCATTAACAATACACTCGAAACTTCAATCGGAATACCGGTTATTTATATTACTCAGGCGATTGGATTGGCATTGGGGATTGAAGCCAAAGAGCTGGGATTGAAACGTCATTTTGTAACCGTAGAACTGTAATAATATGTCAAAGATCGGAGTATTTATCTGCCACTGCGGTGAAAATATCAGTGCCACTGTTGATGTGGAAAGGGTTGCCAAGGAGATTGGTGGAATGGAAGGTGTAGCACACGCCATCGACTACAAATACATGTGTTCAGATCCCGGACAAACTTTCATCAAAGAGGCTGTCAAGAAATATGATCTTGATGGTGTCGTTGTGGGTGCATGTTCCCCCAGAATGCATGAACCAACATTCAGGAGGGCCTGTGCAGAGGCTGGATTAAATCCGTACCTGTGCGAAATGGCTAACTTACGTGAACACTGTTCCTGGGTACATGAAAAGAGTGAAGAAACAACTGATAAGGCCATTGACCTGGTAAAAATGCTGGTTGAGAAGGTCAAGAAAAACAAGCCACTGGATTCCATTAAAGTTCCGGTTACGAAGAGGGCATTGGTCATAGGAGGTGGAATTGCAGGTATTCAGGCCAGTTTGGATATTGCCAATACTGGTCACCAAGTAATATTAATCGAGAAAGATCCCTCCATTGGGGGTCATATGTCTCAATTATCAGAGACTTTTCCAACCCTGGATTGTTCACAATGCATTCTAACACCCAGAATGGTAGAAGTGGCACAGCATCCAAATATAAAATTATACACCTACGCAGAACTTGAAAGTCTGGAAGGATTTATAGGAAATTTCTCGGCTAAAATACGCCTCAAGGCAAAAAGTGTAAATTATTCCACTTGCACAGGTTGTGGGGCTTGTATTCAAAAATGCCCAGTTAAGAAGATTCCTAGTGAGTTTAACGCCGGTTTGGGAACCAGGACGGCCATTTATGTTCCATTTCCTCAGGCTGTTCCAAATAAGCCTGTGATCGACAGAGTCAACTGTAATTATTACAAGCGGGGTGCATGCAAAATATGCGAGAAGACTTGTCAGGTTGGATCCATAGAATGGGACAAAGAAGACGAAATTATAACAGAACAGGTTGGTGCGGTGGTTCTTGCGACTGGATTTGATGTTAAGGGCGCTGACTTCTTTCCAGAATATGGTTATGGGAAATTTAAAGATGTTTTGACTGGATTGCAGTTTGAACGGCTTGCTTCTGCTTCGGGACCTACATTTGGTGAAATTCGCCGTCCTTCCGATGGTGCTATTCCAAAAAAGATTGTATTTATAGCTTGTGCCGGATCACGGGATCCTGCCAAAGGTATTCCATATTGCTCTAAGATATGCTGCATGTACACAGCCAAACATGCGATGTTGTACCAGCATAAAGTGCATGATGGTGAATCGACTGTTTTTTATATGGACATCCGCGCAGGCGGAAAAAACTACGAAGAGTTCGTAAGAAGGGCCATCGAAGAGGATACGGTAAACTACATCCGCGGTAGGGTGGCACGGGTATATGAAAAAAATGGCAAGTTGATCGTCAAGGGTGTCGATACACTTTTGGGAGGAGAGCAGGTAGAAATTGAGGCTGATATGGTCGTACTTGCTACAGCAGGTGTAGCCAATTGTGGATCTGAGCTGCTTGCCCAAAAGTTGCATGTTTCTTATGATCCTTACCATTTTTTTGCAGAAGCACATCCAAAACTCAAGCCTGTTGAGACCAACACGGCTGGTATCTTCCTTGCTGGTGCTTGTCAGGCTCCCAAAGATATACCTGAGACAGTTGGCATGGCATCTGGAGCAGCGGTTAAAGTTGCCGCACTTTTCTCGAACGACCAGCTGGTGAGGGAACCTGTTGTTGCTGTAGTGAACCGCTTGGCACCTCCCCTTTACAGCACTTGCGTCGGATGCTTTATGTGTGAGACGGCCTGTCCTTACAATGCCATCGAACATGAAGAGTTAAAAGGCCGCGATGGAAGTCTAATCAGGACAATTGCAAAGGTTAACCAGGGACTGTGTCAGGGCTGTGGCACCTGCGTCGCTTTCTGCCGTTCCAAATCTATCGACATCCAGGGGTATACCAATGAGCAGGTATATGCCGAGGTTATGTCTTTGTTAAATGACTAACTTACAGATAATGAGTAGTAATGATATTTTTGAGCCCAAAATAATTGCCTTCGTTTGCAATTGGTGTACCTATGCCGGAGCTGATTTAACCGGAACCAGCCGGCTTAAATATGCCACGAACGTAAAGATCGTACGGTTCCCATGTACTGGCAGGATCGATTTTTTGCTCTTGCTTAAATCTTTTGCCCAAGGAGCTGATGGGGTCATCGTATCCGGATGTCATCCAAATGATTGTCATTATACCAGTGGCAATTTCCATGCCCGCCGACGTTGGATTGCCTTCAGGGCAATACTTGATCTGATGGGAGTTGATATCCGGCGTATCCAATATTCCTGGGTTTCGGCTGCTGAAGGTTCTAAATGGGCTGATCTCGTAAATAATACGGTATCAGAGATTCGCGCCCTTGGACCTTACACTGAATACCAACAAGTTGCTGATTATTTAGAGAAAGGGGGATACAATGGAGAAGCTTAGAGAAAGAGCTGCTGCGTTACTAGCCGATGGCTCAGTAGCGCTGATAATAGGTTTTGAAGAAGGAACGAAAAGGCCTAGGCCTTTTTTCTGCAGAAACAGTGAAAGTGTGCAAAAGTTAATTTTTGACAGCCGTTGTATCAATAATCTCGCAGTCTATATTACCAAGAAAGAGCTAGTTGGAAAGGATCGTGTTGCAGTTATAGCTTCAATTTCCACTTTGCGAAGTATTCTTCAGCTATTTGTTGAAAATCAGCTTAGCGAAGATAAATTACTGGTACTTACTATTGATTTGAGTGGTGAATTAAGAGAATTTGTCACTTTCGATGAAATGTCTGCTTATGTAGAGCAATTCGAACTTAAGCGTGGTGAACGGGAGCAGGAGATTCTGTCCAAAATTGAAGGGATGAGCCGCGAGGAACGTTGGAAATTCTGGTTAGGAGAGATGTCTCATTGCTTCAAATGCTATGCCTGCCGATCGGCGTGTCCACTTTGTTATTGCTCAAAATGTGTTGTTGAAGTAAATCGTCCTCAATGGATCAATCCCTGGCCGGCACCACTTGCAAATATGGAGTGGCACATCAACAGGGCCATGCACATGGTTGGTCGATGCACTGCTTGCGGGGCCTGTGGAGAAGCCTGCCCAGTTGGCATACCTATAGATTTGATTACCAGAAAAATGATGGAAGATATGGCTCCTGAATTTGGGTACATTCCGGGACAGCCAGCAAAACAAGGCAATGCACTTTCCAGCTGGAAGCTGGACGACAGAGAGCAATTTATACGATAAGAAGTTATGGAAACGAAATACATAAATAAAAGCAGTTTAGAGCAATGGTTTGATGCCATCTCAGCCAGTGGCAAAAGGATATATGCTCCTGTGAGTGCCCGCGGTCAGGTGGATTTTATGCCTGTTAAACATTTAAACGAAGTAGCTGAAGAATACATTCAAACAACGCAATCCGTCAAGGCTTCTGTGTATCCAAAGGCTGAGGTGCTGTTTTCGTATGAAAAAGTACATGGAAAGGTCAATCTTACGGATTTTGATCCGGAAAGTGTCTCTGAAACAGTTCTTTGGAAAGTTCATCCATGTGATGCGGCCGGTTTCAAACCCCTGTCAGCCATATTCAACTGGGATACAAATGATAAGCTCGTCAATGCGCATCTATTGAAAACCACTGTCGTATCGTACAGTTGCGCCAGTGCCGATGAAAGTTGTTTTTGCACGAGTGTGAATGGCAGTCCGGGAAATGTTTCGGGAAGTGATATTCAGCTTACTATTCTTCCTGATGGAGGAGCCATCGTGGAGATTCTAACAGCCAAAGGTGAGGCTTTGGTCGCCTTATTACCAAATGCATTCGAAGCAGACAGAGGTGACAAGAAAGAGAAATACCTCGTTGATCTGCCTGCTAAATTTAGTTTAGAGGAGGTCAATGCCAAATTGAATAAAGCCTTCAACAGTACGGTATGGAAAGAGCAATCTGAACGCTGTATCGGATGCGGGGCGTGTGCATTTGTTTGTCCGACGTGTGCCTGCTTTGATATTCAGGAGGATACCCATGGCTCGAAAGGACGTCGTATTCGCTGCTGGGATGCCTGTGGATTTGCGATGTTTACCATGCACACATCCGGGCATAACCCTCGTGAGCACCAAAGTCAAAGATGGCGTCAGCGCATTCTCCATAAATTTTCCTATATGCCTGAAAGACTGAGTGTTGTTGGTTGCACCGGATGCGGTCGATGTTCACGTGCCTGCCCGGTTGACATGAATATTCTTGAACACATTACCTCAATTGCAGAACAATGAGCGAGCAAAATATTTACTTGCCTTACCTGATGACCATTGAAAAGGTCACCAAGGAGGCTCCTGGAGTAAAAACTTACAGATTGAAATTTCAGGATGAAGCCGAGGCTGCGGCTTTTGATTTTAAGGCGGGGCAGTTTGGCGAGTATTCTGCCTTTGGTGAGGGGGAATCTACTTTTTGTATTGCCTCGTCTCCTACCAGAAAGGGATATATCGAGTGTACCTTCCGGGATACCGGTCGTGTCACTTCAGGCCTTGCCTCCCTGGAGGAGGGAAGCACCATGGGTTTTCGTGGTCCTTACGGCAATGTCTTTCCGATGGAGGAGTGGAAGGGGAAGAATCTTGTATTCATTGCTGGAGGCATTGCCCTTCCTCCGATGCGTTGCGTGATCTGGAATGCATTGGATTTGCGTGAAAACTTCAAAGATATCACGATCATTTATGGTGCTAAATCGGTTAATGACCTGGTTTATAAATCAGAATTGAAAGCGTGGACTGATCGGCCAGATGTAAAAATGGTTACTACCGTGGATCCTGGAGGCGAAACAGCCGACTGGAAAGGGGAGATTGGTTTTGTACCTACCATAGTTGAAAAGGTAGCACCATCAGCAGAAAATACAATAGCAATCGTGTGTGGTCCGCCGATCATGATAAAATTTACATTTCCTGTCCTTGAAAAGCTTGGATTTAAAGATGATCAGATCTATACAACCTTAGAGAACCGGATGAAATGTGGTGTTGGCAAATGCGGTCGCTGCAATGTTGGTAAATTATACATCTGCAAGGACGGTCCGGTTTTCAGCAAAGAGGAGCTGAATTTAATCCCGGCAGAAGAATATTAGAAGCATTAACTTTCCCAAAGTTTTTAGTTTCGATCGATTAATGAGCATAATTGACAACTTTGGGAAAGTTTATGATCCTTTATCGCAGATTCTTAGTTCTGCTGGCATCCAACCGGATAAAAATAAACAATAAGACTGTAAATGACCAGAGCGAGGATCCTCCATAGCTAAAGAAGGGGAGAGGTATTCCAATTACAGGAGCAATTCCGATGGTCATGGAGATATTTATCATAATGTGAAAGAACAGAATGCAGGCTACCCCATAGCCGTATATTCTGCTGAAGGCCGATCGCTGTCGCTCGGCCAGATAGACCAATCGAATCAGCATGGTCAGGAAGAGGAGTATCACCACTGTTGTACCCATGAATCCCCATTCTTCTCCAACAGTACAAAAGATAAAGTCAGTACTTTGCTCCGGAACAAAATTGTATTTGGTCTGCGTGCCTTTCAGGAATCCTTTGCCAATTATTCCGCCCGAACCAATGGCTATTTTTGATTGGTGCACGTTCCAACCTGCGCCTTTCAAGTCATTTTTTATGCCTAGAAGATTGTCCACCCTATCACGTTGATGAGAGATCAAGATATTCCTGTAGAAGTAGTTCACCGATAAGGTAATGGCAATTGAAAATATGAAAAAGAGCAGTACAAACCAAGCCTGCCGAATATGTCGTGAAAAGCCATAAGCGATGAAAATAAGTACTGACAGGATGGCCGTAAAGATCATTAGCTGAAAAGGTGTGGCCTCGAATCCTATTAAGTTCTTCAATCCAAACATGATGCCATAGATCAGGGTGACCATAACAAATCCGACCACGCCCTCTTTTATACTTTGTCTTATGAACGTGAACAAAATCAAAGAGACGATGATCAGTAGAATGAGTATCTGAAATTGTGTCCATAACAAGGCAAGAATAAACAAGATTATTGCCACAAACCCTCCAATTAAAATTACATCCGGCAGACCTTCACGGTAGAAAACTAAAAAGAAGACAGCAAAAACCAAAGCAGATCCTGTATCATTCTGAAGCAAAATTAGTAAAGCCGGTAACAGCATCATTGTACCAAGAACGATGTATGATTTGGTTCTTGCCATTTTAAAGCCGAACTGGCTCATGAATTTGGCTACAGCGAGACTTGTTGCAAATTTTGCAAGTTCGGCGGGTTGAAGTGCCACTCCTCCAACTTCAAACCAGGCCTTTGCCCCGTTGACTTCCCTGCCGAAAAACAAAACTGCGACCAAAAGTAAGAGTATAAAAACATAAATATGATATGCGAAAGCAACATAGAATTTACTATCGACAAGAAGTACACATATTGCCAGAAACAAACCGGCACAAATCCAGATCAACTGTTTTCCGTATTGCTGTTCCAGGTCTAATATGCTTTGGTGTTCATCGCTGTATACGGCTGCATAAATGTTAACCCAGCCCATTAAGATTAAGGTCAGGTATAAAAGAATCGTGATCCAGTCCAGATTAAAAAATATGTTGTTTTCGCTCTTCATATATTTTTAAAGCTTTTAGCTTTTAGCAGTTAGCTTTTAGTTATTATCTCATTAACCATTAGCCATTAACCATTAGCCATTAGCCATTAACCATTAACCATTAACCATTAACCATTAACCATTAACCATTAACCATTA
>JBAXED010000123.1:0-11408 GCA_037140615.1 Prolixibacteraceae bacterium
ATCTGATGTCCTCTGTCATATCCGGTTACTCCTGAGAAATAGTTTGGTTGGGAGGTTAGCGCAACCATTGGATCCGGTTGCCAGTTATCTGTTCTGCCTGTGCTTCCTATATAGCTTGGATGGTGAGGATAGGCTACCCAGTAGGCGACCTTCTCTTTCTTGTCGTACATCATCGAATAATTGCGAACTGTTTTGTACCCAATTGTGATTTCGTGGGTAAAAGTAACACAGTCGGCATTTGATCCTCCCACTGGAATCTCCACCCAGGCAGAATTGGTAGATCTGCCACCGACGATAGCTGTAGCCTCCTGAGTAAGCGAAATTTTCACCACTTTATCTGAAGCTGTCACGACTAATTCGGCTACTCTGATGTCGGGAGCGGCATTCTGACTAAACTGCAGGATTAAATTTGCGTTTCCGGAACCGGAAGTTGAAGAAAGACTTACCCAGCCGCTTTCGCCTGTTCCATAATTCACAGTGATTTTCCATTGCCCATTTGTCTTAATGGTCAGAAACTGATTTGCTGCAGAATTTGCAATCAAGGCATTTGTCTCAGCGGTCAGTTCGGTGGGAGTCTCTGTTTTGGAATCTTTTGAACAGGATAAGAGTATTGTAGTAAAAAGTAAGACGACTGAAAAACGCCAAAATGATATGGAAAGGAACTTCATGGTAAGTTGGATATTTAAAAAGGAATAGCCCATTGAAAACAGGCTATTCCTCCTATGAAAATTTTAGAATCAGAATGCTGAAATGACTACGTCTGCCAGACGAGAGTTTCCTCCTGCGGCTACAACGCCCAAACTAATAGACACTGTGCTGGTATCTTTAAGACGTATCTGAACTTGTCCTGTAAGTGACTCATTTAGGACAATGGTACGGGTAAAAGGAGCCAATGTAGCGGTATATTCAATGGCGGCACCCATTGGAACCCAGGTTGTGCCATCTTTTGAATATTCTGCCACGAAGTCCTTCGGAGCAGTTCCACTTCCATAGCCTTTGAAGACGAATGACAATGTCTTGCCTGATGAGATCGCTGCTTTCGGTGTAAAACTAAATAGCCAGGCTTTTCCCAGATCCCATGTGCTTAGGTAGATCGTCTTAGAAGTTGCTGTGAAGCCAATTGTTGGGAAAGGAGCAGTAAAACCCGCCAGTGTTAGTGATCCTCCAGTAGCGTCATCTGTCGAAATTGTTGATGAAGCTATCGGGAAGGCTGTAGGTGCCGTATCAAATGTCCAAGTGGCCAGAGTTTTAGCACTGGCAGGATCAATGACAATTCCTGTAAGTACAATCGGAGTTGTGATACCGGTTCCGGTGATAGTAAAGGTAACATTTCCGGCAGTTGTCGGAGTCCCAGCCAGTGGAATGGTAATATTTCCTGCGCCTGAAGCAAAACTACCGGAAGCTACTGCCGGGGTAGTAATGCCGGCAGCACCAGCTCCTGAAATGGCCACTGAAAGATTATAAGCCTGACCTGTAGTAGCCAATGTGAATGGTACCGTGATAAGATTGTCGACCGTAAAGGCGACACCTTTCTTCAGTGCACCGCCCAGGATGGGTGTTCCATAAGTCAGAACAGCAGCAGCTCCAAAACGTGCAGCTGTCATATCGGCAAAGTCAGCCCTGTTTTGAGGTATCAACTGATAAGTTGCAACATTGATGTTGGCAATACCTTTTAACGTGCCACTTAATTGGGGAACATTCAAAGCTTTGAACTCCGAGTAGGAGGCATTGAACATCTCAAAAGTTTCTCCGGCAGAGGATTCCATTCTAATTGAAGTGTGAGCAGTCCCAACAACCATCGTTTTTGAGAGATCGGCATTAATAACCTGTACGTTTGTGATGGCCACATACATGGATTCGTAGGCTCCGGTTTTAAACTGAGCAGCGGTTATTGTTTTTGCGGGGATCACGGTGGTTTTACCTGTGGCGCTCATGTTTGCATTGGTCAGACCGTTGATCTGAAGCAATCCGTTGTATTTTGCAAGTACTGCACCGGTGAGCGATATTTCAAGTTCTGTTCCAACAGCCATGGCGGTATTGTCAGCAATAAGTCGGATGCACATTCCGGCAGTTCCGTCTGATATATAGATATTTTTCAGCGAAGTGCTGTTACCTCCAACCTGATCACTGATCAAACTTCCTTTTACATATAAATCTTGTGTGATAGTTGTCTCTCCCTTGGCTCTTAATTCAGAAAGGGTAATATAAGTCTTAACATACCCGCCCTGCTGAATCTTGAGACTCTGAAAAGATGTTCCATAATTTACTTTAACAGTGGCTTCCCTGGGTGCCGCGTCGTTTGGCAGCAATGTCAGGGATACATTTCCATTCCCGGAACCAGTCAGGACACTAGCAGCGATCCATGACACGCCTGAAGGCAGTTCTACCGTCCAATCTGTATTGGAGACAACTGCAAAGGCGATATTTCCACCGGCTTTTGTGGCGGCTAGTGTTTCCATCCCAAGAGTTAGGGCTGGAGTTGGTAATGAGTCCTTCTTGCTACAACCTACAGAAGCGATTGTTAATGATAGGATTATAGTAAAATTGATAAGATTGGAAATAGTCTTTTTCATAAAACTTTTTTGATTTTTTTGGTTGGTTTTCGATGAAAATTATTTATGAGATCAAAGGTAATATATATAAATTCCACACCTAAAATTGTTGATAAAAATATGTGACAATATTGTTAAATGGATTTATTTCATAATGTATAATTGACTGAGCCGAGGATAGAAATTGAACCTACCTAAAAGGGCACTTTCTGCAGTGAAATTTCAACAAAATTTAAGCGCAAACGTATACCAAGTAAATGTTGATAGATTATTAAATATGGAACTAATACGTTTAGTTAGAAATAACTTAGGGAAACCGTATGAAGACCTTGAATTTCTTCTGGGCTGTTTGAAAGAAGTAATGATTGAGTCGGGAGAAGAAAAGTTAGCGACACAAATACCCTGGATTAATACGATTGGTGAGTCTCAAATTGATTCATTTTCGGGGAAACTGCTGCAGTTATACTCGGTCTGTTTTCAGTTGCTACACATTGTTGAAGTCAATGGGGCTGTTCAGAACCGAAGATTGATTGAGGATCAAAAATCAATGGCCGACATCAATGGTTTATGGTCATACAATCTTCGCTTGTTGCAAAATAGTGGATTCAGTGGCGAGCAGATAGCAGTCTATTTGCCACAAGTTCAGGTTGAGCCTGTATTAACCGCTCATCCAACGGAGGCAAAGCGTACAATAATGCTTGAGCATTTGCGCAAACTCTATTTGCTGGTTGTGAACAGAGAAAATAGAATGTACACCAGAATTGAGCAAAACGAAATTCGTCACAACATAAAAATTGCCATTCATCGCATTTGGAGAATTTCAGATGTGTACACCGAAAAGCCGGATGTTGGCTCTGAACTCGATAACATCATTCATTATTTCACCCAAGTATTCCCTGAAGTTATTACTCTTCATGACAGACGACTTATTCAGGCATGGACAGAGGCAGGATATGATCCGCAACTTATTCGCGATGTCAGGAAATTTCCCAAGATTACCTTTGGCAACTGGGTTGGTGGTGACCGCGATGGTCATCCGCTGGTAACTTCTCAAGTAACGCGGGAGACATTGATGAAGTTGCGTTTTAAATCATTCCAGGTCATCACGCGGATGCTGCAAAACTTGCAAAATAATCTCAGTTTTCATTCGAAAGCAGTTGAATTAAACCCGGAATTCAGTGCTCGCTATGAGCTGTTACAAAAAGAGATTATTGGTTCTGATAGTTTATTCAAATCCTTATATCCAAACGAAGCGCTGAGGCAATATATTGAATATATGATAGTTAAACTACCTGTATCCATTGTTGAGGGGCAAATTCAGGAATTCAGGGAAAAGGCGATAAGTTATCAATATCCATCTGATTTGATAGCCGATTTATATATTCTCGAAAGGGCATTAATAACCAACAATTCTTCAGAAATTGCGTATGCTGATGTGAATGAGGCTATTCGCATCGTATGCACCTTTGGTTTCCATTTAGCAAAACTGGATATTCGACAAAATAGTAGGTTCCATGAACTCGCTCTCGCGCAACTCTTGCAGGCAGCCCAACTTGATGGTGATGCATTCTTAAGTATGGATGTTAAGGATCGTTTAGCTTTTATCAACCATGAACTGGATTCTACCCGTCCATTTACCCATCCAAACATATTTATAGGGGAAGAGGCACGTGCTACTGTTGATTCCTACAGGGTATTGAGCGAGCACATTAAGAAGTATGGAACTGAGGCTTTGGGTTCACTCATTGTGAGCATGACCAGAAATGTTTCTGATTTACTTTTAGTCTATTTGCTTGAACGTGAAGCCGGGCTTCTGGTAAGTACTTCAACAGGTTTAGCTTCTTTGATGCCAGTTGTTCCGTTATTCGAAACAATTGAGGATTTAATACATTCCGAAAGAATTCTTGACCAATTTTTATCTCATCCTGTCACCAAAAGTAGCCTGCTGCTTCAGCAAAAGCCAAACATGGCTGATGTTCCTGTGCAACAAATAATGATTGGTTACAGTGACAGCAATAAGGATGGTGGTATTTTGGCGAGTCAGTGGTATTTGTACAAATCACAAACTAAACTCATTCAAATTGGGTTAAAACATGGGGTTAAAATAAGGTTTTTCCATGGAAAGGGTGGGTCTATTAGTCGGGGAGCCGGACCTACACATTGGTTCCTGAGGTCATTGCCTCCACTTTCCGTGAATGGTGATATTCGATTTACAGAGCAAGGAGAAACAATCGAGCGTAAGTATGCCAATAAAAACAATGCAGTTTACAATATCGAATTGCTGACTTCGGGTACGCTGGCAGTATCGATGCTTCAAAACAATCATCCTGTTACGGAATATGATTTAGCGTCTGAACTTGAGTTTTTGGCAGACAAAAGCAAACAGGTGTATGAGGAACTAACAAAAAAGCCTGGATTTATTCAGTTTTATGAGAAGGCTACACCGATCGATGCCATTGAACAAAGTAAAATTGGAAGTCGCCCTTCACGTAGAACCGGCACCCGATCACTTAGTGATTTGCGGGCTATTCCATGGGTATTTAGCTGGAGCCAATGCCGGTTCAATATTCCCGGTTGGTATGGAGTCGGATCATCGCTCGAAGCAATGCGTAACAACGATCCATTAAAATTTGAACATTTCAGGGAAGCTGTAAAAACAGATCCGTTTATCAGGTATGTTCTGACAAATGTTGATTCCAGTTTAGCTTCATCCGATGAGGAAATATTTAAGCAATATGCCCATTTGGCATCAGACGTGCTACAGAGCGATGAAATTTTATCACAAATTCTCAATGAATTTACGCTAACACGACAAATGATAGATTCCATTTTACTTTCACCGATATCAGAAAGAAGGAAAAATCACTACTATTCGACGCTTTTAAGAGCTGAAGCGATGTGCCCTTTGCACAGACATCAGGTAAAGCTTCTGTCCCAATGGCGGCAACTGAGCAAAGAAGGCAATACTATTGAGTCTGATAGAATTCTTTTTGAGTTGCTTCATTGCATTAATGCCATTGCGGGGGCAATTGGATTTACAGGTTAATAACACATTAAAATACAGGAACATGAATATCAATCAAGTGTTTGCCAATAACAGAATTTGGATTTCTGAAAAGTTGAAAGGGAATAGCGATTACTTCAATAATTTGTCGTTGGGGCAAAGTCCGGAAATTCTTTACATCGGCTGTTCAGACAGTCGTGTTACATCTGAAGAACTCATGGGGGCGAAACCCGGAGAGGTATTTGTCCACCGCAATATTGCCAACATGGTTCCGAATACTGATTTGAGTGTCATGTCGGTAATCAACTATGCGGTATCCTTTTTAAAAGTCAAGCACGTGGTGGTATGCGGACATTACTATTGCAATGGTGTAAAGGCAGCTATGCAATCGCAAGATATGGGATTATTGAATCCATGGTTAAGAAATATCCGCGATGTATACCGAATCCACCGCCATGAACTCGATGCTATTTCTGATGAAGATTTAAGGTACAAACGCTTGGTTGAGCTTAATGTACAGGAGCAATGCGTGAATGTATTAAAAACGGCAGATGTGCAGAAAGCCTACAAAGAACGTACGCTTACCGTTCATGGCTGGGTTTTTGATATTAAAACCGGTCAACTTATCGATTTAAAAATAGACTTTGATAAGATCCTTCAGAATATCATGGAGATTTACCGGATTGTATGATTTCTGAATGAATTAAGATGTTGTATATCAATTGAATCAATAATATTTCTTGTTTCATAAAGATCTTTTTTTAAATCATAAAGTTCTTCTTTTCCTGTTTTATTATTAAATACATACTTTACGATAGAATCTTGTTTGTTATGAATAATCGCATAATAATCACCAGATGGATACTGCATACAACAAATATATGTCCTATGATTATTCCGGGACTTAATAGAAATGTCTGTTGAAAAATTACAATTACTGATGTGGATATAACTATTTGAAAAAGAATAAATAGTAAGAATTTGACATGTTTCTTATTGTTCCCCATTTTCAAGATTGTAACTGCAGTTTTCTCTTCAAACTTACGGATACTCTATAAAATGCGCAATAACATTATTGTCTCAATAATGGGGCGGCATATAATATTCATTTCGTTTTTATTAATTTAGATGGATGGAACGTCCCAAATTAACATCATTTTGGAAGCATTGGCCTGTATTCGATCAGGAAGCACAAAAACTGGCACTCAAATCGATTGAATTTCAGGAAAGACACAAGTGTGATTTTGTTAAAATTACACCTGCCGGGACTTGGCTGGCAGTTTGTTATGGAGTGGCTGATGAAAATTGGAAAGAGGATCCATTTGGAAGAAGACGAATCACAAAAACGCTTATTCAAGATTCTGCTGATTGGTTAAGAATTGTCGATTTTTCTGTAAATATCCCGGCATTGATGCAAGAAATAATTGGTTCTTGCAAAAAAATTGCAGAACACAATTTTTCAGAGCCTATCGTATTTACAATGTTTAATCCAATTTCTCAGGCTATTCAGCTTGCCGGTTTGGATGTTTTTAAAGAACATTGCAAGGTTGATCCAGAGAGAGTTTTAGCTGGAATTGAGATGATTACGAAGAACTCCTTGTTTGTCATTAAAGAGTTTCTGAAAGCTGGTGCTTCCGGGATTTTTTATGTTACCCAACACATGCAAAAGGCACTTTTAACTCCGGAACTTTATCGCGTTTTTGGAGAGGAAAGTGATAAAAAATGTTTAGCATTCTGTCATAATTTGCCTATTTCAATTTTCCATATCCATGGTGATAATATTTTTTTATCGTTGAGGGAGCTACCTGAGAATTGTATGATACATTATTGCCATTCCTCCGACAATATTCAACCCAATGATTTTTTTAGAAAATACAACCACCACCTGATGTTGGGTATTCCTGTTTCAAGGATGATGGAATGTGTTTCTATTCGGCAAATAAGGGAATGTGTTCAATTCTACAGAGAACTGAATCCAATATTTAATGGTACAACGGCAGGGTGTGTGCTTCCCCTGGACTTTTCCGACGAACAATTATCACAGTGGATGAATGAGATAAAAAATTTATCATAGATGGAGCTGGATTACAATGGACCAATCAATCACCCTTTTATTCAATTTAAAGAAAGTGATTTAAACAAACCCGTTTTTAAATTATTTGAAGAAGTTGCTCAATTATATCCCCAACGACTTGCAATTAGGGATAAATTTCAATCATTTACTTATAACCAAGCATATCAGAGGTGCCTCCATCTTGCAGCTCAAATACAGCAATCACATCAAGAAAAGGAACCAATCGGAATAGCATTGCCTAATTCGGTATTTTTCCCGATAGCTATGCTGGCAGCTTTGGCCAATGGCTGCCCTTATGTTCCGTTAGATATTGATATGCCGGCGTCTCGAAATCAGCTAATTATTAGACTTTCAGGTCTTAAAACAATTGTTTCTTCAACCGAATTTTTGGACCACTTTCAGGATGTTGTAGTTATTAACATTGATCAACTTGATCTTGAATCATCTATGGGCTTTGTAAGTTCCGCAACTCCAAATGACCATGCCTATATTATTTATACATCAGGTTCAATGGGTATCCCCAAAGGGGTTTATCAGAATCAGCGGAATTTATTGCATGATGTGATGCAGTACACAAATTCCATCCATCTTTCAAAAGAGGATCGATTAAGCCTGTTGTACTCTCCCAGTGTGAACGGAGCGATCAGAGATATTTATGGAGCTTTGTTAAGTGGAGCTTCACTTCATATAATGAGACTAAAGAACCGTGGGTTACTTGATTTGTCGGAATTCATCCGAGAGGATAAAATTACGGTTTATCACTCCATTCCAAATATTTTCAGGACCTTTTTAAAATTGAACAAGCATGAGCTGGATATGTCGTCGGTTAGACTGGTTTATCTGGCAGGTGACAGGATTTATAATTCTGATGTTTTATTGTTTAAGCAATATTTTCCTAACGATTCACTTTTGTATGTTGGTATTGGTGCGACGGAAATTGCAACAATATACCGGCAGTGGTTTATTTCCGCAACAACAATAATTGATCAGGAGCTCGTACCGCTAGGATTTTCAGTACCTGACAGATTCATGCAAATTGTTGATGAACAAGGAAAAATTACTCCTGATGGAGAGATCGGAGAGATAAAGGTGGCAAGTGACTTTATCTCCCTGGGATACTGGAACGATCAACCTCAAACCGACCTTGTGTTTAAAACAGGTGACTTAAGATCATATTTAACTGGTGACCTTGGAAAAATAAATGCGGATGGAATGCTGGAGTTCATTGGTCGAAAGGATCATCAGGTAAAAATAAACGGATATAGAGTTGAGCTTTCTGAGATCGAAGGATGTTTGATGAGTTATCATGGATTGGATGGTTGTGCCGTTTTGGTTCATCATATGGAATTTGTCACGATGTTGGTGGCATTTTTTGTAAGTCAGAATCCAATTGACGTTATGTTATTAAGAGATTGGTTAAGGGTAAAACTGCCTCCATACATGATTCCAAAACATCTCATTCAAGTAACAGAAATTCCGCAATTACCGAATTATAAAACCAATCAGGACAAGTTGAAGGTATTGCTTCATGATTATTTAGGAACGAGCGAACTTCCTTCAAATACTCAACCGAATGAGAAAAATGACATGACTTTGATCCGAAAAATAAGGGATATCTGGTCGATATACCTTGATTATAAATCATTTGATCAAAATATGTCCTGGAAAGAAGCGGGAGGAGATTCAATGTCGGTGGTTCATCTCATTATCCAGCTGGAAGTATTATTTCATGTCAGATTCCCAAATGAATGGATTTATATTGGGTTAAAGCCATCTGACATAATTGATTTTTTGGGAAAGAATCCCTTGAATTTAACAATGAGACCTAAGTTGTATTATTTTCCACCTACCTATGGAATCAATGAAAGAGCAAGGTCGTTTTTAAATGATCTTGGTGAATACTTCAATCTGACTATTGTTGCATATCCACAATGCAAAGATGTCCAAAAGAAAAATTTGAAATTGGAAAACTATTGGCGTTTTATTATGAATCAAATTCCTGATTTTAATAAAAAATCGATTGGATATTTGGGTAATTGCCACGGCGCTAGTATTTTAAATAGTTTTATTGTCCAGAACAAATTGAAGGATTATGCTTTTATTGGAATATTGGATGATGTTTCTCACCTGAGGAGACCAGTAGAACTAAGTTTGCTTCATCGATTTGTAAAAAATGTATCAATCGATTACCTTAAACCCTCTAAATACCTGCGGTTTGTTTATGTTCACAGTTCCATTTCTCGCAGGTTCGTGAGGCTCCTGGTTAAATGGTTTTATTTTTTATTCTCTAAATCGTTGTTGGAGAAGATCTTAATATATGAAACCCAATTTTCAAATCGTGATAATAAGCTAAAGGAATTTCTATTTAGTACTGAGGAGACGATTTATAGCCACATAAGACAAATAACCAAGCTGGAAGGAAGTGAAATGACAATTATTCCATTGCAAGGGCCACATAATCAATTGTATGGAGCTGAAAATAAAAGAGACATCATAAATTTTATCAAAAAATTCTATTTCCAATGACGCACCCTTGTTATGTCGCAGCTAATTGGAACTACTCAAAGTGAATTTTTGCTTAAAAGATGTCTTGTCAAAAAAGCTTCCTCTGTCTCCTTGCCCACCTTGACGATATTCACCGCCTTGACCATTGCCTCTCATCCCGCCAGACATCCCGCCAGACATTCCTCCGCTGCGACCGCCACCCCGGCTGCCGCCCCCGCTGCGACCGCCGCCGAATGAACCTCCCATATTGCCACCCATACCTGATGGTCTACCTGCTGTACTTCCGCCCGATGGGCGTTCAAGTGCGTTGACAGTGATGTTCATGGTAATCAGTTCATTCAGACTTTTCAAATCGGAAGCAAAAAATTCCTTCAGAGGAATAGCGATTTCGTAAATGATATGCTGGGCATTATCGGCACCAATTGCAATGCTGATATTCTCCTTGTTGTTTAAGGCCAATTCTGAAAAATTAGATTTAAGCCCTTTGCAGGAGACCTTTGTCATTTGTATCTTATAAAATTCAATAAAGTTGTCAGCCGCTTTTTCTTTCTCGAAATTATTCGTGCTTCTTCTTATTCCCATCACATTCACGCCTGGAAACATAATCTCAGATTTGAACTTTTTCTTTTTTTCTTTTGATGACAATTCTATTTTCCAACCCGCGCTCATGAGCTTTTTCATTCTCATCTCGTCATTAACCGTAAAGCATAAATATAAATTATCCTGATCATTGCCAACAGCATACTTTATTCCGCTGGCATCGTCAAAAAAATTAAGCGGCTTTCTCCATTCGGCATCGATCCCATCAATAATAGCAGGATTGGGGATCCACCTGGCTTTTGAAACATCAGCCTGCGAAAGCAATTCTATCGAAGGAAAGATCAATAATAAACAGATTACGATGAGGTGCTTCATAATTGAAATTTTGTAAATGGCATCCGACTACACAAGGAATCAAAAGACGAGATCGAATATTTTTTATTTGACCTGGTCCCTTATTATTAGTTTAATGGATTATCAGTTAATTAATGTAAAAGTTAAGTCTTTTCACAAAATTTGATAAAATGATGAAGCTTGTCGGTCCAAAAGTACTTCAAGAAGAAAATGATCTTGAATTAGATTTGAGTACATAAGACTTGCTTCATTATTTTGAAGGAGTAAATACCTTTTACACTTGGCATAAAAAAAAGACACCTACAAAATATTTGTAAGTGTCTGATTATCAAGTGACCCCGGAGAGACTCGAACCCCCAACCTTCTGATCCGTAGTCAG
>JBAXED010000124.1:0-10702 GCA_037140615.1 Prolixibacteraceae bacterium
GAGGCCAAAATGGTATGAATACATGGCGAAAGGGATGATTCATGCACTGTCAGAGGTTCATAGAAATCGAAATGACGTTTGATAGTTTCCTTGTCATAACTATTTTCAAAAAGGAAGAGGCTTTGCAGTGTGTCAGCCTGCTTGATGTATGGAGATCGAAGAATCCGGTCCCACGACCAGTGCTGGTTGAGGGGTCGCTCATTTTTTGGCAATTCGGAAGCAGGAATGAGTTCTTTGTCGAGAAAGCCATCTTGTTGCAGAAAAATATCCCTGGAAGAATCGTATGCGAAATAGATTTTTTCAGTTATATCTTGCCAGCGTTTGGTTTCAGTCTCTTCGTCAAAATTCCATTTTGTTTTTAACTGAATAAATTCTTTGGGATGTTCCTTCTTAAGCCATCCAACCATTTCGAGGGTATACTTCAGTGTCCACTGGGCGATACGGTTGGTGTGAAAGTTGTTGCTGACATTGTTTTCATATTCGTTCGGACCTGTGACACCCAGAATTACATATTTTTGCTTGTCGGCCGACCAATTTACCCTTTGCGACCAAAATCGTGAAATGCCGAGGAGTACTTCAAATCCTTTGGGAAGTATGTAATCGATATCACCTGTGTAGCGGATGTAGTCGAAGATGGCGAAGGCTATTGCCCCATTCCTGTGAATCTCTTCGAAGGTGATTTCCCATTCGTTGTGGCACTCCTCTCCGTTCATTGTTACCATTGGATAGAGTGCTGCCCCATTTTTAAATCCCAGTTTTTCTCCGTTTTCAATGGCCTTCTGCAAATGCTTGTGCCGGTAGGACAGGAGATTCTGAGCTACTTTTGCTGGAGCAGTTGCAAGGTAAAATGGAATGCAATAAGCTTCTGTATCCCAATAGGTTGATCCGCCGTATTTCTCGCCGGTGAACCCTTTTGGTCCGATGTTGAGTCGTTCGTCTTCTCCGGTATAAGTCTGTTGCAACTGGAAGATGTTGAAGCGAATGCCTTGCTGGGCTGCTACATCTCCCTTGATCAGGATGTCGCTGGTTTCCCATTTCTTGTGCCAAAGATCTGCATGATCCTGCAACATCCGGTCGTAACCGCGTTTAAAAGCGGCATTCAGGTGCTGGGCCGCAGATTCGTTTAATTTATTTTTTGTGCAATATTCGGAGGAGAGATTGATCCCGAATTTTTCGATGGTGATTTTGTCGCCCTGTTCCACTGGAATGGTGACAATATTGGAAACATATTTTTGACGCTCTTCCAAATCGGCATGAAAGCGCACATTCTCTCCGTTTTTCAACATTCTAAATTTCATTCCGGTACATACCTGGAAGAATGTTTTCCTTACTTCTGCTGTGATATATCCTTCACCGTGAGATACAGATTTGTTGACTTCATCCCAGAATTTTTCGTCGTAGTTTGAATCTGCATTGATTACATCGAAATCGAGGTAGGGGGACAGGGTTATTTTCTCACTGAAGTTCAACGCTTCGAGTGTATATCTGATGGCACCGGTTTCAGAATGTGCAATGCTGACAAAACGTTGCGTCGTTACTTTTACATGTTTTCCATCAGAAAGTTCGGCTGTGAAAGTCCGATTGAGCATGCCGTTGAGCATATCGAGCTCGCGTCTGAAATTCAAGACTTTGCATTGATTAAGATCCAGTACAGTATTTCCAATTCTGATATCAATACCAATCCAGTTAGCTGCATTGAGTACTTTAGCGAAATATTCAGGATATCCATTTTTCCACCAGCCAACGCGGGTCTTATCGGGATAGTAAACGCCTGCGACGTAGCTCCCCGGTAGCGTAAGCCCTGAATACTTTTCCTCAAAATTAGCCCGGTGCCCCATGCGCCCGTTACCCAGGCTCATCAGACTCTCCGTAATTTTATTGTGATCGGGATGAAAACCATCTTCGATAATTTTCCATCCGTCGTGCACTATGTAATTCTTCATTTACTTATCATTTTACAAATCTTTAACAGCTAACAGCTAATTACCAATCGCTAAAAGCTTTTAGCTGTTAGCCTTTAGCTATTAGCTTTCGCCTCACTCATGTCTCATCACTCAAGTCTCATGTCTTATGTCTCATTTCTTCTACAAGTACCATTTTGACAAAAGTTCGTAGTCTAACTTTTTAAAACCGGGAATAAAATGGTCGGCGTAGGAAAGATTTTCAGGGGAACCTACTCCGATTACCTTCATCCCTCCATTCAAGGCAGCATCTATTCCGGCTTGGGCATCTTCAAATACAAGGCAGTCCGAAGGTTCAACCTTCAGCAGTCTCGCACAGGTCAGAAATACTTCAGGATCCGGTTTGGCTTTGGATACCGCATTGCCATCTACGATTACATCGAATTGTCCTTTCAGATGAATGCGATCCAGGATAAGTGGGGCATTCTTGCTGGCAGATCCCAGGGCAATGAGCATGCCGTTGCTTTGAAGATCGCTCAGAAACCTTGTGACTCCTGGTAAGATTTCTTCTTCGGTCATTTGGTGGACATATTCCAGGTATCTTTTATTTTTTCGCTCTGCAAGAATCAGTTTTTCCTCATCTGTCTTGTTTATTTTTCCAATACC
This sequence comes from Prolixibacteraceae bacterium, assembly GCA_037140615.1. Taxonomy (GTDB): domain Bacteria; phylum Bacteroidota; class Bacteroidia; order Bacteroidales; family Prolixibacteraceae; genus CAINVV01. The sequence goes on from JBAXED010000124.1 coordinate 2,568, forward strand.
CAGGAGGATCTCAAGCGAGCGCATCCTGCTCACGCCTTTAAGCAATTCATTGTCGTCTTCGGTAAAGTCGAAACCCAACTCCGCAGCCATTTCTTTCCAGGCTATAAAGTGGTATTTGGCAGTGTCGACGATGACGCCATCAAGGTCAAAAAGGCAGGCTTTAATCTTCACTTTAAATTTCTTTGCTAATTTGATGTTCTTTGATAAAAATGACAGAAATTCCGGCAATGATCATACAAATACCAGCAAGACCGAGCATGTAAACAGCTTGTCCCCCCAGCAGAGAATACAATAATCCGCCAAGAAGACCTGCTGTGATCTGAGGAATGGTGATGGTGGCATTGAAAATGCCCATATACACACCCATTTTATCTGCCGGTAAAGAGGCAGACAGCATTGCGTAAGGCATGGCCAGAATGGCAGCCCAGGCAATTCCTACTCCGGCCATAGAGGCTATCAATCCATATTGGTCTTTGATAAAGACGATTGACAGCAATCCTAATCCGCCAGCGACCAATGAAAACAGGTAAATTGGTTTACGTCCGAAGCGTGTTGCCAGACGTGCCATCACAAGAGAAAAGAGTGCGCCAAAAACGCTATAGGCTGCAAAAATGATGCCGACCCAGTTACCTGCTTCGTTGAATGCGGGTGAAGTTGCATCTCCCGGAAGGGTATTCCAAACATTTTGTGCAATGGCAGGTGTGGTGTACACCCACATCATGAAGAGCGAAAACCAGGAGAAAAACTGCACGAAGGCAAGTTGAAGCATGGTTTTGGGAGTGTCTTTCAACAAGGTAAGAAAGGAGCTTTTCTTCTTATCTTTTTCTTTCAGGTTGTTGTAGAGGGCATGTTCTGCGGGGGTATACTCTTTTGTGGTAAAACTGGTCCACAGGACAGTCAGCAGAAGAGCACCGCCTCCAATGTAAAAGGCCCAAATGACAGACGAGGCAACCTTTTCACCTTCATTGGGAACATTCGAAACGCCCAGCCATGTGAGCAAAAATGGCAGAATAGAACCAACCACTGCACCCGAATTAATCAAAAATGCCTGTGTTGAAAAACCAATGTTACGCTGTTCCTCAGACACCATATCTCCTACCAATGAGCGGAAGGGTTGCATGGTAACATTGAAAGAGGTGTCCATCAATAATAACATGGCTGCACCAAAGAACAAGGCTGGAACCAAGTGAGTAAAGAACTCTGAATTTGGCATAAAAAACATGGCAAGGGCAGATACAATGGCTCCTGCCAGGATGAAGGGTATTCTCCTGCCGAGACGGGTCCAGGTTTTATCACTGGAGAGTCCGATGATCGGTTGAACGATCAAACCGGCCAATGGGGCGGCCAGCCAGAAATAGCTCAGATGACCTACATCTGAACCCAGGGCGGAAAGGATCCGGCTGGTGTTGCCGTTTTGCAGAGAATAGCCAATTTGTACTCCCATAAATCCGAAACTCATGTTCCAGATTTGCCAAAACGATAGTGTTGGTTTTTTTGCCATAACAATTAATGGTTTAATTAGTCAATTGAAAACCGAGAATTCCTGCTCAAGCTGAATTGAAAACAGATAAACGTCTGACATTTTGATCTTCAAAACATCAGCGATTGAAATGGCAATAAATAAAAGGGTGTATCAAGTTCGGATGAACCTGATCTTAGAAAAGGACTAAACAAAATGATTTTCGGTACAAACGTATAAAAAGAATTAAATAAAAAGCAAATTTTCTTACTTTTTAACATTACGAGATTTAATTCTTTCTTTTGGTCGATTCGCGAATGACAAGATGGGTATCGATGTATTGGGTAATGTGTTTGCCTTCAACGGGTTTGTCGATTCGCTGTAACAGGAGTTTGGCTGCTTCAACTCCCATCTCGTACCCATGTTGGTCGACAGAACTCAATGTTGGGGTAGTAATATCCGAAAAGAATCCCGCAGAAAAACCTATAATGGCTACTTTTTGTGGAACGGGAATTGACATGCGTTGCAGGGTTTTCATGGCACCAACGGCGGTCATGTCGTTCACAGCAAAGATGGCATCCGGTGGAGTGGGAAGATGCATGAGGTGTCGAGTTGCATCACCTGCCAGCTCGAAAGAATCGGCCACAAGAACCCAATCTTCGCGGAATGGAATCCCGTGATCTTCCAAAGCCTGCTTATAGCCTGCCAATCGCTGAATGCCAATGCCGAGTGTTTGTGGTGCTGCCAGGTGAGCGATGCGTTTGCAGCCGGTCTCGATGAGGTGGGTAGTGGCGTTGTATGCGGCTTTTCTATCATCTATAATGACTTTGTCAACATCCAGTTCTTCTGGTGCCCTGTCGAAAAAAACGAGAGGAATGCCATTCTCCTCAAGGTACAATAGGTGAGAGAAATCGTGCGTCTCTTTTGAAATGGAAACAAGAGCTCCTTCTACCCGGTTAGAGTCGAGAGCCTGAGCATTGATGATTTCACGGGCATATCTTTCGTTTGATTGACAGACCATTACGTTGTATCCGGCATCATAGGCAACGTCTTCTATTCCGCTAATGACAGAGGAGAAAAAAAAGTGAACCACTTCAGGTATTATAACACCAATGGTATTGGTTCTGCTGTTCTTCAAAGAAAGGGCGACAGCATTGGGTTTGTACCTAAGCTTGGCAGCCAGGTTATTTACGGCGTCTTTGGTCTCCCTACTGATATCCGGATGGTCCTTTAGGGCCCTTGAGACCGTGGAGGGAGAGATATTCAGTGCCTTAGCGATGTCTTTGATCGTAATCGGACTACTCATGTAAGACAAACGTTAGTTGGGTTATTTCAATGTGGGAAGTTAATCAATTTTCGAACATTTTGCCTAAATGTTTGTTGTAACATTGCTTAAAACTTAAAAAAGCATAAAAAAAACGAAAACATGTTGTAAAACATTTTTGATGCAAACGTAACCGCAAACGATTGCGAAGGATTTTTTTCAAAACGCGGTAAAACCATAGATTAAATGATTGTTAAATTATATTTATTTGCGCTTTGAAATGGTTTTAGAAGGGCAAGCGAGTACTAAACAAATTGATTTTCAACGTTCTTATTTTTTTAAAGCGATGCGCTAAGCATCAAATTCTTCAACCATGATTTATGAACCTATAATTTGATTCACATGAAATTTGAATTAGCAAAGATGAAGATTCTTTGGTTTTTCCTACTTGCAGTGTTTACGCTGCCTGTATTTGCACAGGAAAAATCAATCTCCGGAACTGTTTCCGATGCGACTAACAAGGAGTCGTTGGTCGGTGTGACCATCCAGGTGGAAGGAACCACTATTGGGGCTGCAACAGATTTTGATGGCAAGTTCACCTTAAAGGCTAAGCCAGGACAAAAACTGGTCATATCTTTTGTGGGGTACGAACAGCAGATAATTGTTGTTGGCCAGCAGACCTCACTAAAGATTAGCCTTAGTCCAAAAACGCAAGGATTGGATGAGGTAGTCGTTATTGGATATGGAACAGTTAAAAAATCAGATGCAACCGGTGCTGTTAGCACGGTTAGTTCCAAGGATTTTAACAAAGGCTCAATCACTTCAGCTCAAGACCTTTTGGTTGGAAAGAGCGCTGGTGTGAACCTTACAACATCAGGAGGCGCGCCGGGAAGTGGTGCTACGATTCGTATTCGTGGTGGTTCTTCTTTGAATGCATCGAATGATCCGCTGATTATTATAGATGGTGTTCCTATTTCGAACAGCAATGTTTCCGGAAGTTCCAACTTCCTATCATTTGTGAACCCCAACGATATCGAATCCTTTACTGTATTGAAAGATGCTTCTTCAACTGCCATCTATGGATCGAGAGCATCCAACGGTGTTATCTTGATTACTACCAAGAAAGGTTCTATTGGAAGTCCGATGAGATTCTCTTATGATGAGAAGACCTCAGTTTCAAGCGCTGTTAGGTACCTCGATGTATATTCCGGGGATCAGATAAGACAAATTGCTCTTTATCGCAAGGATTTATTTAGTGGAGATAGTTTTACCAAGCTTGGAAATGAAAACACCAACTGGCAGGATCAGATTTTCCGCACTGCGGTCTCTACAGACCACAACTTAAGTTTATCTGGTGCAGTTAAAAAATTGCCTTACCGTGTATCTTTAGGATATACCGACCAAAATGGTATTTTGAAAAATACGGATATGCAAAGGATGACTGGCGCGATTAGTTTGGATCCAACTTTGCTGGATGGGGCTTTAAAGATTAATATCAACGCAAAAGGAATGTCGACCAACCAAAATTTTGGGGACGCAGGTGCATTGGGCTCAGCGGTCAATATGGACCCAACCAAACCGGTAAAGGATGGCAATAGTGCATCTGATGGTTACTTTCAGTGGAACAACTATGGTGCAAACCTTGGAACTCCCAATCCTGTTGAGCAGTTGATGGCTTCAGATAACAAATCGGTCGTAAAGAGAGTTCTGGCCAACATACAGTTCGACTACAAGATCCCATTCATTAGTGGATTACGTGCCAATTTAAACTTGGCAACCGACTATTCCGAAGGCAAAGGGCATAACAACCGTCCTATCACTTCACCCTCGGTACTTACCAGTCCGACATGGGGAAGATTAAATGATTACAGTGCCAGAAATTACAATGATTTGTTGGATTTTTATTTGAATTACAACAAGGAAATCAAATCTATCGACAGTAAAATTGATGCAACTGCCGGCTATTCATGGCAGCATTTTTCAAGGAACGGAAGCAGTTATACACGTGGTATTGTCGATGCTACCCACCCTTATCAAAAGACAGACAGTTCAAGCTATATAACTGAAAACTTTCTGGTTTCTTTCTTTGGTCGTGTGAACTATACTTTCAAGGGAAGATATTTGTTAACATTGACTGTTCGCGATGACGGTTCATCACGCTTTGCGAAGGGCAACCAATGGGGTCTGTTCCCATCTGCAGCCTTTGCTTGGAAAATTAAGGATGAGACTTTCCTAAAGAATGTTAATGTCATCTCTGACATGAAACTAAGGTTGGGTTGGGGTGTTACCGGACAACAGGATATTGGCAACGACTATCCGTCACAAGCCAGATATATCACAGCTTCTCCAGGTTCGTTCTATATGATTGGTGGTTCTTATATTCCAACATTGCGACCAAGTGCCTATGATCCTACCATAAAATGGGAGGAGACTACCACCAAGAATGTGGGATTGGATTTTGGTTTTTTCAAAGACAGAATTTCAGGTTCAATTGATGTGTACAATCGTGTTACCACAGACCTGCTGAATCAGGTTACAATCCCCAGCGGAAGTAACTTCTCCAATACTCTGTTGACGAATGTCGGTAGTCTTGAGAATAAAGGGGCAGAATTCAGTCTGAATCTGATTCCGATTTCAAAGAAGGACATGAGCCTGACATTGGGATTCAATGCCACTTATAACGTTAATAAAATCACCAAACTGCTGATCAGCGATGATCCAAACTATATTGGGATTCTTTATGGTGACGCTTTCACCGGACAAAAGCAAGTAACCAGAGTTGGTTATCCTGCCTATTCCTTCTTCATGAACCAACAGGTATATGGTCCTTCAGGCAATCCAATCGAGGGTTTGTATGTTGATTTATCAGGTAAAGGAGGTTCTGTCAATGGCAATACTGCTGACCAGTACATCTACCACAAACCTGTAGCTGATTATCTATTGGGATTTTCTGCCCGATTTGATTACAAAAAATTCGATCTTTCAGCCTCAACAAGGGCTAATTTCGGAAACTATGTTTACAACCAGCTAGCTGCAAGTGCCTCTTATGATCAGATGTACCAGATCGGATACTGGAAGAATTTCCCAACCTATTTGAGCGATACGCAATTTGTGAAACGTCAGTACACAAGTGACTATTTTGTAAGCAACGCCTCTTTCTTCAAATTGGATAACTTAAGCGCAGGATACAGGTTCGATAATTTTATCAGCAAGATGAATGCGCGTATCAGCTTCACTGTTCAAAATGTATTAACAATCACAAAGTACAAAGGCATTGACCCTGAGGTTCCAGGTGGAATTGACAACAATTTCTATCCAAGACCACGTACCTTCATGCTTGGTATAAGTTTATCCTATTAATCGGCTAATAAAATTATAGATATGACTAAAAAGATTTTAATATTAGGAATAGTTCTTTCTGTTGGGGTGTTTACATCTTGCGTGAAAGATTTGGATGTTAAACCCAAGGATCCCAATACCATATTGGCAGGAAACCTGAATGATAATCCTGTATATATGAAGGAGACGCTGGGTAAAATTTATGCTAGTTTCATTATTTCCGGTCAGGGGAGTAATGGTGGCGATGATATCACAGCCTCTGATGGCAACTTTTTTACTACGACAAGGGCACTTTGGAACTGTCAGGAAATCACTACTGACGAGGCAATTTGTGCGTGGGGCGATGTGGGTATCTCCGATCTGAATACTCAGACATGGAGTGCCAACAACCCATTCCTTACTGCGCTCTACCAGCGTTTAAGCTTAAGTATCACTTATGCCAACGATTTTATCAAGAATACCAACGGAAGTACTGATCCGGCAGTGATGCAATACAACGCTGAGGCTCGTTTCCTAAGGGCTTTGGCTTATACATGGAACATTGACCTTTTCGGCAATCCTCCTTTCACTACTGATGCTGATGGAGTAGGAAAGTTTTTCCCAAAACAGTTGGACAAAAATGTAACTGTAGCGAGACAAAAGCTGTTTAACTATATAGTTTCGGAATTGCATGCCATTGAGTCTAAACTGGGAGAACCTAAATTCTCTTATCCACAGGCCGACAAAGCAGCTTGCTGGATGTTGCTGGCAAGGTTGTATCTGAATGCTCAGGTTTACACAGGGACTGCCAAGTGGGATAGCTGTAAAATTTACTGCGATAAGGTACTCAACAGTGGTAAATATTCACTTGCCACTAACTACAGACAGAATTTTAGTGCAGATAATGATGCTGTCCGCAATCCCGAAATGATCTTCTCATGGGATCAGGATGGAACAAATATTCAAGGTTATGTAGGAACTACATTTATCATCGAATCAAGCAGCGATGCAACTTACGTCAGGGCAGAAGATTACCATGGTTTGACTTCAAATACGAACTGGAATGGTAACAGAGCCAGAAAGCAATTCATGAATGTATTGGTAGATACGATCGCCACCTATGGCAATGTTCCTGTTCCCGCAGCAGATGTTACTTTTGCCCAGAGCAAAGACAAAAGGGTCTACCTGAAGATGAAAAAAAGCATGGATATTCCAAGTGCCTCCTCTAGCGGAGACTATGGTATTGGAGTGTACAAATTCACTGCTAAAAATGCAAATGGAACGCAGGCTGCCAATTACAATCCGGCTTATGCATGTACCGATTTCCCAATCTTTCGTCTGGCTGATGCTTATCTGATGCGGGCCGAGGCTTTATTCAATACCGGAGATCTTGCCAATGCGGTGAAAGATGTGAATGTGGTTAGAACCCGTGCTTATGGAAATGCCAACGGCAACATTACTTCCGCTCAGCTTACATCTAAATTTTTGTTGGATGAAAGAGGACGTGAATTTTACTATGAGGCACAAAGACGTACAGACTTGGTTCGCTTCGGCAAGTTTACAGATGGTTCCTATAACTGGCAATGGAAAGGTAATACCTACGCCGGCGCCAACACGGACAAACATCTGAATCTATTCCCTATTCCTGGTGCTGAGGTTTCTGCCAATCCAAACATCGCACAAAACCCTGGTTATTAATTTTTTAAACTACTGAAAAATGAATAAAAATTTGTCAAAATATTTAGCTTTCATTGGGTTGATCGGGCTTATGTTCGCTTGTTCAAAAGATGAAACAAAAGTTGGGCTGTTGATCAGCCCGATTGCACCGACCCTTCAAACTGTACCCGATCTTACTTTAACCAGAACCAAGGGTAAGGATACCCTTGTATTTGTGGGTACAGCTGTAGATCCTGGTTTCAAGGCTTCTGCCAACTATTTTCTGGAAGCTTGTGCAACAGGCACTAATTTCGCGGATGCCACTATTATTACCTCCAGTATTCAGGATAAATCGCTTAAAATTACTGTAAGTGATCTGAATGGGATTCTGTTAAAAAAGTTCCCAGCTGATCAGGTCACTTCTGTCGATTTGCGGAT
>JBAXED010000125.1:0-10535 GCA_037140615.1 Prolixibacteraceae bacterium
CTTTACTTTATGAAACTGGTTAAGATTTTATTTGCCTTGAGCCTGATATTTTCGGTATTTAATTCATGCCGGGATAGAGAATTACAGGCAATTATTGACGAGGTAATTCTGAGTCAGCAGGATACCCAGTCTGAAGAGGTTCTTGCCGATATAGACCTAATGGTGGATGATGCACTTTCCCAAAATGCGGGTCAACTTAAAGCAGGAACGATGGGAAGTTCTGCCTACCTGACAAGTTGCGCGGTAATTACTTTAAATAACAAAGTTTCGCCTCAGATGCTAACGATTGATTTTGGCACATCATGTACAGGCAATGATGGAAAAATTCGTTCGGGAAAAATAATTATCACCTCAGAATCTTTCAACACCTTTCCTTCCATTAGAAATAAAACTTTCCAAAACTATATTGTTGACGGAAAGAAAATTGAAGGGAATGTTATAAAGACCATTGGGAAAGACCAGGTTAACAATATCCGAACCGCCACCAGTAAGGAGGATATAACCATTACTCTGCCGGACAATGAAGGATCAGCCCACCGTATAGCAGATCTAACCAGACAATACCTCTTTAATAGCGTCGGGGTAAGGGATGACAACCAGATTAAGACTTTTGGAACCGTAGAATTTACCCGCGTGTCCGGAGTTAAGGTATCCAAAACTATTACCGCCGAAAATCCTTTGGTTTACAGTGCAGCCTGTCATCATATCATTAGTGGTTTGGTCTCTATTATTACCAGCACCGGCCACACCTGGTCAATTGATTTTGGAAATGGAGAATGTGATAACAAAGCTATCCTCAAAATAGGCAACAAATCAAAGGAAATTACGATCCGCTGATTCGTGTTTCAAAATTTAAAATGTAATGCCATCCGGAATCATCCGGGTGGCATTATATTTTATATGATTGGCTGGTCAATTCGAGAAGTGGTCAGGTTTTATTTCATAACTAAAAGCTAGCTAAAACTTTTCGCAATCAATTTCCGTAACAACAATAAAAAAAATATGACCAACTTCAATAATATAAAAGTTAAAGGAATTATTATTCTTTTAATTGTGCTAAAGCTCATTTCCTATTCCAGTAACAGTTTTGCCCAGATTCAGGGAACAGTACACGACACTAATAATCAACCACTGATTTTTGCTAATGTTCTTCTAATCAATCAAAAAGACTCCTCATTGGTTACAGGTGTAATGGTATCGGATGTTGGAACTTTTTCGATAGCTAATTTCAAACCCGGGAAATACCTGATAAAAGCAACCATGATTGGTTATAAAGCTAAAGTTTCGCAACCCTTTGAAATTAAAAGTTCGAATGAGCATTTCCATGTTAATCCTATCATTGTCGAGGAGGATACAAAACTATTAAACAGCGTAGATGTAGTTGTGAAAAAGCCAATTTACGAGCAGAAAATTGACCGGATTGTTGTTAATGTTGAAAATAGCATCACTTCGTCTGGAAGTACTGCATTACAAATCCTGGAAAAATCTCCCGGTGTTATTGTAAACAGACAAGATAAATCACTTTCCCTGGGCGGAAAAGATGGTGTCATGATCATGATTAACGGCAAAGAAAGCCGGATGCCAGTAGCTGCTGCGATTGAAATGTTGAATGGGATGAGTTCTGAAAATGTCCAAAAAATAGAGCTGATTACCACTCCTCCATCCAAATATGAAGCAGAAGGAAATGCGGGAATAATAAATATCGTATTGAAAAAAGATGATGATTTTGGAACGAATGGAAATTACACTTTGGGGACAGGAATCGGTGTAGATGGTAAACTAAATGGAAGCCTGATGTTGAACCACCATGTTGAAAAAATAAACTATTTTGGGTCATACTCATATTCATATGATAATAGTTATCAGGTGATTAGCATGTATAGAATGTTTAACCAGGGAAGTGCCGTCAAAGAAACCGAATCGGATAGTTACAGGCAGCCCGTTACTATTTTTCACAATGCCCGACTTGGATTTGATTATACAATAAGCAGTAAAACAACCCTTGGAATTTTGGCATCAGGATATTCAAGTAATTGGGAAATGGACGCAATGAATGCAATTCACTATAAATCGGACAATCAGATTACAAATTATATCGATCAGCATGTCACTGAAACAAATAAATGGACGCATTATATGGGAAATCTCAATCTGCAACATTCATTTAAGGAGGGTGAAGCATTGGATTTTAATCTGGATTATCTCCATTATGATGACAATAATCCGTCGGGATATTCCATTAATTACCATGATAATACCAACCTATTGACTTCAAAGGAAGAAATTAAGGTAACCAAAAAAACCCCTATTGATACTTATGTTGGGAAATTGGATTTTACCCGTAACCTGGGAAAAAGTATTAAACTGGAATCAGGTTTAAAAATGACCAGTACAAGCTTTGGAAATGATGTAAGTGTTGCAAACCTGGTTAATAGCGCCTGGACTATTAACAGCGATTTAACCAATCACTACACGCTATCAGAAAATATGAGTGCTATTTATTCATCTTTAAACTTTAAAATTTCCCCAAAAACGAGTTTGATTACCGGCTTACGTTATGAATACACCAATACCGTTTTAAATACAGTAACCCAACCAGGAATCATCGACAGGCATTATGGGAAGCTTTTCCCCACGCTGTATCTTTCACATGATCTGAGTGCAAACAATTCTCTTCAATTTTCATATAGCCGTCGAATTACGCGTCCTTCTTTCAATGAACTGGCACCATTTATTGTTTTTCAATCTCCTGATACTTATATTTCTGGTAATGAAAAACTTCAACCTTCATTAAGCGATATTTTCAAAACGGATTATAAACATAAATCTATTTTGCTTTCATTTTCATATAGTATTGAAAATGATGCAATAAGGCGTTTTCAGCCAAGCCAGGATCTGGTTAAAAATATCCTGTATCTGACTTCCCGAAATTTGGATAAGGTGACTACCGCGACTTTGATGCTTTCATTTCCAGTAAAATTCGCAAAATGGTGGAATATGCAAAATAATCTCAATGCTATCCAGCAAAATGTTAAAACAGCATACGATGGTCAAAACCTCAACATTGATTTGAAAAATTTCAATATTAACACAATCAATAATTTCACAATTTCTAAAAACTTTTCTGCAGAGCTATCAGGTTTTTATCAGTCACCATCTTTGTGGGGAATATCTAGAAGCAATGCCTTTTATTCCATTTCAACGGGAATCCAGATGAAATCAAAAAACGAGAAAAACACCTTCAATCTGAATCTAAGTGATGTTTTCCATACTGGCATCTATAGTTTTTCAGCCAATGTACCCGAATTAAATATCCATAATTCCGGCAGCCTTAATTTTGAACCACGGGTATTACGATTTACTTTCTCGCATAATTTTGGCAGTGAAAAGGTTAAGACTGAACGAAAAAGAGAAACGGGTTCTGATGAGGAGCGTAAGCGCGTTGAATAAATTCACTCAATAAGGTTATTTATTTACCTTTGATAAGTAGTAATAATATTAAAAATGAAACACATGAAAAAATTAGTTTTATTGCTGGCCATTGTATGCTTGACAAACCTTTCTTATTCACAGCAAAAATCCCCGGAGAAAAAATCAGAACCTATGAAAAAAACAGTCATCGCACGGCTTACCATCAAAAAGGAAGCAGTGGATACATTTGTTCAATTTGCTCAAAAAATAGTGGGTGAAACACACAAAGAAGCTGGATGCATCACCTATATTCTATACAAAAATAGTTTCGGTCAGGAAGCCCAATTTATTTTCTATGAAGAATACAAAGATCAGGCTGCACTCGATTTCCACAATAAGTCGGAGTATTTAAAACTGTTTCTTTCCCAAATCACTCCATTTCTGGCAGGTGCACCAATTGTTGAAGTATTTTGATAGGACCCGACCTTCCAAATTTGACGCTTTTTAATTCTTCAACTCCGAAAGATCATCGATAATCTGAACGCCAGTAGTCCTGATGCGTTCATGAGATTGATGTCCATTGGAAACCAAAATACACGAGCATCCAAGTTCAGTTGCAACCTCAAAATCATGAATGGTATCGCCCACTATCAATAGCTCTCCGGGTTCAAGATTCAGGCTACCAATCAACAGCTTTCCTGTTTTAAGTTTTGAGTTGGCATAGTGGTCATTTAGTCCCGAAACTAGCTCAAAAAAATGGGCTATCTGATAATATTCGAGACATTGATCAAGCGTTTCTTGCTTCATTGCCGATAGTATGCACTGGCGGATACCGCATCCCTTGAAATAGTTCAATACCTCAATCGTATTCTCATGAAGGGCGCATTCCCTGACCCTGTTTTCATAATGTTCGATAAACTCCATGGCCGGAATTTCAAACGGTTCTTCATCGAAGTCAAATCCGATTAATTGATAGTAATCTTTTACCGGGAATGTGAATACATCTTTATACTGATTAATAGATAATATTGGGAGCTCTCGTTTTTGGAGTACCTGATTCATTGATTCAACTGCCAGTTGAGTGTCATTTAATAAAGTGCCGTTCCAATCCCAGATAATGCCTTTAATATGATCGATTGACTTAATTTTCATTACTCCTGCTTTCTATGAATAAAAATAGTATTTCAATCTGTTTCAAAGATAAACGAACTTTTACATGAATCTTAAAATATAAATATCTTTGACCCGAAATGAAATACCCGCGAGAATAATTTCACACCAGCCGAAAATGAATATCTGGGTATTCCTTTGGCAATTAAAAGACAAATTATAAACAAATGAATCGAATAGTTATACTGTTATTTCTCATTGCTTTGATAAGTTTTTCGGCATGTCATTCCAAACAGGAGCAAAAAAGTGAAGCCGGCAAATATCCCGTCACTAACCCGCTGGTTATGGATACCACTTTCACAAAAGAGTATGTGGCTGAGATTCAATCGCTTCAGAATATTGAGATCCGCGCTAAGGTAAAAGGTTACATTGAGTCTATCCTTGTGGATGAAGGACAGCTCGTCAAAGCCGGCCAGATCCTAATTACCATCAGGCCTAAAGAGTATGAAGCTGAATTATTGAAGGCAAAAACAAGTGTAAAAACGGCGGAGCTGGAGGTGCAAAATGTCAAAAAGCTAACCGAAAAGAACATCGTTTCCCAAACGGAACTCGAGGTGGCAGTGGCCAAATTGGAAGAAGCCAAAGCGGAGGAAGGTCTGGCCGAGTTATACGTTTCATACACCAAAGTCAAAGCCCCTTTTAGCGGGACGATCGACCGCCTGAAATTTAAAGCAGGTAGCCTGATCGATGAAGGAACCTTGTTGACTACCCTCTCAGATAACAAAGAGATGTACGCCTACTTTAATCTTTCCGAATTAGAATACCTCGATTACCAATCCCAAACAAAAGAGAAAGGGAAAAACGGTGCCTCGCTGATCTTAGCCAATAATCAGCTTCTTCCTTATCCCGGAATTGTCGAAGCTGTGGCTGGTGAATTTGATAAAAACAGTGGAAGCATCGCTTTCCGGGCAAAATTTCCAAACCCCGAACTTCTTTTAAAACATGGTGAAACGGGCAAAGTGCAACTGAAAATTGATCTTAAAAACGCCTTAATTATTCCACAGAAATCAACCTTTGAAGTGCAGGACCGAATATATGTCTATGTGGTGGACAAAAATAATGTTGTTCAAGCCAGGTATATTACGATCAAGCAGAAAATTCCCAATCTTTATGTGATTGAAAGCGGACTTTCACCGAGCGATACCTTCCTTCTGGAAGGAATTCAGAGCGTAAAGGAGGATGAAAAGATTCAAAGTGTTTTTGTCGTGGCAAAGCAAGCCCTCTCATCAGCGGCTAATTAATTGTTGTTCTATTATTCAAGGTAAATCATATGTTCGATAAATTCATTCATAGACCGGTATTGTCTATCGTTATTTCATTGATCATTACATTACTCGGTGTACTGGCAATAAAACAGCTGCCTGTCACTCAGTTTCCATCCATCTCTCCTCCTAAAGTGAATGTCACGGCAGAATACCCTGGTGCGAATGGTGAACTCATGATCAAAGCGGTTGTCATTCCCCTGGAGAGAGCCATCAATGGGGTTCCCGGAATGAAGTACATCTCTTCCGATGCCGGGAATGATGGAGTCTGCGCTATTCAGGTCATTTTTGAATTGGGCACTGATCCGAATATTGCTGCAGTTAATGTTCAGAACCGGGTGGCCTCAGTACTCAACAAGTTGCCTCCCGCTGTAGTCAAAGAGGGAGTCAAGATCACCCGGGAAGAATCCAATATGCTGATGTATGTTAACCTATACAGCAAAGACCCAAGCCTGGATATTAATTTCCTTTACAATTTTGCCGATATTAATATTCTTGCTGATATCAAGCGGATTGATGGTGTGGGCTTTGCCGATATTCTTGGGGACCGTGAATATGCCATGAGGATTTGGCTGAAGCCAGATCGGATGTTGGCCTATTCGATCTCTGCGGATAAGGTTCTTAAAGCCCTGGATGAACAAAATATTGAAGCAGCACCGGGAAAAACAGGCGAGAGTTCCGGGAAGAAATCCCAGGCCTTTGAATATGTCTTAAAATATCCCGGAAGGTTCAGCAACGTGGAAGGGTACAAGGATATCATACTGAGATCAAGTCCCGACGGACAAATAATTCGGATCAAGGATGTGGCTAATGTTGAATTTGGAAGTACCTATTATGATCTATATTCCAAACTGAATGGAAAACCGGCCGCTTCTATCATGATAAAACAGTCCTATGGAAGCAATGCCAGTGCAGTGATCAGTAATATTAAGCAAAGGATGGCCGAAATAAAGGAAGCCTCCTTTCCCAAGGGGATGGATTATGAGATCAGTTATGACGTCTCAAAATTCCTGGATGCTTCTATTGAGAAGGTTATTCACACGCTTATTGAAGCTTTTCTCCTGGTAAGCCTGGTCGTGTTTGTCTTCCTGGGCGATTGGCGCTCTACGATCATTCCGGCTATTGCCGTACCGGTCTCCTTAATTGGAACCTTCTTCTTCATGCAGTTTTTTGGCATCACTTTAAACCTGATCACCCTTTTTGCCCTGGTATTGGCCATCGGAATCGTCGTAGATAATGCGATCGTTGTCGTTGAGGCTGTGCATGCCAAGATGGAAGAAAAGAACATCGGGCCTAAGCAAGCCACTGAGCTGGCAATGAAAGAGATCAGCGGGGCAATTATCGCAATCACGATGGTCATGGCCGCAGTATTTATTCCGGTTTCATTTATGTCAGGTCCGGTTGGTGTCTTCTATCGCCAATTTTCCATCACCATGGTGACCGCCATTATTTTGTCGGGAGTTGTAGCACTAACCTTGACTCCGGCCTTATGTGCTGCCATTCTAAAAGACAAGCATAGCCTAAAAGGAAAAGAAGATTGGCTGACGCTGCAATTGGAGAAATTTAATCTATGGTTCAACCGGCTTCAGGGAAGGTATAAAAACGTGCTGTCTGCAATAGTTAACCGCAGAGCAGTTACAGTAATTGCCTTGTTGGTCTTCTGCCTGAGCATCTGGGGTTTGGGTTCCAAAATTCCTTCCGGGTTTATTCCAAACGAAGACCAGGGAGTTTTTTATGCGATTATTCTGACACCTGCCGGCTCTACCATTGAGCGAACGGACGCCATCCTTGGTGAAATTCAAAAAGTGGCAAATGGATTAGAGGATATTCAGTCGGTTTCGACAATTGCCGGATTTGAAATTCTTTCAGAAGGAACCGAAGCTTGTTCAGGAACCTGTCTTATAAACCTGAAGAGCTGGGGAGAGAGGAAGCATTCCGTCGATGAGGTGATGAAAGAGCTGGAGGAGAAAACCAAAAATATCAAAGGAGCTACCATTGAATTCTTCCCGCCTCCCGCAGTACCAGGCTACGGGGCCGCCGGAGGTTTTGAGCTACGGCTTTTAGATAAAACAGGTAGTGGTGATTATAAAAAAATGGAAACGGTAAGCAAGGAGTTCACCAATGAGCTGAATAAAAGACCGGAGCTTTCCTCTGTTTTTACCTTTTATGATGCCAGCTTTCCACAATATATGCTGCATGTAGACAACGATAAAGCCCAACAGAAAGGGGTTACCATCGACAATGCAATGAGCAACCTTTCGACCCTCATCGGAAGTGAATATGCCACCAACTTTATCAAATATGACCATCAATACAAGGTGATGGTTCAAGCATTGCCCCAATACAGGGCTCAGCCGCAGGACATATTAAAATTGTATGTGAAGAACGATCGGGATGAAATGGTCCCTTACTCCGCCTTCATGACCATTGAAAAGGTCTACGGTCTCGAAGAAATTACCAGGCACAACATGTACAATACTTCAGAGATCAGTGGTGGAGCTGCTCCGGGCTACAGCAGTGGAAGTGCCATTGATGCAATTATCTCGGTAGCCAAAGAGAAGTTGCCCCGCGGTTTCGCCATAGACTGGGCCGGAATATCCAGGGATGAAGTTGGCAGAGGAAACGAGGCAATTTATATCTTTCTGATCTGTCTGATCTTTGTGTATCTTCTATTGGCCGCTCAATACGAAAGTTTTATACTGCCATTTCCAATTATCCTCTCCTTACCAACCGGTATTTTTGGCGCTTTTTTCTTTCTGTCGATTCTGGGTTTGGAAAATAATATTTATGCTCAGGTAGCTATGGTAATGTTAATTGGACTATTGGGCAAAAATGCCGTTTTGATTGTCGAGTTTGCCGTACAAAAACACAATGCCGGGCAATCGGTCCTGGAAGCAGCGATCTCGGGAGCTGCCGTCAGACTCCGTCCTATTTTAATGACTTCCTTTGCCTTTATCGCCGGATTAATACCATTGGTTCTTGCAACAGGACCAGGCTCGATTGGAAATAAAACCATTGGAGCAGCAGCTGCCGGCGGGATGCTGTTTGGAACTGTCTTTGGAGTGCTTATTGTGCCGGGATTGTACTACATCTTTGGATCTATTTCCGAAAAACACCCAATCGTCGAAGATGAAGACGAGAGACCTTTAACTGAAGAACAATAATATGATGAGGAGAATCAAAACTTGGAGTCCCATGGGGATATTGTTGTGCTGCATCTTTTTTAGCAGCTGTAAAACCCCTTCGGGATTGCAGGGTACCAATAGCCAGGTAATCCCTCAGTCTTACACCGACCTAAAGGATACCACGAATTCGGCGCAATTGCAGTGGCGCGAATTTTTTGCTGACCCAAATCTTGTCTCCCTTATTGATACTGCCATCACAAAGAATCTCGATCTGATGATGACCTTTCAGGAGATTGAAGTGGCCAAAAACAATGTGCGGCTAAAGAGCGGACAGATGCTCCCAACAATCAGCGGAGTGGGCTCAGCCGGAATCAACAAGGTTGGCCAATACACATCTCAAGGTGCTGGTGACGCCTCTGCGGATATTACCCCCGGAAGACTTGTTCCCAGCCCATTGAATGATTATAAGCTGGGGCTGCAAACCAGTTGGGAAGCCGATATCTGGGGAAAACTTCGCAACGCCAAAAAAGCCGCTGTATCCAGGTATCTGGGGAGCATCGAGGGGAAAAACTTCGTGGTGACCAATCTGGTTGCTGAAGTAGCCAATACCTATTATGAATTGCTTGCCCTTGATAATGAACTTGAAATCATTCGGCAGACCATCCAGCTGCAGCAAAATGGTCTGGAAATCGTTAAAGTTCAGAAAGAAGCTGCAGCAGCCAATGAGTTAGCGGTAAAACAATTCGAGGCACAGCTCTACAATTCGCAAAGTCTGGAGTTTGATATGCTTCAGCGAATTGCCGAGAATGAGAACAAGATCAACGCACTTCTTGGCCGATTCCCGCAAAAGATCGTTCGCGATCAGGCCACTTTTACCGCCCGGATGCCCAATGCCATCAAAATTGGCATTCCGGCTCAGCTGTTAAAGAACAGACCCGACATCAAACAAGCGGAGATGGAGCTAGTTGCCACCAAATGTGATGTCAAGGCGGCACAGGCTGCATTTTATCCTTCCCTAAACCTCACCGGTTCATTGGGCTTTCAGGCTTTTAAAACTTCCTATTTATTTACCTCTCCTCAGTCGCTCATCTATTCAATAGTCGGTGATCTGGCGGTTCCATTGGTTAACCGAAGTGCTATCAAGGCCGGGTTTAATACTGCAAATGCCTACCAGTTGGAGGCGTTGTTTAATTACCAGAGATCAATCTTAAATGGATTTGTGGAAGTATCCAACGAGATGTCGAACATCAGGCATTCAGAGCAAACTTTCAACTTAAAAACAAAAGAAGCCGATGCGTTGGCCAAAGCAGTTGATATCTCAATCGACCTGTTTAAATCAGCCCGGGCCAACTATTTGGAAGTGCTGATGTCCCAGCGCGATGCACTGGGAGCCAAATTGGAGTTTATCGAAGCAAAGAAACAACAATTCAATTCGGTAACCAATATTTACAAAGCCCTTGGTGGCGGATGGAAGTAAGCGTCTGTCTGGATTAAGATTCTGGATTACGAAAAGCTTATTGAAACAAATTTAGTCCTTAATAAAAAGGTATAAAGTGCCTTAGTTAGG
>JBAXED010000126.1:0-10435 GCA_037140615.1 Prolixibacteraceae bacterium
ACTTTAGCCTTTAGCCTTCTTCGTCTTCATCTATATCAATAACCGGTTCCTCCTGGAATGCTTTTGTTACGAGGTATTTGTCAAGAGCCATAAGCAATGATGGAAGAACGATGATGTTGAAGAACATGGCAATAAAGAGTGTTGTTGAAACGAGCAAGCCCAACGCCTGAGTTCCACCAAAACTCGACACCATGAAGACGCTGAATCCCAAAACCAGAACAATCGAAGTATAGATCATGCTGAATCCGGCTTCCCGCAAGGCATTTAAAGTGGAAAGGGCAATGTTGTTGTTGGTCAATTTTAATTCATGCCTGTACCGCGACAAATATTGTATTGTATTGTCTACCGAGATGCCCAGTGCAATGCTGAAAACAATGATGGTGGAGGGTTTGATGGGAACTCCGGTAAAACCCATGATAGCAGCCGTAATAATCAACGGGATGATATTGGGAATCATGGATACGGCAATCATCCTCACACTCGAAAACATGAGCGCCATTAAAACTGAAATAAATCCAATGGCAATTAATACACTGATTAGTAGGTGTTTTATTAAAAATTCTGTTCCCCTGGCATAAATAACACTACTGCCCGTGATCTTTACATCATAATCTGCTTTGGCAAAGATCGAATCTACTTTGGGGCGGATACTGTCCAGCAAACGGTTCATATCTTTGGTACCAATATCAGCCATCTGAAAACTGACACGCGTTATCTGCTGAGTGCTGTCAATGAATGAGGTAAGCAATTGCTGTTGCCCTTCTGCCTTTTTAGGAATGTAGGAAAGGACAAAGGTCTTTTCCATCGAATTGGGCAGCGTGTACATCTCCGGATTGCCATTGAAATAAGCTTGCTTGGCAAATTTCACAAACTCAGCGACAGAGAGTGGTTTTGAAAATTCCTTGTTTTTGGAAATGACATTTTGAAGCTGCTCGATCCGTTGGATTGTCGAAAAGAGCATGACCCCTTTCTTCTTCTTCGTGTCAATTGATATTTCGAATGGCATTACACCACCTAATTGTGTTTCAAAGAATTTCAGGTCCTGGTAAAGCGGATTTCCAGGGTGAATATCGTCAGTCACCTTTCCTGAAGTACGCATGTTTAACATACCGATAATCCCTACCACCAGTAAAATCCCGGCCATCAGAAAGACCCATTTCCGCTTGAATTGTATGATGTGCAGGATCTTCTCCAGAATAGAATTGAAGAAATTGTTGTCCAAATGTTTAACATGCTTTTCACTTGGCGGATCCATGTAGCTGAAAATAATCGGCAGCAATGTGATGCAGAGCGCGTATTCCATCATGATGCTGATGGAAGCGATGATACCGAATTCGCGCAACAACTGATTGGAGACAAGGATAAAGGCGGCAAAGCCAGCAGCTGTGGCTGTATTTACCATTAATGAAGCGAAACCTATCCTTCTGACAACTCTTGAGAGCGCCAGAATTTTATTACCATGATTGCGGTACTCCCAATGGTATTTGTTGAGGATGTATATACAATTTTCGATTGCAATAACTACGATCAGCGAGGGTATTACACCGGTGAGGATGCTTATTTTAAAGCCAAAAAGTCCAATCATTCCAAGGGTAAAGACAATGCTGATGGCCACTACGACCAGAGAACTCGCCACCACTTTCCCCGATCGGAAAAACAGATAAAGGATGACAGCTGCGATAAGAATTGAAAGAAGTACAAAGAGGAAAAGCTCATGCTGAACGGTTCTGGCCATAACTGTCCGGATGTAGGGCAGACCGGAATAGTGTACTTTAAGTCCGTTTTGGGCACTGTATTGTTCGGCCCTGGCTACAATGTTGTCGGTGATCGTCATACGGATCTTATCGTTCAGAACCGATTTCTTCAGGGTGATGGCCAGAATATAGACGTCAGTTTTGGAATTAAAGAGCAAGCCATCATAAAATTTCAGGGAAAGGATCTTGTTTTTCAGGCTGTCAACGGTGGATTGTGAAGAGGGCCTTGCCGGAACCAGAGGTTTGAATTCGAACTGACGAAGGGTCTCATTTTTCTCGATGAGGGCAGCCTTTGTGATCGAGGTTACCCCTTCGACTCCATAGACCTTTGTCATGTCTGCGGTCAGGTCGTACCACTCGTTGAAATCTTTCAACCTAAACATGTTGGGATTTTCAACTCCGATTACCAGGACACTACCGTCTTCGCCGAATCTTTTCTTGAATGAATTGTAATCTATGATGAAGCTGTCATCCGCCGGAAGGATACTGGCGTTTTCGTATGAAAGTTTTACGCCAAGTCCTTTCCACCCCATAAATGCAGTAAGAAGAACTATAATTAGTAGTATTACAGGTCTGTTGCGTAGAAGAATCCGGGTCAAATATTTCCACATAACGGAAGTATGATCACTTTTAAAATGAATCAGCGAAGGTAAATTAATAAAACGAAAAAATAATTTTTTAAATTTAAGAATTCGCAATTGTTGCCACACTATTTTGACATACCAGACCCGAGCTAATTCGAAAATTTTTTAAATTTTCGAATCTAAAAGCTAATTGGTTGAGTGAATTTTCAATAAAAAAAATGACTTCAAACAAAATTTGGCGTTTTTTTACACAATAATCTGCTATATTTCGATATCCTATTTCTTACATTTGGCATAGTATTGATTTTAAGTAACCTAAAATCACCTTTTTATGAGCATACTTTCAGACCTTCATGAGCTGGTCTCGTCCAATGTTATTTCTGTCGAAACGGCTCATCAAATTTCGGACTATTACAAAAAGAAGCAGTCCGGATCAATTAGCGATAAAAACAGGCAGCTGTTGCTATTTGGTATTCTTGGCGCATTCCTGGTAGGAATCGGCCTGCTGTTTATCGTGGCAAATCAATGGGAAGAACTTCCGACGAGTGTAAAAACTGCCTGTGCATTTTTATTGTTGATTGTACCGCAGATGGCATGCATTTTTGCAATGTATAAAAAGCCGGACAAGTTGGTCTGGCTTGAAAGTACGGCCCTGATTCTTTTCTTTGCAGTCAGTGCCAACATATCCCTGGTTAGCCAGATCTATCATATCAATGGTGATGCCAGCACTTTTATCCTTACCTGGATGATACTGACAGTTCCGCTGGTTTATATTATGAACTCTTCGGCAGTCTCAATTGCCTATTTGATCGGCATCCTCTCATACAGTTTAGCCATCCGTACAGATGGCTCTGCACTATGGAGCAATCATCTTCCCTGGCTTCTCTTTTTGGTAGTTGCTCCGCATTATTTCAAGTTGATAAGGAGTTCTTCAGATGGTCCGCTAACTAAATTGTTGCACTGGGTGGTGCCGGCTGTTCTGACCATTAACCTGGCTGCAGTTGTTCATAATTTTGGATTGTTAATGCCTCCGGTCTATTTTACCTTATTTGGAATCTTCTTTTTTATTGGGAAAAGCAATTATTTCCAATACCGTACTCATGAACAAAACGGATATCTGATTATAGGCACAATGGGTTCAATCATTACCCTGATTTTCATGTCCTTCAAATCAAATTGGGAAAAATTGTCATCAAAGGCTTTCCCTCTTGACACCGTTTCAGTCTCTCCGGAGTTTATAGCTTTTGTTTTGTTGTTTGCCCTTGCGGCCGGATTGTTGTATCAGGAGATTCGCAATCGGGGATTGGCAGAGCTAAAAATTATGGAGTTCTCCTGGGTGTTGTTTTTTTTCATTTTTGTTCTCGGATTTTTTACTACAGCATCCGTCTATTTGATTAATCTGGCAGTCTTTGCGACCGGTGTCATAATGATCAGGGAAGGTGCCGGAAAAAACAATCTCAGTACACTGAATTCAGGAATGATGGTTATCACAATCTTGTTGATATGTAGGTCGTTCGACATCGATCTAACTTACGTTGTAAAGGGATTGATGTTTGTCTGCGTTGGGATCGGATTCTTTATCACCAATTGGTGGATGCTTAAAAAACAAAGGAAAAATGAAGCGTAATAATTTATTGTTCGTTGCGTTTGCCGTGGTAGCCATGGCGCAACTCTTTGTCCCGGGATGGATGATCAGCACCATGGCTGATATCGCCAAAACGGGAAATGTATTTAACTTCAAAGTCAATCACAATCGAGCAGGAGCCTCTTTGCAAGGGAGCTACATCTGGCTTAATTTCGATGCTAATAAATTTATTGTGGATAAAAAGGAGTGGGAAAATAACCAAAACGTTTTCGTGATCTTTGATACAGACAGCAAGGGTTTTGCAAGGGTCAAATCGGTCACCAAAGAAAAACCTGTGGGCACCAGCGACTGGGTGAAGGCTATGGCTTATCTGAATCGCAAAGATTCCAGTTTTCTCAGGCTAACCTATCCTTTTAGCAACTATTATGTACCGAATGCAAACACAAGGGAGGCAGAAGAAGCATTCAATAAAGCGATGGATGACAGCTTGAAAACTGTTACTCTAAAAATAAATATTCGTGACAACCAGTTTCTTGCCGGTGATCTAATGGTTGACAGTGTGAAAGTCAGTGAAATCTTGAAAAGGTTGAAATAGCTGAAAAGGAAGAAATCAACTTTCCTGCATTTCGCTAATCTTTCATACATCTTACAGACATCCCAATTTTCTTACTGAAGTTGGAATAGATAATGCCATTGTTGCTGAAGCCAATGATGTAGGCCGTTGTGCTTGCTGTTCCATTGTCTGCAGAGCTCCACAAATAAATATTAGCACTAACCAGAGAATAAGTCCCATCGAACGACCGGATTCCGCCTGGCATTGCGGAGAACCCCGAGGAATCCGAACCATTTCCGTTGTTGTTCCATCCTGCGGAAGCTTTAAGTTTACCACCCGCTACATCCACTCCACCCAGATAATTGATTAAGTTGTTCCATTCTTCGTACGATGGCAAATGCCATCCTGTCGGACAAAGTTTTCCATTGCTGTTTGCAAACCAGTTGTACAAGGCTCCATAGACATTTTTATTGCTGCTATCGTTGCCGTACCAGCAGTATGCACCATTGCTAAGCGAAGCCCAAGAAGCAGGATCAGATACATTGGCAATGGCAGTATTGTCCTTGTATTTGGTTGTTTTCAGGTTCTCTGCCATCCAGACCTGGGTACCGACCGTAGTGGTCTTATATACATTTCCATCAGCATCTGTTACAGTTAAGGCTACTGCAGCTGCCGGAGTCGTAAAACTTACCTGATTACCATAGAATGTACCCTTGCTATTGATGGCATAAGCTCTAACATAATAAGTTGTTTTTTCAGTCAGACCTGTTACACTTGAAGAAAAAGTACCAAGACCAAGGCCATTGGGTGCTTTTGTATTGGTCGTGGTCGGATTTAGGGTGGTTGCATACACGACTCCCCGTTCGGTTACCGCATTGTTCCCATCACTGGTAACATTCCCGCCCAAAATGGCAACACTACTTGTAAGGACGTTTGCGTCGTTGGTTGTCAGGGTAGCAGAAGTGGTAGGTTCTGACTCATCTTTGGGAGGCTGGCAGCTAAGCGATAAGGCCAAAATAAGTGCACAAAATACCAAGATGGGTGATGGGGTTTGCTTTTTCATAGCCTATTTAATATAAAGATAAATATATCGATATGTAAATGCCTATTTATTTGATCTGCAATACATCTAAGTTAAAAAAATATCTTCTAAATCCAAATATTTGATTCTTAAATTGTACTGATGTCTAATTTTCCGAAACTCACCAATCTGTGAAAGCCTTTTTTTGTAGTTTTGCATGGATGGTTTCTTGAAATATGTAGCTTCTGAGCCGCCGCAACAGATAAATAAAAAGTTATTTTGTTAAGATTGAATACCCAATGGACAATTTTCGATTCACCCGAAAATTATTTTATTGTATTGCTTTTTATCGTTATAAATATAATTATCAGCAAATGAAAAAGTCTATATTATTGGTTTCTCTTTTCGTTTACGTATTATCCGTTAATGCCCAATTTATGAAAGCAAAAGCTCCGATAGCTGAGAAAAAAGAACACTGGCGTACACTGCACGGTGACAAGGTGCTGGACAATTATTACTGGATGTACGATTTTTTCGGGAAAGGCCCGGATAGCACCAAAGTGGTAGATTATCTGAAGGCTGAGAATACCTATCTGGATAATGTCATGCTGGGGACTAAACAGTTGCAGGCGGATTTGTATACCGAGATGAAAAACAGGATCAAGGAAAAAGACGAGAGTGTTCCTGTTTTTAAAAACGGATACTACTATTATTCCCGCACGGAAGACGGCAAACAGTATTACAAATATTGCCGGAAAAAAGGGAGCCTGACTGCCCCTGAAGAGATCTTGCTGGATGTTGATAAAATGGCCGAAGGGCATGCCTATTATGCCGCTTCGGGGTTCGATATCAGCCAAGACAACCGGTATCTTGCTTTTGGAGAGGATCTCGTGAGCAGAAGGCAGTACACTATTCATATCAAAGACCTTCAGACAGGGAAAATCCTGTCGGATGCAATCGAAAATACCGAAGGCGGACCTTGCTGGGCCAACGACAACAAGACCATCTTTTATACCGCAAAAAATCCGGTGACATTGTTGTCTGAGAAAATAAAACGACATACCATGGGAACCGATGCCAAAAAGGATGTTCTGGTTTATGAAGAGGCCGACAAAAGCAATTACATCAGCGTAGGAAAGAGCAAAAACAACAAGTACATTTTTATTGCCTCATCTGCCACGATGTCATCGGAATACAGGATGTTAGATGCCAATAAGCCGGGAGAGGCCTTTAAAGTCTTCCAGCCACGTATGAAGGATGTTCTGTACGAAGTCGTTCCACTGGCAGACAAATTTCTGATCCTTACCAACAAGGATGATGCTAAGAATTTTAAACTCATGGAATGTGCGCTGAACAATACTTCGGCAGCTTCCTGGAAAGAGGTAATCCCTGTCAGGAAAGATGTTTTGTTGCAAAGTGTGGAGGAGTACAGAAATTTCATTGTGATCAACGAACGCAAGGACGGTCTGGTGAAGTTGCGGGTCAGAAACCTTAAAGACAATTCAGAGCACTACATCGATTTCGGCGAACCTGCTTATTCCGCCAATTTTGGAGCCAACCCGGAGTACAACAGCGATATCCTCCGGTATGGCTATACCTCACTGACAACCCCCTCTTCTACCTTCGACTACAATATGGTGACCAAAGAGAAGACGTTGAAAAAACAACAGGAAGTTCTGGGAGGCTATGATTCCAAGCAGTATGTAACAGAGAGGTTGTACGCAACCGCCAAAGACGGGACAAAAGTTCCCATCTCGCTGGTATACAAAAAGGGGTTTAAAAAAGATGGCAATGCCCCGTTGCTTCTTTACGGTTATGGAAGTTACGGAGCCAGCATGGACGCCAGCTTCGGCAGCACACGCTTGAGCTTGCTGAACAGGGGATTTGTGTATGCCATCGCGCACATCCGCGGCGGACAAGAAATGGGACGTCTCTGGTATGAAGACGGAAAACTGATGAAAAAGATCAACACCTTTTCTGACTTTATCGATTGTGGTGAATTCCTGGTTAAGGAAAAATTCACCAGCAAGCCACATCTGTATGCCCAGGGTGGAAGTGCCGGAGGTCTGCTGATGGGCGCAGTGGTCAACATGGCCCCGGATTTATGGCATGGGGTAATTGCCCAGGTTCCGTTTGTTGATGTAGTGAATACCATGCTGGACGAAAGCATACCACTCACAACCAACGAGTTTGACGAGTGGGGCAACCCCAAAAACAAGGATGCCTATTTCTATATGAAGAGCTATTCGCCTTACGAAAATGTGGAGAAGAAAAATTATCCGAATATGCTTGTCACGACAGGCTTGCACGACAGTCAGGTGCAATATTTCGAACCCTCCAAATGGGTGGCGAAACTCCGCGACATGAAAACGGATAAGAATATGCTACTACTCCACACCAACATGGAATTCGGTCATGGTGGTGCCAGCGGACGGTTCGATTATCTGAAGGATTTGGCGCTGAATTATGCGTTTCTGTTTACGCTCGAGGGGATAGCGAAATAGTTAGTTGAGGAGGACCTCAACTAACTATTTCCCTGATTCCTGATCCCGGCAATCTCTTTTTGAATCTGCTCCAGCTTTTTAAAGATTTGTTGGTTGTCTGCGGGTTCGGGAATCTCGTCGGTGATGTACAGCACAAATTTCCATACCTCCCTGATCTCGCTTACCGGCAGGTCGTAGGGAACATATTCGGTGTTCATGGAGATCATCTTCAGACTACCCTTTTCCTTTAATTCATTTTTTAGTTTTTTAAAGACCACCCCTTCGTTGAGCGTTAAAACGATGAAGGGGTGGTCGTCTTTGATGGAGTTCAGATCCTGAACATATTCGCCCACCACCCAGCTTTTGTCACGGATCGGGAGCATCGAATCGCCCGAAATTTGGAAGGCGCGGTATTTCTTGTCCCTGGTTAAGATCGGAAGCTGAAAATTGGGCAGAGCAGAGATAAATTCCGGATCGAAATAGCCTGTCGTGTAACCGGCCTTCGCCTTGATGGATACAATCTCGATGTTGTCCTTGTTGCGCGAATCCACGGTAGTTGCCAGTACCCGCACCTCATTTCCCCGCACAAATACATCCGATCCGTGCTCGATAACGTACATCTGGCTCTCCCGCAATCCCGCCAGGTTGATGCGCACCAGCGTGTCGATGGAGAGGTGAAACAGGTCGGAGAGGCCGATCAGGATGCTGACAGGAGGGAAAGTCGTCCCGTTCTCATAATTGTTGATGCTCGACCTTTTGGTTTTCAGCGTCTCTGCCAGATCCTGCTGCGTGAGCTTCCTCCTTTTTCGCAAAAATTTTAAATTTTCTGAGAGAAACATATACCAAATGTTTTAAAATAGTTTATATTGTAGTCGTAGGATTGACATAAATATAGTCAAAAGTAAACAATTATTTCGAATTGAACAAAGGAACCGGCAATATTTTTTAGCATGCAGCTTCTGGACCGAACAATATTACACATGGATCTGGATACATTTTTTGTATCGGTTGAGCGGTTGCTCAATTCGGATCTCATTGGGAAGCCTGTGGTCATTGGTGGAATCTCTGACCGCGGGGTGGTGGCCAGCTGCAGCTACGAAGCCCGGCGGTTCGGTGTGCATTCTGCCATGCCGATGAAGATGGCCCTGAACCTCTGCCGCGAAGCTGTCGTGATCCGCGGCGACATGGACTCCTACAGCAAATACTCCAAACTGGTGACGGATGTGATTGCCGAAAAGGCCCCCATGTACGAAAAGGCCTCCATCGACGAGCATTACATCGACATTACCGGGATCGACCGCTACTGGGGATCCCTCAAATGGTCGCACGAGCTGCGCCAATCCATCATGGACGAAACCGGACTGCCTATCTCGTTCGGATTATCCGTCAATAAAACCGTCAGCAAGATTGCCACGGGAGAAGCCAAGCCCAACGGGGAGAAGTATGTGGTCAAAGAGTCGGTTCAACCCTTCCTGAATCCGTTGTCGATCAAAAAAATTCCCGGGGTTGGGAGCAAGACCTATCAGCTGCTGCGGTCGATGGGGGTGTCCACGATCCAGACCCTGAGTGCCGTCCCGGCCGAGATGGTGCAGAGTGTGCTGGGCAAGAACGGCATCGAGATCTGGCGACGTGCCCATGGCATCGATTTTACCCCGGTGGTGCCCTACAGCGAGGAGAAATCCATCAGCAAGGAGCGGACTTTCGAGACCGACACCATCGATGTGCTCATGCTTGACCAGCTGATGATCGCGATGACGGAGAAACTCTGCTTCAAACTGCGCAAAAATGAGAAGCTCACCTCCGTGGTAACGGTCAAAATCAGGTATGCCAATTACGATACGCACACGCTGCAGAAGAAGATTACCTACACCTCTTTCGACCACGTCCTGATCGGCGTTGTCAGGGAGCTGTTCAGGCGGTTGTATGAACGACGGATGCTGATACGGCTGATCGGGGTGAAGCTCGGCGGACTGATTCACGGGGTGCAGCAGCTGGATCTGTTCGACAACAACGAGGAGCAGATCAAACTTTATCTCTCCATGGACAAGATCAGGCTTCGCTTTGGCGCCGGAGCAATCCGACGAGCCTCAGGGATGACAGCCATAAAAACCTGACGGTTTTTATGGCTGTCACTCTCAACTCTCCACTCTCAACTCTCAACTTCCCCGTGTACCTCAACACCCACTCCTATTACAGCCTCCGCTACGGCACCATGGGCATCGATCAGCTGCTGGACCAGGCCGTGGTGATGGGGATCTCCGTGCTTGCACTGACGGATATCAACACCTCTATGGGGATTCCGGAATTCATCAAAAAGGCGAAGGAGCGGAACATCAGACCCATCGCCGGTGTGGAGTTCCGGAATGAGGATGAACTGCTATTTATCGGGATCGCCAAAAACAGGGAAGGGTTGAGAGAGCTCAATGAATACCTGACCCAACACAACCTGAGCGGG
>JBAXED010000127.1:0-10364 GCA_037140615.1 Prolixibacteraceae bacterium
GAGAGGGCGAGTGACAGCTTAGACTATTGATAGCATTATGCTTACTATTTTTGTAATTTGATGACTATTATTGTTACACGACGACATTTATTGTAATATAACACTAATAATCAATATATTGTATTCATTTAGGGAGTTCCATTCGCCCCCTCTCCCACTCGCCCTCTCGCCCCCTCTTTTTTACTTCCTTGCCATGCGAAGCGCTTCCGTCGTAGTGAAATACTTCACGATCATATTCGGCACTTCCCACTCGGGCAACTTGCCGGCTTTGAGGTATTCGAGGTACTTCTCGGTCACCTGACTGAAATGCGCTTCGTGGCCCACTTTGTATTCAGCAGGAATTCCAATTTTCCAGCTCCGCTCACCCACTTTTTCGAGGGTTAATCCGGCATGAGCGGCGTTTTTCACGATGGCATTCTCCAGTTCGGCAGAAAATTCTGGCAGCGGAGTCCCCGGATTGGCATGCACATACACCGTTGGCAGGTACTTTTCAGCCACGCCCTGCTTGATCTCCACCGAAGCTTTCGAGCCTCGAAGAATGGCATAGTGGGTATCTCCCGATCCTTCCGGAGCCTTGTATTGCCACTCGGCCGTCACTTTGGCGTGAATGCCCTTGATTTTATAAAGCATCTCGCCGTTGGCGTATTCATCCAGCTTTCCGTCTTTCACATACTTGGAAAGGTTCTCAGGGAAAGCCTCCATTTTGGTCACAGCCTTGAATTCATCCAATGTCAGAACAGTTGGATAGCGTCTGGCCTGCAGCATCTCTATATCGGATTTCTGCAAAATCACCCCGGGGAAACAGCCCCACTGCACCAGGTCGACCAGGTGTGTGGCCACATCCACCATTCCTTCGCCCTGCTGGTCGACGTCAAAAAACCACCCCGGACGAACAAGTGCCGATCCGGAAACGCTCTTGTAAAAAAAGTGGACGCTGAAAATTTCGATTCCGGGTTGTTCTTTTGTCCCTGGCAGCAGTGTGCCAAAAATGCCCGGAATATGCGAAAGTTCCATTTGCAGCTTCGAGGTAATCTCGAACCTTTCGGTCATGATATCGAACAACAGAACCTTTTTCTCAGCGGCAATTTTGAACGACTCTTCCAACATTGGAAAGTTTTCGGGCGTGATCACCATCGGCTTGTCGGCAAACACATTCAGCCCTGCCTCGACCGACTTTTTGATGTATTCGGTCTTGATGCGGTTGTTACCGGATAGAACCACCACGTTGCCTGCCTTCTCTTCCAGCATTTTTGCGAAATAATCGGGAGAATTGTAAACTATTTCATTCCAGCTTGTTGGACTCTCCTTGCGGGTGTTGTAGCCTGTAATTCTATTCAGATGCTGCGTTAGATCTGCCCCCTCAGGCGCGTACACGCGAACCTCCGGATTCACCATATCGTACATTTTTTTCTGCACCAGGGCAGCATGAAAGTGACCCGGATCGAGCGTGAGCAGGCGAACCTCGCCTTTTGCACCGGTGAAAGTTTTTGCAACCTGCGGTTCAGCGTTTTTCTTTGCGTTGCCGCAAGAAGTGAGCAGCGCCATGAGTATGAAAGCCATTTGAAGTGTTTTGGTTGTCATTCGAATGATGATTTAATTTAGTTATTATTTTAAAAGTGACTAAAGTGAACTAGAGTGATCTAAAGTGACTAAAGTTATTAAAAAGTATTTGACCGTAATTACAAAAAATTCAAAAAGTGTGATGAGCTTTGGAGTTCCGATCGCCCCCTCGCCCCCTCGCCCACTCGTCCACTCCTCTCTAAAATAGCTCCAACCTCTTCGTATGCTGCGATTCATGAAGCAGCAGCCACTTCTTGCGTTCCAGCCCTCCCGCGTACCCGACCATCTTCCCGTCGCTGCCGATGATCCGGTGGCAAGGCACGATGATCGAGATCGGATTCTTGCCGTTGGCCGTTCCCACTGCCCTGGTATTCAGAGCTGAGCCCGTTTTAAGGGCAATTTCGCGGTAGCTTTTGGTCGATCCGTAAGGAACTTTCAGCAACTCTTGCCACACCATCCGCTGAAAGCTTGACCCATCCGGATCAAGTTCCAGATCAAACTGGTATCGGGTTCCGGCAAAATATTCGTTCAGCTGATGCACGGTCTGCAGTAAAATCTCCGGTAATTTTTCCGGCTCATCGACCTGCTCATTGCTGAAAGACAGCGATTTCAAATGCGTATCATTCGAAACCAGCACGATCCGGCCCACCGGACTCTCCAAACTCGTAAAGTAGCTTCTCATGGGTTTTGTCCGAGGATATTTGTTAGTCTTTGACACAGATTTTTCAACCCTTCCGGGGATTCACCACCGGGTTGTTCGATGGTGGCCCAGCTCCGGTAGCCAACTTCATCCAATGCCTTCACGATGGCAGGCCAGTTGTTATCTCCCTCCTGCAGCGCCACCCCAAAGCCGGCCCATTTGCCCTGTTTGTCGGCAATTTTACGGCTGTATTCCTTGATGTGGATCCGGGCAATTCTCTTTCCCAAAATCCGGATCCATTGCTCCGGCCATCCGATCACCAGCACATTCCCGCAATCGAAATAGAATTTCACCATGGGGCTATTGAACTGATCCACATACCTGGAAGCCTCCAACGGAGAGAGCAGAAAATTGTTCCAGACGTTTTCGATGGCGATGGTGACGCCAACCTTTTCTGCAAGAGGCAACGCCTTTTTGATTTCGGCGATGGAACGATCCCAGCAGGCATCGTAGCTGACCGTCTCGCTTACCCGTCCCGGAACCAGCAAAATGGTGTCAGCACCATATATTTTAGCGTCTTCCAGGGTTACCTTGAGGGCATCCAAACCCTGAGCCCTGACGTTCGGATCGGGATCTGACAAGGAATATTTACCATGAAGCGAGCCACAAACGGAAGGCACCACCAGTCCGGTCTCTTTGCTGGCCCGAAGAACCTCCTCGTGGTTGAGATGGCTCATCACCTCCACCCCATCAAATCCGGCAGCTTTGGCCGCCAGAAATTTTTCCAGAATGGTTGTCCCATACCCAATATTCCCCCACATGATCCCCTTTTTGATGGATCGCCCCGGTTCCGGTTCAGTCCTGGACACCCCGAAATATGGCACTGTCAGCATTCCCAACGATGCCACCACCGTTCTCCCCGCAAATTCCCGCCTCTTCATATCATTACAGTTTGAATCATTTCACTTTTCTCCGTTTCAATTCTTCTCCGTTTCATCAAGGCACTCGCCAAGTCTCCAAGGCCCCAAGTCTCCCCGTCTTTCTTCCCCAGTTCTCCGTTTCACTGTTTCATCAGGTCACTCGTCCACTCGTCCTCAAGACGGAATCGCCTCAATCCCCACCACCGGCACCACCTCCGGTATCCCCGTCACCGGTCCAAAGGCATAGATCTTCGGTCCTAGGGAGAGTCCGGAATTCATCATCTCATCCCAGGTGACATCCTTGCCGGTGTAGGCTGAGATCCTGCCCATCATGGTAATTAGGGTCGAATTGACCTGTGCCTCCGCGTCGCTGAACTGTTTTCCCGACCGAATCGCGGTCACGAGATTCACATGCTCCTGCACATAGGGGTCCAGGACTTTCCAGGACTGGTCGGCATCGCCATCTTTGGGATAAGGGTATTTCCACATCACGGTACCATCCGGATGGAAAAGTGTGCCATTGCAGTCGGCATATCCCTTGGTGCCCACAATGACCTCGCGCTTCAGGTTACTGCATCCGCTCACCTGACGGGCGGCGCAATGGGCCTGCATTCCGTTGTCATAAATATATTCCACGCTGAAAAAATCGTACTGGTCGCCCGTGATTCTTCGTTGCCGGCCGCCCCAACCCATGCATTTCACCGGATTTTTGCCGATGTGCCAGTTCATCACATCTACCTCATGGATAAACTGTTCCA
Source organism: Prolixibacteraceae bacterium (assembly GCA_037140615.1). Taxonomy (GTDB): domain Bacteria; phylum Bacteroidota; class Bacteroidia; order Bacteroidales; family Prolixibacteraceae; genus CAINVV01. Next base: position 3,879 of record JBAXED010000127.1, read on the forward strand.
CGATGTGATCGCCCGAGAGCCAGCAGAAGTTCTCCCAGTTGCGGAGCATGTACTCCATGTCGGACCATTCCGGCCTTCTCCTTTTGACCCACAGCGCCCCGCCATTGCGGACCACATGAGCACTGACGATGTCACCAATCTCGCCGGCCTGGACCCTTCGGTGGGTCTCCACATAATCCTTTTGGACACGCCGGATGGTGCCACTCACGATAGACAAGCCAAGCTGCTCGGCCTTTTTGGAGGAAACCAGGATGGATCGTGCCCCGACCGGATCGACGGCACATGGTTTCTCCATGAAAATGTGCTTCCCGGCGTTGACCGCGGCTTCGACATGTGCCGGACGAAAATGCGGCGGCGTACACAATAATATTATATCGATGCCCGCATCGAGTACTTTTTGGTAGCTGTCGAAGCCGACGAAGCATTTCTCGTCGGGTACCACGATATTTCGTTGCTTCTTCAGTTGTGCCCTGGACTCATCCATCTTGTCCTGAAAGACATCGCCGAGCGCGACGATCTGAAGATTTGGTCCGGCGTCGACGAAGTTGATGGCTGCGCCGGTTCCCCTACCGCCGCAGCCCACCAATCCGGCGCGCAACACCTTGCCATCCGGCGCTTTATCGAGCATCGCCGGAGTGGCAGTTTTTGGGTCGGGTTTCGATCCCGGACCCGAGCATGAAAGCAGCAAATTCGCTGCCCCCAATGTCGCGACTGTACCCATGGCTGTGCTGGCGATGAAGTTGCGACGAGTCAAATCAAGTTTTGTGGTCATAGTTGAAAAAGTTGAGAGTTGAGAACTGAGAGTTGAGAGTTGAAAAATGCCCGGTCCCCGAGCGGAGCCAAGGGGGATTTGATAGTTGAAAAATGCCTGGTCCCCGAGCGGAGCCGAGGGGGATTTGAGAGTTGAAAACAGTTATTCGTTTTTTATTCACTCTCCACCCTCACTTCTCAACTCTCAACTTTTTATTTGAGCTCCTTTATTTTAATGTTGCGATAATGAACCTCATTCCCATGGTCTTGCAGCAGAATATGCCCGGTGGCGAACTCTCCGAATCCAGGATAGTCTTTGAATTTGCTCGTTGCAAATGCCGCTTTCCACTCAAGAGTGCCACGGACAATTTCAACGACTTTAATACCGTTGAGATAGTGCGTCACTTTGTTCCCCTCAACAACAATGCGGGCTCGGTTCCACTGGCTCACGCCTTTGCTGGGGTTGACGGACTGCGCCGGATCCAATTTTTGCCAATTAGCAGGAATAAGGTCGTACAGCGAAGAAAGCTTGCGGTTCCCGTTGATGCCTGCTTTGGCATCCGGATGCTTGTCATTATCAAGTACCTGATATTCAAAGCCTACGTTAGAAAACCCTTTCCCATCCTTAGCCGGCTGAATAAAATACTTGATGCCGCTGTTGGCTCCCGGAGTGAATAGAAAGTCGACCTCCAGAACGAAATTCTTGAACTCTTTCTTCATCACGATATCGCCGCCACCGGTATTGCCGGGCAGGTCGGTAATCAGCTCATCATTTTGAATGGTCCACCCCTTTTGTGCCGTAGTCCCATCTTTGTAACTGACCCAGCCATCCAGGGTTTTGCCATCCCACAGCAGTTTCCAACCCTCCTTTTTCTCAGCTTTGGTGAGCACATTGTTGAGATCGACAACTTCCGGCGTTTCCGGGTTTTTACCGTTAAGAAGATTCACCCAACCTGAATTCGAGGCAAAAGTTCCGGTCACAAAAAAGGCAAGCAGAAGAACAAGACTAATTTTTCTCATCTTAATTTAAATTTATGTGGTTGTTTTAATTCTGATTTTTAAGGACTTCGCGGCAGCACAACAAAAAGATAATTCTGTTAAACCACCTCATTTGAACATTTTTCTCCTTCAAACTTAATATATTGATCCTGCTAAATTAATTAACTTTTCTCATTCCGTTACCGCAAACGGATAGTTTTTCGCATTGATTTTATGTCAATTTCGATTTATCTTTGACTAATACAACTAATTATTTTGAACAATATAATCTTAAGTAATAAGAACAATTAAATGACTCAGTATATATTTTTGAGTCTTGAGCAATTTGCCAGTTGTTTCGCCCAAAGCAAGCTAATACCGCAAAGAAGAAATACGACATTACCTTTTATGCAAGACTTGGATTCTTTCGAGCAATGAATTTTATTGACAAAATTAAATTTGGAAATAGTTGTCTGAATAGTTAACTTTGTAGTATGACTTTTGAGCGACAAGCATCAGAAGGCACTTAAAATAATGGTGGAATATATTGATGAAAACAAAAGGTAATATCACAACCTTAGACCAAATTCTCGACAAAAAGCACGGTAAAAAAGGTCAACCCAAACGCGAAGAATGGGAACAACAGTTCGAGTCCTTCAGACTTGGGGTTTTGCTCGAAGAAGCAAGGTTGAAACTAGGAATGACACAGGAAGAACTAGCAGAAAAATGCGGTACAAACAAATCGTACATTTCCAGAATTGAGAACAATGCCTCAGATATCCGACTGTCAACCTTAATGAAAATTATCCAACAGGGGCTTGGAGGACATTTAAAATTGACTTTGCAACTTTGATGGTTCAATTTATATTTGAATTGACAAAACAGATTGACAGAGTTCATGAAAAATTTCAATAACCTTTAACAGGAACTGGTGGGATTTTAGCAATGAGAAAAAGAAAAGAATATTTTGAATCTAAAAAGTTAAAGTCATGACCGATTACAAAGGAATAAAATCATTTGATGAGCTCATTGAAAAAGAATATGGCAAAATTGGGACTGAGAACAGAAGTGCTTATGAAGGGAATGCACAAATGTTCATTGTAAGTGAAATGCTTAAGGAAGCCCGTAAAACAGCCAATTTGACCCAAGAAACTGCTATCTAACAACTAATTAACAAATCAAACAACCTCCTGCCATGAAAAAGACTCCATTCCCCATATCTTATTCCCAAACCACAACCCAACCCACCACCACTCCCCAAGTCCCCCAGTCCCCTAGTCTCCAAGTCCTTCTTCACCGCCTCGACCCCTCGGCTCCGCTCGGGGACCACTCCGCTCGGGGACCGTTTCTCCGTTTCCCCGTTTCTCCGTTTCAGTTCTTCACCGTTTCTCCGTTTCATCGAGTCACTCCCCCCCTCGTCCACTCGTCCGCTCGTCCCACTCGTCCCCTCCTTCCCTCTTCCCTCTTCCTGCTTCTTTCTTCCTTCTTCTTACTACTCTCCTGCGGCACGCAGCCCACAAATCTCGACTCCGTCGACCCCACCATCGGCAACGTCGGCATCCTCCTGCAGCCCACGCGACCTACCGTGCAGCTGCCCAACCAGATGGTGCGATTTTTTCCCATCCGGGCCGATTACATCGACGACCAGATCAGCTATTTCCCCCTCACGATATCCTCCCACCGCAACAAAGAGCTCTTCGGTGTGATGCCTTATTCGGGCGAGCCAACAGCCTCAACATGGAACACCCGGCAGACCTATGATCATGATCTTGAGACCACCCGCCCCTACTATTATTCTACCTTTTTTGTCGACAGCAACATTCGCACAGAATTCACTCCCGGAGCCAAAAGCGGCTACTTCAGGTTTAGCTTTCCCGGGAAGGGGGAGAAGTTTTTGGCGCTGCGGGTTGTGAATGGCGGCAATTGGGCGATGGAGAATTTAGAAAAAGAGGGGGAGACTGGGCGAGGGGGCGAGAGGGCGAGTGCCGCGATGAAACAGGGAAACGGGGAGGAAATGAAACGGAGAAACGGGGAAACGGAGAAACGGTCCCCGAGCGGAGTGGTCCCCGAGCGGAGTGGTCCCCGAGCGGAGCCGAGGGGTCGAGGGGTCGAGGGGGCGAAGAAGGACTTGGAGACTAGGGGACTGGGAGACAAGGAGACTAAGAACTGTACCAGTTTTGCCGGGGTAGAAGAGTTTCAGGGGATGAAGGCTTTCGTGTATGGCGAGGTGAATCAAGCCGGTCAGGCCGGAAAGCTGGACATCGGTCAGTTGGATCTGCGCAGAAACGAAACCTCAACCAAACCAGGAGCATGGATTCGATTTGGGACCGACAGTCCGGCAACGATCGAACTCAAATATGCCATCTCGTTCATCAGTCCGGAGCAGGCCAAAGCCAACCTGGCCGCCGAAATCCCCGGATGGGACTTCGAGGCACTCAAGAACGATGCCGAACAAAAATGGAGCAAAGTGCTCAATCAGATTCAGGTCAAAGGTGGCACCGAAAGGCAGCGACGCACTTTTTACACCTCCCTCTACCGCCAGTACGAGCGGATGATCAACATCAACGAGCATGGCAACTATTACAGCGCCTACGACCATCAGGTGCACGCGACCACGCACGATTTTTACGTCGACGACTGGATGTGGGACACTTTCCTGGCCATGCATCCGTTGAGATCGATCCTGCATCCGCAGTTGGAAGGCGACATGCTGCAATCGTACGTGACGATGTACGAACAAAGTGGCTGGGTGCCTCAGTTTCCGCTGCTGTACAAGGATGATCCTGCCATGAACGGATTTCATTCAACCATCTCATTGCTGGATGGTTACCGCAGAGGTATCCGCAATTTTGACGTTCCGAAAGCCTACGAAGGGATGCTGAAAAATGCCACCCAAGCCACTATGCTCCCCTGGCGCAATGGCACGAAATGCATCCTCGACACCTTCTACCGTGAAAAAGGATTTTATCCGGCTTTGTGGCCCGGGCAGACCGAAACGGTCAAGGCCGTGCACGGTTTCGAGAAACGCCAGAGTGTGGCCATCACGCTGGCTCACAGCTTCGACGACTGGGCACTTTCCGAAATGGCCGGCGAGCTGAACAAGCAGGAAGAGTCTGCATATTACCGCCGGCAGTCGCTCAACTACCGCAATCTCTACCGTCCGGACAAAAAGCTGATGTGGCCCAAAGACTCCGCCGGCAACTGGATCGATATTGATCCGAAATTTGACGGCGGACCAGGCGGACGCGACTATTACGACGAGAACAACGCCTACACCTATGCCTGGCAGGCGCAGCACGATCTGCATGGCCTGATCGGTCTGATGGGAGGTCGCGAAGCCTTCACCGCCAATCTGGATCAGCTTTTCCGCGAACCGCTGGACCACAGCAAATACGCCTTCTATGCCAAGTTCCCCGATGCCACTGGCAACGTTGGACAATATTCCATGGGCAACGAGCCCAGCTTTTTCATCCCCTACCTCTACAACTATTCGGGCGAGCCCTGGAAGACGCAAAAGCGCATCCGGTTCCTCTTGGATGTGTGGTTCAAAGACAATATCTTTGGCATTCCCGGCGATGAGGATGGAGGTGGCATGACAGCTTTCGTGGTCTTTTCGTCGATGGGTTTTTATCCGGTCACGCCGGGATTGCCAATCTACAACATTGGTTCACCCCTCTTCGAAGAGGTCAAAATATCCCTCGAAAACGGGAAAACCTTTACCATCAAAGCACCCGGATGTTCGGTCAAAAACAAATACATCCAGAGTGCCCGGCTCAACGGCCAGCCCCTCAGCAAACCCTGGTTCACCCACGAGGAGTTGATGAACGGGGCGGTTCTGGAGCTGACGATGGGCGAGCTGCCTAATAAGAGCTGGGGTGCGGGGGCTGCGGATGCACCGCCCTCGGGAGTGGAGAGGTAAAAGAGGGGGAGACAGGGCGAGGGGGAGAGGGGGCGAATGCGACTCCCGAAAGATTCACGCTGAGTTTGATAATTGAATTAAGAGGGGGCGACTTGGCGAGGGGAAGAGGGGGCGAATGCGACTTTCGAGATGATTATATTGTATTAATATTCAATATATTAAAAAATATTTACGAATTGTTTAATGAAATTATTAGGGAGTAATGATAAAATTTAAAATATTAAAACTTAAAGTTCCGGGGACCACTCTTCCACTCTCCCCCTCACCCCGTCTCCCCCTCCTTCTTAACAGGTTGACACTAATGTTTCTTTTCACCACTCGCCCCCTCTCCCCCTCGCCCTCTCTCCCCCTCCTATAAGTTAATAGCATAAACCTATAATCTAAAACACATGTCCGCAAAAGATCTGCTTCATCAGCCCGCCTGGCACGCCGTCTACGTTCACTCACGTGCAGAAAAAAGGGTGCACGAAGAGTTAAAATACAAGGGTATCGAATCCTTCCTGCCCCTTCAGCGCAAGCTTCGCCAGTGGAGCGACCGCAAAAAATGGGTAGAGATGCCGCTGATTTCCGGGTACGTCTTCGTGCACATCACACGGAAACATTACGATATGGTGCTTCAGACCGACAATGTGATGCAATATGTGCGCTTCGAAGGCAAAGCTGCCATCATCCGCGACCAGGACATCGAGATCCTCAAGCGCATGCTCGGACAAAGTGACCTGGATGTCGAGATCACCCGCGATGAGCTGCAGCCCGGGACCCTGGTCGAGATCATTGCCGGTCCGATGATGGGAGTTCGCGGCGAACTCATCTCATTTCGCGGCAACAACAAAGTGGCA
>JBAXED010000128.1:0-10207 GCA_037140615.1 Prolixibacteraceae bacterium
TTCAACCACTCGCCCCCTCTCCCCCTCGCCAAGTCGCCCACTCGTCCACTCGTCCTCTCGTCCACTCGTCCACTCGTCCACTCGTCCACTCGTCCACTCGTCCTCTCGTCCTCTCGTCCACTCGTCCTCTCGTCCTCTCTCCCCCTCGCCAAGTCTCCAAGTCCCCTCGTCCCCCAGTCCCCTCGTCTCCCCATCCTTCCTCACTCCCACCATCCCGGCCTCACATTAATTATCTGCCCATTTTCCGGTATCGCAGGATAGCTGTTTATCTTCCTGATCACAGCACTACCTGCAAGGTCTGAACCATTAAACTGGATGAAATACCGATGCTGTTGGTAGGAAGCCAGATCGAAGAACCCAAAGACGATCTTGGCAGGATCCGTTTTGCAGATGATGTTTCCATACACCTGAGTTTGCACCGGATCGAAAAGGCTCCCATTGGCAGAAAACTGGCTGTTCAGCTTTTCATGATAATCGAAAGAACTCTGCGAAGTGCCATATTGATCGAGGATAAAAATCCATCCTGCCACACTGGCCCCGGTTTGAATAAGTTGGGTGGTATTGAATGGCAGCAACATCAGCGGCTGCTTCTCTATTTTGCTGATCTGACTGAATTTCTTCGGACCGGCGATGTTGTAAGTACTCTTGTCATAAAGTGATTGCCATCCGTACATCGTTGGAGCCATGGGCGTATTTGGGATCACATACACCCATTCCATTACGGTTCTGGCGAAAAATCTGTAATTGGCGAGCGCCGCAGTGACCGGGGCGTCGGCGTAAAGCTCCTGACCAGTCACGGTAACAGCCACAGGCACGCCACTGCTGTTGGATTGATACTCCTTGCTCTCGGTGCGTTCCGAATAAAAATTGCTGAGCGTCGGAATGGGAGGCATTGCTAGGATTTCAGATTCGTAGGTGTCGCTGCCGAGGAAAATTTGCAGTTTATAGCTTTTCCCAACTACCGGACTATTTGAAAAAGTAAATTTTCCCGCACTGATTTCAGTACCCTGAAAGCTGTTGCCTTTGGTATCCATCAGTTTTACGGATGCGCCTGTCACTGATGAGGGTTCGCCCAAATCGTAAAAACTTGTCGACCTCGAAAGGCGAACATAGCTTTGAGTCGGGTCATTGGTTACCAATGCATCGACAACAAGCTGTCCGCCGGCATCTTTCATCGACGGATAATAGACCTCCTCACAGGAAATGAGGCTGCTAAATATCAATAGAATATAGATCGTTTTTCTCAGCATCAGAATTTAAAATTGTAGGTGACAGATGGAACGGGAACGCCGATGATCGATAATTTATAGATGGCATATTGTGTCTTGTCCTTATCCATGGTTTGCAGGGAAGCGTCCTTGCGGTAAAAGACCGAATAGGGATTTTTGCGTCCATAAAGGTTGTAAACCGAGAAGGTCCAGCTTCCTTTCCAGGAGCGTTTTCTCTTGAGGTTTTCGTCCAGGGTGATGGCAACATCCATCCTGTGATAAGAAGGCATCCGGTAGCTGTTTCTATCCGAGAAGTACACGACCTGATTTCCTCCGAGCAGGTATTTTTGCTCCGGCAGTGTAATCGGCCTGCCCGATGAATAGACAAAATTGCCCGAAAAGCGCCATCGCCTGCTGATGTTGTAATTTGTTACCACAGAAAGATCGTGCGGCTTGTCGTAGATGGATGGGTAGTTGGCGCCTCTGTTTATTTTCTCCTCCGGGAACAGCCCATTGGCTTTCTGGAAAGTGCGCGAAAAGGTATAGCTGATCCAGCCATTCAACTTTCCGGAACTCTTTTTGGCCATCAGTTCCAGTCCGTAGGAATAGCCGCTTGCCGGGATGTAGTCGGTTTCGAGGTGGGTGTTCATGAGGAGCAGTGCGCCGTTTTTGTATTCGGGCAAGTTCTGAAGTTTCTTGTAGTATGCCTCCGCCGAAAACTCGAAATTCCCTTTGGTTGGCGTCTTGAAAAAGCCAAAAGCGATCTGGTCATTGATCAGGGGAGCGAGATAGGCTCCGGCAGATTTCCAGTAATCGGCCGGCGAAATGACGGCTGTGTTGGAAATCTGACTGATAAACTGATGGGTGCGCTGGTAGTTTAAACGCAGCGATCCACCGTTAGGCAGTAATAATTTGAGGGCCAGCCGTGGCTCAGGTGCCTGGTAAGATTTGATGATTTGTCCCGAATTGAAGAGGGTTGAATCGATAATGGAGTGGGTGCTTTTCGAAACTCCATCGGCATAATTGTAAACCACGCCGGGTCCGAAGTTGAAAAAGCCGGTGTACCGAAATCCGATGCTAACCGATATCTTCTCTGACAAGTCGAAGTTGTCGTCTGCAAAAAGTGCCATCTCGGCCGACTGCTCCTTCCGCATCGAAGATTGGAAGACATTGGAATTGGTCTGTGTCGGAGCAATTTCACCCGGATTGATCTGGTAACTGATGGCCTGCAAACCGGCGCTGATATGATGCTTCTCGTTGGGATAATAAAGCACGTTGTACTTGAGGCTCTCATATTGGATGCCAGATTTCAGGGTATAGTCATCCAGCGGCAGATATGGGTCTTTCTGGTCCACCTTCAGATCATATTTTGAGTAGGCTAGCGACAATTGCGAGATGATTTTATCGGTCAGGTTCAGCTTCCAGTTGAGCGAACCCAGGTAATTTGCATATTGGTAGAGTGTGCTGGTGTTGAGATTAAAAACATCGGAACTGAGATATCCTGTCAATTTCAGGTGATTTTTCGGATTTATTTCAATCGTTGCCGTACCATTCAAATCATAAAAATGCGCCACGCTGTTCATGAAAGTTGGGTTCTTGGTTTTTTGGAGCAACCAGTCCGAATAAGTACTTCTTCCACCTACCATGAAAGAACTTTTCTTCTTTTTGGCGAAGGGTCCTTCGATGGAAAGTCGGCTGTTGATAAGTCCAATGCCGCCATTGATGCTCAGATATTTGTTGGTGCCATCCTTTAGTTGAATCTCCATAACGGAGGAAGTTCGTTCTCCGAAAGAGGCCGGCATCCCGCCTTTGAAAAGCGTCACATCTGAGACTGCGTCCTGGTTGACCATCGAAAAGAAACCGAAAAGATGGGTGGTGTTAAATAGTGGGGCACCATTTACCAGAACGAGGTTTTGATCGGTATTTCCACCGCGCACATTGAATCCGGACGACATCTCTCCAACACTTTGAACGCCTGGCATCATCACCATGCCTTTGATCAGATCGGCCTCCCCCATCAGGACAGGCAGCTCCTTGATGGAAACGGCGCTCATTTTGATCATACTCATTTGTGCCTTTGAAGCGCGTTTGTTGTCGCCCATGATCGTGACCTCCTCAATCTGCTGGGTCTTTTCAAAAATCTCCAGATCGGCATTCCCATCCTGAATAAGCTGAATCTTTAGATTTTTGTTTTCAAAGTTCATGAAGGAGATTCTGAGGTTCAATTCTCCGGTGGGCAGCTCGATCATGTATTTTCCTTTGGCATCCGAAACCACCCCGGTTTTCGTTTCAGGATTGTAGACAACTGCCCCAGGGAGTGGATCTCCGGATTTGCCATCGAGAACTTTCCCCTGCAGTTTGGCTCTTTTATTTTGCACCTGATTCAGCGGATCGCCAATGACAATCAGTTGCGATTCGTTGCGGCCCAGCACTACATTTCCGTCCGGGCTTTTGGGATAGACGAACACCATATCCTGATCGAAGAACCTGAAATTTAGTTCTTTGTCTGTTAATACCTGGTTCAGCACATGGATTACCGGACTGTTTTTGAACGTTCCGCTGACCACAGCAGATTTTATCCACTCCTCCTTGTAAAAAATTTTGATGCCACACGTTTCTTCCAGGTAACTGAAAAAACCTGCAAGTGGGGTCTGATTAAATGTCTTGGTGATTTTTATCTCCTGAATCTCCTGCGATTGAGATGTTTTAGTCGAAAGGATGATTAAAATTAGGAGAATGACAATCCTGTAAAAAGGTGTAATTTGAATTTTTTTCAAAACAGGATTTGACTTAATGATGATAACTTCCGGATTAGCACTGGTAAAGGTAGGAATAGTTTCGGGAAAAGGATTAAAGGCGTTAACACTAATTCCCGAGAAAGAAGTACATCTCTTAAAAAAACTTGATTGAAATTTGTAAGTAGTTACCTAATTAGCTAACTTTGCTTCATGAATGAAAATTTCATCAGGGATATATATTATTACAAAAATTTCTATCTGGACTTCTTTGCAACACTTAAACCAGAGGTCAAAAGGAAATTCAACTGGACTTTGAAATTAGTAGCAACAGTCGATAGAGTTCCTGCCAAGTATTTCAAGCACATGGAGGATACAACGGGACTTTTCGAAGTCAGAGTGGAAGTGGGCAGTGATATTTATAGAGTTTTTTGCATCTTTGATGAAGGTCGACTTATCATATTGCTGAACGGGTTTCAAAAAAAATCTCAAAAAACTCCAAGAAATGAAATTGAATTAGCTGAAAAATTAAAAAAACAATATTTCTATGAAAAATCTGAAGAATAATAACTTAACAGCCTTTACTGACCATTTGGAAACACAGTACGGTAAAAGAGGAACTCCTAAAAGAGAAGAATTTGAAGAGGGTTTTGAATCTTTCAGAATTGGCGTCATGCTTCAAGAACTTCGTAAAGAGCTAGGAATGACTCAGGGGCAGCTTGCCGCGAAATGTGGTACAACAAAAACGTATATTTCAAGAATTGAAAATGACGCTTCCGATATACGACTTACCACATTGATGCGAATTGTTCGTCAAGGATTTGGAAAACGTTTAAAAATGAGTGTAGAAATTTAAGGCACATAGCACTAATCGAATAGATTATTCTGCCAGAAAAGCTAATGGAAAGCATTTTCCTATACCCCGCTCCAAATCCAATAAATCCCAATAAGAATAGCCAAAACTCCTCCGCCGATAGTGAACCATTTTAGGAAAATAAGTTTGTTTTTGACGGCCGACTGGAAAGCCACGATGCCCAGAATAAACGCGAAGAGAACCATGGTAGATAGTGTTCCCAGGGCAAAACCGGTGACATAGATTACTGATTCCATGACTGTTGGGAAAGCCAGAGAAGGCAGTAACGCAAACAGGTGACTGAAGCCGGCAAAACCGTGAATCACTCCTACACCAAGAGCCGTTATGGCGTTTTTCCTTACTGTGCCGCTGTGTACATGCTCATGTACATGTTCGTGTGAAGGGCTGATCTGATGGGAATGTTGGTGAACATGAGCATACAGATGCGGTTTTTCGTGAAAATGGGTATGAGGTTTGTTCCCATGAATATGCCTGCGGTACATCCTGAAAAGAGCCCAGGTTCCGATCCCTATCAGCAATAATCCTATGACGAACTCACTGTGTTTGGACAAGGCTTCTATTGGCAAAATTTGCTTGAACAAAACAAACAACAGTCCAATTAACAGCATCCCTGACGTATGGCCAACACCCCAGGCCAGACCGATTACCCAGGATTTTTTGCGGCTGTCGATGGCCAGGGGAGTGACCGCGGCCAAATGGTCCGGACCTGTTACAACATGGGCAATACTGGCAATAAATCCGACGAGAAAGGTTAGCATGGAAAGCAATTTGCAAGCTAATGTAGGTATAAATATCTATATCTTTACATGAATTATAAGTACACATCTTTTGAATAACCACACGATTCATATTACCATTAGAGGATTGGTTCAGGGAGTCGGATTCAGACCCTTTGTCTACCGGCAGGCAACAAAGCTGGAGCTGAATGGATGGGTGCAAAACACCAACGAAAGTGTGGTCATCCGGGTTACCGGAAACCTCAGGCAGATCACACTTTTTCAACAATCGCTAAAGGACGAAGCTCCTGCAGCTGCCATCATCGAAGATCTGCATTCAGCGGAAATAGCTTTGGAAGAATTTCCGGATTTCCGGATCCTGGTAAGTCACAATATTTCTGAAGAGATCACTGAAATTTGTCCGGATATTGCTGTTTGTGAAGAGTGCATGGCAGACATTGAAAGAGATGGGAACAGGCGGGATTATCCATTTGTGAATTGCACCAACTGCGGACCGCGTTTCACTATCATCCGCGACCTGCCTTACGACAGGGCCAAAACCACAATGGCCCCGTTTGCCATGTGTCCCGATTGCAGCAGAGAGTACGAAGAGATCAGCGATCGAAGGTTTCATGCACAACCTGTTGCCTGCAACATCTGCGGACCGCACTATGAAATGTTTGTCAACGGGAAAAGCGTTGGCACGGATACGATTTTTATTCTGGATCATATAGCTCAATTGTTGCACAAAGGCGGAGTGGTTGCCATCAAGGGATTGGGCGGAATGCATCTTGCTTGCGATGCCTTTGATGATTCGGCTCTCCAAAAATTAAGGAAGTTGAAGCACAGGGAGTCCAAACCCTTTGCGGTATTATTTCGCGATGTGGAGTCTGTAAAAAAATACGCAACCGTGAGTGAGGGGGAGGAGCAGTCACTTTGTTCGTGGCGCAGGCCGATAGTGTTACTTCAAACAAAAGGAGAAATGTCGGATTTGGTCAATTCCGGCCTGAACCTACTCGGAGTCATGATGCCTTATTTGCCTTTTCACCACCAGCTTTTTGCCAGGTTGAAAACGGATGCCATCGTCCTGACCAGCGGAAATTTCAGCAGTGAACCAATCCTGATCGGAAACGAAGAGACGCTGGAGCAGTTTTCCGATTGTACAGATGCCATCGTTTTGCACAACCGTGCCATTTACAACCGAACCGACGACTCAGTGGTTCGTATTGTTCTTGAAAAAGAGAGGGTCTTCCGACGCTCGCGCGGCTATGTTCCGGCTCCGGTTAGGATGAGGCAAAATGTGGAAGGCATTCTGGCTTTCGGAGCCGAACTGACCAATTGTTTCTGTGTCGGAAAGGGAGAAAAAGCCTTTTTGAGCCAGCACATTGGTGACTTGAAGGGGCTGGAAACAACTACCTTTTACGAGCAGACCATCGCACAGTTTATCCGCTTGTTTCGCATTGAACCTTCATTGTTAGTCGTAGATCTTCATCCCGATTATATCTCGACACGAACCGCCGAACAATTTGCGCCGCTTCCAGTTGTGGCCGTTCAGCACCACCACGCACACATCGCTTCTTGCATGGCTGAACACCATTTGGACGAACCTGTTGTTGGCGTCTCTTTTGATGGCACAGGATATGGTTCTGATGGAAATATCTGGGGTGCAGAATTTTTTGTCTGCGACTTAAACGATTTTTCCCGTCATTCCCATTTCGAATATGTGCCTTTACCTGGCGGTGATTTGGCGAATGAAGAACACTGGCGCATGGCTGTCTCCTACCTGAAAAAGGTGTTTGGCAGTGAATTTTTAAAGATGGACCTTCCGCCGTTGAGGCAGGTTGAAGAAGAAAAGATAGAGATGCTTGTGCGGATGATTGACCAGAATGTCAACTGTCCGCTGACTTCCAGTGCCGGAAGGCTGTTCGATGCGGTTGCCTCTATTCTGGGAATTTGTCAGGTGGCAACCTTTTCCGCCCAGGGACCGATGCTGCTGGAGGCCTTGTCGCAAGCCGATTTGTTTGACAATGAGAAATATGCTTTCCACGTTGGGGAATCCATTAATTTCGACGATACAATTCGAGGTATAATTGAGGATTTAAACAATGGGGTAGCACCGGGAAGAATTGCTGCAAAGTTTCATCAGACCATTATTTCAGTTATATTTGAGACAGTCGAAACGATAAGTATTAACACAGGAATTCAAAAAGTTGTTCTTTCCGGAGGTGTTTTCCAGAACAAAATCCTGCTGGAAGGAGCTGAAACCAAATTAAGGGAAAATAATTTTGAAGTATACTCCCATGCTTCAATCCCCACGAACGACGGGGGAATTGCTCTGGGACAAATGGCCATCGCGGCAAAAAGGAGGGAATTAAAATGTGTTTAGCCATACCTGCAAAAGTACTCAGTGTAAACGGTCCAAGTGCCCTTGTTTCCATTGAAGATGTTGAATATCAAGCAAGCCTGCTGATGCTGGACGATGTCCATGTCGGCGATTATGTGATGCTTCATGCCGGATTTGCCATTCAAAAGGTGGATGCTGATGAGGCCGAAGAGACCTTGCGGCTCCTCAATGAGATAGAGAGAAACAGTCCAAAGGATTAGCTATGAAGTACATCGACGAATACAGGGGGAAAGAGTTGATTCTGTCTATTGCGGCAGAATTGAAAAAAGTTTCCACTAAGGAGATTGCTCTGATGGAGGTCTGCGGCGGACATACAATGTCCATTCACCGGTTCGGTTTAAAAGGGCTGCTTCCTCCAACCATCCATTTGCTTTCCGGTCCGGGATGCCCGGTGTGCGTCTCCGGTCAGCATTTTATTGACACGGCCCTGGCATACAGTAAAATGCCGGGAATGATCATCACGACTTACGGCGATTTGATTCGTGTGCCCGGATCAAATACTTCTCTGGAAAAAGAGAAAGCCAACGGGCGCGACATCCGCATCGTCTATTCCACGCTGGATGCCCTCGAAATTGCCAGACAAAATCCCGATAAGAAGGTGGTTTTTCTTGGGATAGGCTTCGAGACCACTGCCCCTGCAACGGCTGCTGCCATTGTTGAGGCGAAGAAAGGGCAAATTGCCAATTTCTTTGTTTTGAGCGCGCACAAAGTGATGCCTCCCGTGATGCAGGCTCTGGTGGAAGAGGGGGTCAAGATTGACGGATTCATTGCCCCGGGACATGTTACTGCCATCACCGGAACAGCCATTTATGATATGCTTCCCAATCAATATGGACTCGGTGTGGCTGTCGCCGGATTTGAACCCGCCGACCTGATGCAGGCCATCCTGATGCTGGTGCGGCAGATCGAATCAGGTGTTCCAAAAGTGGAGATTCAGTACCAGCGGGTCGTCAACATCCAGGGAAATCTGATCGCCCAAAAATTGCTGGAGCAGGTTTTCGAACTGAAAGATGATTCGTGGCGCGGACTGGGTGTGATCCCGAAAAGCGGACTAAAAATAAATGCGGAATACTCCTCTTTCGATGCGGAAGTACAGATTCCGGTTGAGATTCCTGCTTCGAGTGAACCGAAAGGATGCATTTGCGGATTGATCCTTCGCGGACTGAAAACACCAACAGATTGCAAACTTTTTGGCAAGGCATGCACCCCTTCCGATCCGGTTGGCGCCTGCATGGTTTCGGGCGAAGGTACCTGTGCCACTTATTACAAATACAGAGAATGACAAAAAGGGAAGAGAAAATATTACTGAGCCATGGGAACGGCGGCCGGATGATGCACGACCTGATTGAAAACCTGTTCCTGCGCCATTTTGAGAACAAAATACTGAGCGAGCAATCCGATTCGGCCATCCTTCCAATAAATACAGAAGAGATTGCTTTTACCACCGATTCGTTTGTCATCGATCCCATCTTTTTCCCGGGAGGAAACATCGGTAAACTTGCCGTTTGCGGCACCGTCAACGATCTGGCGGTCTCAGGTGCGGAGCCACTTTACCTCAGCGTTTCGTTTATCATCGAGGAGGGATTTCCCATGAATGAGCTGGAGCTGATCGTTCAATCCCTGGCGGAGGAAGCTAAAAAAGCCGGAGTTTCGATCGTAACCGGCGATACCAAAGTAGTGAACAAAGGGAAATGCGACAAGATCTTCATCAATACAGCCGGGATAGGAAGAATCAAAAAGGAAAACAACCTGGCTGCCAAAACCAAAAACGCCAAACCCGGCGATGTGATCATCATCAACGGACCCATCGGGGATCACGGGATGGCGGTGATGAATGCCCGGGAGTCCTTTAACTTCAAGACACCGGTTCTTTCCGATTGTGCCTGTTTGAATGGGTTGATCAAAGAGATTCTCGAACAGACAACTTCAGTGACTTTTATGCGCGATCCAACCAGGGGTGGCGTAGCAACTGTTTTGAATGAACTAGCCACGAAAATATCTAAGGGAATTGAGATTGAAGAATCTGCACTGCCTGTCAACAAAGGCGTTCAGGCCATGTGTGAATTGCTGGGTTTCGATCCGCTTTACATCGCCAATGAAGGCAAGGTTGTGCTTGTCGCTTCAGAAGAAGAGAGTGAATTGATTCTTCGCATCATGCGGGAAAACGAATTAGGCAGAGAGGCTTCCGTTATCGGGAAAATTGTTGCAGAACACACCGGTCGGGTGGTTTTGAAAAGCGTGACAGGTGGGAAAAGGATCATCGATTCCCT
>JBAXED010000129.1:0-9923 GCA_037140615.1 Prolixibacteraceae bacterium
TTGTTAGCAACGATTAACTCTGCAGCACGTTTTCCCTTCTCCTCATTTTGAAATGTACGTTCCTTGTTAGCAATGATTAACTCTGCTTCACGTTTTTCCTTCTCCTTATGCTTACTTTTTGTGATATCAAGCATTGTGACAAAGCATTGTTCCCCATTATTGTTAAGGATACCAGAAAGCTGCACATACTTTTCAGAGTAACCTTCAAAGCTCAATTTCAACTCACTTGTTTCTTCCGCTTTACTGGTAAATACTTTATCAAGAAAATCGTTAAAGATTGGTTTTGATTGGTTAGTAACAAAAAAACCGAATCGAGTTCCTAATAAATAATAACGCTCCTTGCCAAGCATTTTTGCTCCGCCAAGGTTCAACCCGGTGATTTCGCCTTCTTTAGAGAGTGTAAAATAACCCATTGGTGCGAGGTTGTATAATTCAGTATATTCTTTGATTGCAGTAACAGCCGCTTCGTTTGCCAGTTGTAGTTCAGCTTTCTGCATTTCCAACTCAATTTGGTGAACCTGAAGTTCGTGATTAAGTTTCAGAACATCTGCTTCGGAAAGTTGTGAAGACGTTTTTGACGACTTCTGTATCAGTTGCTCCTCAGCTTCTTGGCGAAGGCTTGTTGATTTGGAAGGGATCATATATAACTTTTGGTAGGTTAAGAATCGAATATTTAGGTTTTTATATTTAAATTTAGTTAAATACAGAAAACTATAATCAAAGGACTAAAGATATAGTTATTATTATGTCAAACATATTAATAAGCGTGGTCAAAACGTGGACAAATATTATTTAAGTCACAGTTTGCTTTTATGCAATTAAAAGTTCTAACCCTGCGTTTTAATTAAAATTTCTGGTACAAGCAACCAAACAAGAATGATTAAAGATTTAATTTCATCATTATATCTGTCTGTACATCATCGCCAAGTATAAAAATATGTTGCCCGAATTCTGTAAAACAAATTTTTTCGTAAAAGGTCAGTGCCCTGAAATTCTTCTCCCAGACACCCAACCAAATATATTCCGATTTTAATCTATTTGCTGTTTGTAGAGTCGTATCAAACAAAATCTGTCCAACTTTTTTGCCTTGAAACTCTTTTAATACATAGATTCGCTCAATTTCAAGTGCCTTTGTGTTTATTAGCGCGGTTTGAGCCTGATCGAAGTTAAGGTTCAAGTAGCCGATAATCATCCATTTTGGTAAAGCATTTTAGTAGTCTGGCTCGATAAAAAAGTAAAGGACAGAATCGGGCGATTCCATCCTTTTACTAAAAAACCTTATCAAAAGCTCAATTACTCTTATTGGCCAAATCTGCTGCAGCCTGGTACAATATATTTTGAAACGTGTCAAAATTACTGTCATTTTTCTTTTTATTAATGAAAGAAAAATCCCCAATTAAAAGTGATTCACTATCAATGATTATCTTGTCTTTGGAAGTAGCTTTAGCTTGAAGATCTTTAATTTTTTCACCATTTTCATCGTAGATAATCATGACTATACCAACTTTTATTTTGGTATTCACCTTTTTCTTTTCCTTCCCAATTCCGGCAACGGTGAAAGCAGCATCTTTTGTTGTAAAGATTCCGTCGGGTGAAATATCAATAACAATTTTAACATAATTATTACATTTCTTTGATTTAGCTGCATTTTTAGCCCTGCCAATCGGATAACCAAGGAAATATTTTACATTATCTTTCAGAAAATCAACGCTTTTCAGCTCGATACCTGCATTTTCATTTAAAACCCCATAAATTTCTTTGTAAATACTATCGGCAATTGCTTTGTTGGGAATTATTTCTAAATTGCTGTTTATTATAACGTTAAAATAGCATAACGCAACGTTCTTTTTATCGAAGCTTTGTGCTTTTGCAGCAACTACGCTAACGCTGATTAATATAATACTTAATATTTTCTTTGTCATTTTTTGTCCTCCAATTTTTAAAATTATTATTAATCAGTTAATTTTATTTTCAGATAATTTGAAGCTTTGTAAAACAAGAATTATGCCAGAAGTTATGGTTGAACTTCCCTTGACTACATTTGAGTTAAAGAAAAGAATTAAGAAAGGAAAGCAACATTTTGGAGGATTTTGGCACACTTTTATATGACCAACTTTCTGCAGATTTCATCACAATAATGAAAACTTTTCCAATATTATATTGTTACCTAGAAAAGGTAATATTCAAGATTACTAACAGACGTAAGGAATTAAGAAAAAATGGCTAAAAAAGGAATTATTGAATCAGCACCATCCATTCCCCCAGAAAAGGGAGTATCGACTATCAAGTCAATTAAAAATGCCGCACTTCAGATCATTCAAGGCGATTATGAAGCATCAAAACATCTGCACCTGGTTTCGGGTTCGGAAGCTGAGTCGGCCGAAATGCGTGATCTGGCCGAAACGATCGGACTAATGAGTGTGAAGGTTGAAGCACGCGAATATTCCCTTGAACGGAAAATTGAAGAATTAGAGGTTAAAAACAATGAACTGGCTAAGGCAGAAAAATTAAAAACGATCAGTGGTTTTATGTTTTCATCGATTGTGATGATTCTAAGCATCTATACCATCATACTGGCTCAGGTGTTTTCCAACGGCTGGTTCACTACCACACCACAATCCATCATTACCTTTGGATTTATGATTGTGATTATTGCGATTATTGTATATTTTCTGTCAAATTATTCCTATCCAATACAATACTGGGGACTAACCTGGAAAGGGAGCAAAAAGGCGCTGATAGAAAGTCTGGTTTATACATCTCCGATTGCAATTATTGCAATCATATTGAAGCTTGTGCTGATGAACACTCCATCATCAAGTCTATACGGGCAGGAACTTATTAGCTGGAAATTTTCCCCTTTGGAAATCGTTATCTATACGTTAACCGCATTTGCTCAAGAGTTTATTTGCCGTGGTTTCGTTCAAACCAATGTTGAACAAATGCTCACGGGAAAATACCGGTCATTAATCGCAATTCTAACCACCTCGTTTCTTTTTGGTGTGGTTCATCTCCACTATTCAACTCCGACAATGGTCGTAACGATATTTGGCGGATTATTTTTTGGATGGCTTTATACCCGGCACAGGACCCTGGTCGGCGTTTCCATCGCACACTATGTCCTTGGCATGCTTCTTTTCAATATTAGTATTATCGGATAAGATATGAATGCAGCAGCTCTATTAGACATATAATATCAGACATAAATGAAAAAAAATTTCTTACTGTTTTTTGTTGTAGCATTTGTAATAGCAGGATGCCAGAAAAAGGATAACCTGATTGATGAAATGGATAATCTGGTGAAATGGGATGGCACTGCTGCATCTTCCTTTGACACTAATTCCCAGCCATATGTTATTTCAACCCCTGCTCAGCTGAAGCTTTTATCAGACATTGTTAACGGGGTAAATACAAATCCTCCGACTGGAGCAACCAGCACTTCAACTTACCAACTCAGTAACAGTCTTGACTTAAACAACCTGGATTGGCAGCCTATTGGCACAAAAAATGCTCCCTTCAAAGGTACTTTTGATGGAAATATGCACACAATCAAAGGCTTGTATATCAATTCTGTAGTTGGCTATCAGGGTTTGTTCGGATCCATGGATGGAGGCACAATCAAAAAAATTAATCTGATTGACAGCAACATAACCGCCGGCGAAATTATGATGAACCTTGATTTCAATGGTGCCATTGTGGGATATAATAAAAATGGGAATGTTGAAGAATGTACCTTCTTGGGAACAATCACCAACAATGGCAATGCCGCAGGTGGTATCGTTGGCAAGAGCGAAGGCACAAATGCCAGGGTAGCATACTGTCAGAACCTGGGAATTTTGATCATGAATAATGGAAACGGAGTTAGAATTGGAGGCATTGTCGGATATAATGTGGGAGGTTTGATTGAATACTGCAGCAACTTTGCTTCAATCAAAGGAAGCAGTCGTTACACAGGCGGTATCGTCGGACAAAGTTGGAATGGAACCGTAAAAAATTGCGGTAACAATGCAGATGTACAAGGCACTACTTTAATTGGAGGGGTTGCGGGGGTCAATATGACTAATGTGATTTCTAACTGTTACAATACCGGTAATCTGAATGGTTATACCAACAAGGAATATGATGAAAGCTACGGCAATGGCATGGGAGGTGTTGTTGGTGCCAACGATGGTACTGTGACCAACTGTTACAACACCGGTAGCATCAACACGCCAGCAGGAGAAAATGGTTTTAACATAGGTGGAGTTGTTGGAACCTATAAAGATGGTAATATCATAAAAAATTGTTACTACCTCAAGGGTTGTGCAAAAGATGGCTTTGGAACCGTTCAAAATGGCTTTGGCTCAGTTACAATAGGCAACATAATTGCTGATACTGATGGCTTTACAAATGCCATTACTGAAGTACAGGGCAAAGCTTCGCAGATAAAGTCCGGAGCAAATATTGGAAAATTATCCTACAATATGCATACAGCACTGCTCGAATGCCTGAATGCCTGGCAAAGCGACAACAAAACGGGATATTCCAGCTGGACCCTCAACAGCAGTAAAACGGGATATCCAGTGCTTCTAGGAAAATAATTGATGTCAAAATTCTTAAGTTAAATAATCATTGTCTGTTTAAAATAACAATGATTACTCGCCTTTCAACACCATGGTAAGGATATTTCTGCCACGGTCATATTTGTAATCCACACTTTTGCATCTTCCCCTGATTAGCTTTAATCCGATATGTGTGTCGGCTAATTTTTGGGTTAATGGATTCATGGGCGCCCCAGTGCTTTCGCAAATCAGTTCCAGACTACCATCCTTTTCTGAATAGGAAAGGTTCATATCAATATCAGAAAAATCTGATTGAAGTAAAAGTGTCTCCTCTTCAATATGCTGCACATAACCGCTTACCTTTTTCGGTATCATGTGCTTATCGCAGAACAATTCCATCTCCGCCTGAAGGGCATATAAATCGTAGTTTATGTTAGAAATATGTTGTTGGCAACAGCGGATCCTGTGGATAAAGGCCTTTGTTTTTTCACGCAGCGGTTTCTCAAATATCTGCTCCGGCGGACCTTCTTCATAAATCACCCCTTCGTCCATGTAAAATACACGGCTCGAAATGTTGCGGGCAAACTCCATTTCGTGGGTCACGATAATCATGGTCATGCCTTCCCTAACCAGTCGGCGGATGACAGACAAAACTTCACTCACCATGGTAGGGTCAAGGGCTGAGGTAGGCTCATCGAAGAGCATGACCTCCGGCTCCATGGCCAGGCACCTTGCAATGGCAACCCGTTGTTTCTGTCCGCCGGAAAGCTCATCGGGGAAATTGTTTGCTTTTTCGGCCAACCCTACAAGTTTGAGAAGCTCAAGGGCTTTCGTGTTCATCTCAGCTTTTTTCTTACCAAGCAGCTTAACCGGACCAATTGTCAGGTTGTCGAGTATGGAGAGATGTGCATAAAGATTAAAGGACTGAAAGACCATTCCCATCTTCTGCCGAATCTTTGGAACATCTGTTTTTTTATCCAGCAGAGGAATTCCATCAATCAGGATTGTTCCGCCCGTGGGTGCCTCCAGCAGGTTCAGGCAACGAAGAAAAGTGCTTTTACCGGTACCTGAAGGACCAATTATTGAAATAACTTCACCTTTTTGAATAACGGCATTGACATCTTTCAGGACGACCAGATCACCGTAGTGTTTGGATAGATTTCTTATTGTAATCATTGTTTTACCTCCACTGCTTTTTGAATTCTATTTCTTTTCGGATCGACAGAAACTTCTACATACCCCAGGGCCCATGTCAGCAGCCAGGAAATAATCAAATAAAACACTGCGGCCACAAGAAGCGGGAAGAAGGCATCGAAAGTGCGGCTGCGGATAATGTCACTTGCTTTGGTAAGATCCTGCACAGCAATGTATCCCACTATGGATGTCATCTTTACCAATGAAATAAATTCCCCTTTGTAAACAGGAAGAACCTGACGCAGTGCCTGAGGCATGATGATATAAATGAATGTTTGAATTTTCGTGAACCCTCCTGCAATTCCTGCCTCCTGCTGTCCTTTGTCTATACTTTCTATGGAGGTCCTGAACATTTCAGAGACATAGGCGGCGAAGTTCAGTCCGAAGGCAAACATGGCCACGAACATCGGATTGATGTTGACTGATGCAAAGACAACGTAGTAAATTATCATCAACAAGACAAGAACCGGAGTGCCGCGCAAGAGAGATATGTATAACCCGGCTGCGGCAGAAACCATTTTCCGTTTCGACATCCGCATAAAACAAACCAATCCACCCAAAATCGTACCAACCAGCGCGGCAAAAAGGGAGATAAGCAAGGTAGCTTTTAGTCCTTCGAAGATGAGCAGATATCTTTTCTCGAGAACGAGATTGCTGTAAAAACTGTCTGAAAATCTTGCCAGGAAAGACAACTCGACATTTTTAACCTTTGACTCCGAATATTTAGCCAGATTCTTTTTTGCGGCAACTACTGCGGTGTGAAAGTCAACATAACTATCAGAAAAATCAATCTGTTTGGCCCGCTCCTCACTGATGGCCATTCCGTCTGTGATCAGATCTACCTTCTCTGCAGCCAATGCCGCAATCAGCGATGAGAATTCCATTGAGGTGAATTCGAGGTTGTAGTTTCCGCGCTCAGCAAACAAACGGACCATCTCGATATCAAATCCGACATATTCACCGTTTTTATAGGCAATATATGGAAGGTCATCCACGGAAATCCCTACCACTAATTTTTTACCATTTGGAACACTTTTCACTGGAGGCATTACCGCTTTCTCAGGATCCCCGGTGAACCAGCGTTTGTACATTTCATTGTAAGTACCATCTGCCCTGATGCTTTTCATATAAAGGTTGAATTCATCCCGAAGGAGTGACCTCTTCTTGTTAAAACCGACCCCCAAAGGCATGCTAAGAACCTGATCAGTTAAAATACCCAATTCCGGATGGCTTCTCAACAATAAATTCGCCTTAGTCAGGTCGAACATGACAGCATCAAGCTTCTCTGCAGAAAGAGCCAGTACCATATCAGCAGTATTCGGGTACAGGAGAATTTTTGCACCCGGGTATTTTTTAGACATGAACGCATCGTGGACCGTTCCTGCCAGGACACCTATCCTTTTATCGGCAAGGTCATCGAGAAGTGCCATCTTTGTGGTAGTTTCAGGCTCGAGGTTCTTCTTTAAAGCAATCACGCTGACTCCTGACTCATAGTAAGGATCGGAAAAGTTGATCTGCTTTTTCCTCTCCTCCGTAATCATTAATGAGCAAGTGATGAGATCAATTTTATTTGTCAGGAGCGAGGCTAGCATACTACCAAACTGCAAATCGACCGGGACGAACTCTTTGCCAATACTAGCCGCAAACCGGGTGGAGAGTTCAATATCAAAACCTGCCAGATTGCCTTCTTTCATGAAGGAAAAGGGCATTCCGATGTCACTCACAATTCCAACTTTAAGCTCGCCGTTGACATTACTTTTTGGCATTACCGGCATCACTGGCACACCGTCTGCCATCCAACGATTTACCATCTCGTTGTAGATACCATTTGATTTAATTTCCTTCAAGAAAGCATTGAACTGATTTCTGAGCTGGTCATTTTGTTTGTTAATACCGGCCGCAATGGGAACTGTAAAGATATTTTTTGCTAAAACATCCAGTTCTTTGTTGTTTTTAAACACCTCTTTCAAGGCCGTCTGGTCAAAAAATGTCACATCAATTTTCTCGGTTTTCAAGGCCATCAACTTGTCAGAGACATTTTGAAACTCCAATATTTTAGCTTGCGGATAATTTTTGGTAGCATAGACACCATGGATTGAGCCCAACAAAACACCTATTCGTTTATCTTTGATGTCATCGATCCCCCTGAGTTTACCCGTGGCAGTTACATTCGCCGGTTTGGTTTTGCTCCTCACTGCTGCTGCAATTCCGCTTGGATAATAGCTTTCAGAGAACAATACTTTCTTAGCTCTTTCCTCCGTGATAGATAATCCGGCACCAACCATATCAACCTTGCCGGAAATAAGTGCCGGAAGCAGGGCTCCAAATTCCATGTCAATCACTTCAATGTTCTTTCCAAGTTTCCTGGCAACATAAGTCGCAAACTCAACATCAAATCCGACGATCTTTTGATTACCATCAATAAACGACATGGGTTCTGTCACGGCTGCTGTTCCAAATTTCAAAACACCATTGGAACCTGTTAGTTCTAACCCGGGCATAGCTGCAGGATTTCCTTTCGCAGGAAACCAGCGTTTTTGCATGTCATCGTAGATTCCATTGGATTTCAACTCTGCCAGAGTCCCATCCATCGCCGCCTTCAGGTCGTTGCTTTCCAACTTTACTGCAAAACCATACTTGTCATCAACCAATAATTCGGATAATACTGTAATTCCCTCATTCTTGGCTGCAATATTTTGAAGAACCGGCTTGTCGTAAATGGCCGCATCGGCTTTCCCTTCTTTGACAGCAATGGCGCAATCAAGAACACTGTTAAAGTATTTCAATTGTGCATCCGGGAACCGTTTCAGTACAAATTTATCAGCAGCTGTACCTGTAGGAACTGCAAAAGTTTTGCCCCCTTCCAGCATGGATAGTTTTGTTATCTCCATTTTATCGCTGCTGCAGCAACTAAGCAAAAAGAATAAACCGGGAATTAGAAAACGGTAATAATTTTTCATAAGCAATGTATCACAGAATAAACAATTTTCTCAGTGTGTTGTTATATTTAGTGTTGATGTTTTGAACGGAAAATTAAAATAATCAAAAGGTTAAATATAATCTAAACCTATCAAGAAACAAGAAAAAAAATCTCAACTCAAGCCTAAAATTCACTTGAAACCTTGTTTAATTCTTTTAACAATGAAACAATCGTTAATGTTTGACAACATCATCAAAAAACTTAATAAATTACTTTCTCACAAGGTAGGTGCAATGCATATGAGCAATTTTGCATTCCTTCTACTTGCTTCTTTTGCAATTATTCTGAATTCATGCCAAAAGAACGATACCCCTGACCCTAACCAACCCCTTATCGACCAACTAAAGGCTGTGACCGATTCGTTGATTAAAAACACAGACATTCCGGGCATTGTGGCATTGGTGTCAGATAAAAAAAGAGGGATCGACTGGCTGTATGCAGCAGGCGTAAGCAATAAGGAGACCAAGGCTGCCATGAATGTCAACCACACCTTCAGGATTGCCAGCAACACCAAGACATTTACCGGAACTGTACTTCTCCAGTTGGTCGGCGAAGGAAAGATCTCCCTCAGTGATAAAGTGACGAAATACTTCCCACAATATACGGCTACCAACGCTATAACCCTGACGATGCTCGCCAACATGACCAGCGGAATATTTGATTTTTCTGATGATGATCGATGGGTTTCAGCATTTAAGACAACGCCATTGCGGATTTGGACTCCCGCGGAACTTGTGGATTTATCGCTCTCTCATCCATTGCTTTATACACCGGGCACTCAATTAAAATACACCAATACCAACACCATCCTATTGGGGATGATTATTGAAAAGGTCACCGGAAACAAGTTGGAAACGGAGATCAACAACCGTATCGTTGTGCCGCTTCAACTAAAAAGCACAGGATATATATCATCCGGAACAGCTCTGCCGGGCAATCACGGCAGGGGATATGATTTTGGCGAAATGGGTATCACCGGTGATGTGACCGAATCCTATGATGCATCCAATTTAGGGGCTGCGGGTGCAGTTTATTCCACACCCCGTGAATTGCAAAAATTCATTGAAAGTCTGGCAGAGGGAGGATTACTTCCTGATTCACTGCAGAACAGGAGACTCACCAAAGATTTCAACAAGTTTGGTCCTGTTCATTACTATGGATTATGCCTGTTTAAGGTAGGCTCTTTTTATGGTCACAACGGTGTTGTC
>JBAXED010000130.1:0-9840 GCA_037140615.1 Prolixibacteraceae bacterium
ACAAATATTAACTTAGCTCACCAACCCTTTTGGTTCAATATTGGGGAGTATTATATTCCTCGCATGATTTTTCAGCACAAAACCTCCAATCTCCCCCAAATACTGGCGTCTTCCTGGCATAAAAAATCAAACACCTACAAGTCACCTTGTAAGTGTTTGATTATGAAAGTGTTTTCAGCAGGGAAACCCCTGTGTGGGCGTCCTAAACTCCTGGCAAATTAAATGGGTCAATTCTCTCAATGCTTTAAATATTTCTCGAAAAAGCGGTCCTGTTCCCAGAGCAGATGCAGGATATTCTCCTTCGCCACGTAACTGTGCGCTTCCTTCGGTAACAATACCATCCTGGCAGGAGCTCCTAATCCTTTCAGTGCCTGAAAATACCTCTCTGTCTGCAGGGTAAATGTTCCCGGATTGTTGTCAGCCTCCCCATGGACCAGCAAAAGCGGGGTTTTCATTTTTTCAGCATTCATAAAAGGTGACATCGTGTTGTAAACTTCGGGAACTTCCCAGTAATTGCGCTGCTCGCTCTGAAATCCAAAAGGGGTTAAAGTACGGTTGTAAGCCCCGCTTCGGGCAATCCCGCAGGCAAAGAGATTACAATGTGTCAGCAGATTCGCAGTCATAAAGGCGCCATAGGAATGGCCGCCGACTGCCACTTTTTTACGGTCGATGTATCCAAGCGAGTCTACCGCGTCAATGGCAGCAGCGGCATTGGCAACCAGCTGACTGACAAAGCTATCATTGGGTTCAGTCTTCCCTTCTCCGATAATCGGGAAAGCGGCATCGTCCAATACCACATACCCTTTGGTTACCCAGTAAACAAAGGATCCGTAATAAGGAAAAGTAAATTCATTGGGATTCAGGGCAGACTGACCGGCACTGTTCTTGTCTTTGAACTCGGTTGGGTAAGCCCAGATAAGCAGTGGCAATTTTTCCTTTTTAACTTTGTCGTAGCCTGCAGGCAGGTACAAAGTTCCTGAAAGTTCAACTCCATCCTTGCGTTTGTATTTGATCAATGTTTTTTCAACATTGCGGATGCTTTCAAAGGGATTCGGGAAACTGGTCAGCGCAGTTAACTTGTTTTTTTTCAGGTTGCGCAGGTAATAGTTGGGGAACTCACTCTTCGACTGAAGTTGCACCAGTACATCCCCTTTTTTGATATCCTGAATGGAGAAGATCTTTTCAAGTTTGTCTATATAGCCAGATTGATAAATCCGATTAGTTTTCAGAGTTTTAACATTGAACTGATCGATGAAGGGAAACTGTCCGTTTTTGGTGAATCCATCCCCTATCAGGTAAATATTTTCCTTCTCAAAAAGCAGGACATTGCGGCCGTAAATATTCCTGTGTGTTTCGTATTGCCCTGGATCTGCATAAATATCCTGGGAGTTTCGGGTTAATAGAACCTGCGGCTTTGCAGATGGATCAGAAGGATTGATCATACTGGTCCTAATATTGCGGGTGTCGTACCATTCGTCGAACACGATGGCCCTTGTCTCATCACCCCATATGATCCCGCTGAAACGATCGGTAGTTTTGGCAATTTGAACCGGAGTTCCGTTAAATGGAGCATCCCAAAGATAAACTGCATCACGATATTCCACCTTGTTCTCCGGATTTCCGTCATCCAGCGCTTCGGCATAAAAGAGGGTTGAAGGTTTGTCGCTACGCCAGTTCATGTTCCTCTTACCCTTGCGGACAGCCATAAATCCTTTGGGCATTATCTCGTTCAGCGGGGTCTCGTTCACCACCTTGACCTCCTTTTTGTCTTTGTCGTACACCACACTTCGGGAGGGGAAACGGTTCAGCGGAACGATGTAGGAGAAGGGTTTCTGAATCGTAGATACCATGAGGTAATTGCCATCAGGCGAATAACTCTCTCCGTTGTACATTGCTTTCGTCATGTACAATTCTGATTTCCCGCCCAGGTCAAAAAGATGCAATTCGGAAGTGACGAGTGTCTCAAAATTGGCCTCATCCGTCTTGTTTTTCAACATATCCGGGTAGGTACGGTTTTGCGCTTTTGATCCTTCACTGTTGGAGATAATGGGACCGGCAGGAAGGTTTTTTTTGCTGTCTATAACTGCAGGACGATTCTCCGGGATCAACCTTACCAGGAGATGCTGGTTGTCGTTGCACCAGCTGTAGGGTTTGCCAAGATTGGCATTGAGTGGTCCTGCAGAGATTTTGGAGGCTGCTGCTGTTTCAACATCCAGCACCCAAAGCTCAATGCCTTTGGCTGTGGTATTGGTGAAGGCAATTTTCTTTTCATCGATCGACCAGGTCATGTAAGTAATCTTTGGATTGGCTGGTAAACCACTTACCTGAACAGCATCCCGGTCCAGTATTTTCCTCACTTTTAGGTTGGTAATGTAGGTTACTGAGCTAGAGATATTGGTCACCGGGTTGATCCGCAGGCCACCCAGCTGCAGCTCCTCCTGGTTCAGGTCTTCCAGGGTTTTGTAGGTATTCTGGTAGGTAAAGATGATGTAGCTCTTTTTTTCATCCATCATGACCCCAGGAGCTCTTTGGTAATCCACGAGTTGAAGGATTTCCTGCGATGGCTTTTGGTAAGTCAGATTTTCCTGGGCCCTGGTGAGAAATGAGCAAAAGAATAAGACAAGAATGCTAACAGCTAATTTTTTCATGACAATGATTTAGTTTATTCATGGGTATATAATTTGATTTTTAAAGGTCGTATGGAATCGAAGATCGGTATAGCCAATCTCTGCATATTCATTTTCAGTTGTTGAGAATATTTTCTCATGGGTATTTCATTTGTTTATAATTTGTTTTTTATCGGCCAAATGGAATAGCCACTTAATCATTTGTGGTTGTTGTGAACATATTCTTATGGCTATTTCATGTTAAAGGAACGAAAATCGAATTTCTTCTCAAAATGAATTTGGATTTACTTTAGGGGTAGGTTGAGGAAATCATCAAACTATGAAAAGAAAAATTCGTGTTCTAATTGTCAAAATTTAAATATAGAACCTATTTTTTTAGCTATATTTATCTAAGTTGAGAGCAAAGCAGAAAATACTAACCTTATAAAATAATTGGAAATGAATTGGAAGACAGTTGTTATTTTAAGTCTATTGGTATTTCTGGTAGAAGCATCATCAGCGCGGGCTAATAAGAAACATAAAAAGATAGCCATTAGTGGTTATGTAACTGATGTAAACAGAAACCCGCTTCAAGGAATATCCATTATTTCTGATGGTGTAAGTTCGAATGTATATACCAATAGAAAAGGCTTTTATAAAATTAGGATAGAGCCAGAAGCTAAAACTCTGATGGCGTTTGAACCTAATCATGGAGGAGTTGAAGTAGAATTGGATGGACACTCAAAAATCAATTTTGTGCTTTTGGCCGATTCAAGCCATCATCAATATATCAGCCCTGAGGAAGTTAAATTGTACGATTATGGTTACAGTAAAATAAGGAAAATGGATAGAACCTCAAGTACAGTTTTAATTGACGAAAAGCATATGGATAACAATAGCTATAAAAATGTATTTGAAATGATTAGAGGTAAAGCTGGTGCAGGTGGCATATCTAGTAATTCATTGTATATTGTTGATGGCCAAGAGGCACTTAATGTTGATGATATTAGCCCTGTATTAATAGAATCAATAACCATTCTTAATGGTCCGGAAAGAGCTATCTATGGAATACGGGGAGCGAGGGGCGTGGTTCTTATTACCCTAAAGAAGTAGGGATTTTCATATCTGAAAAATGAAAGTAAGCTTCCCTGAAAGTTGGCCATTAAATTATAGAAATTGGAAAGTGTTGAGCTCCTCCCATTAATGTGAATTTGCTTTCATTGAAAAAAACGATTCAATTCGTTTAAAAATAAACGAACATCAGTGCAAAGAAAATCTGCACAAAACCCGCAAGATTCCCCAAATCCTGGCGTCTTCCTGGCGCAAAACAAAAAACACTTACAAGTCGATCTTGTAAGTGTTTGATTTTGAGGGTGGGCCCAGTAGGGCAAACTCCTACGACCCCCTGATTATGAGTGGGAAGTCTAACC
The DNA here is from genome assembly GCA_037140615.1 of Prolixibacteraceae bacterium. Classification (GTDB taxonomy): domain Bacteria; phylum Bacteroidota; class Bacteroidia; order Bacteroidales; family Prolixibacteraceae; genus CAINVV01. The sequence continues at coordinate 4,037 of JBAXED010000130.1, forward strand.
CCTTTCTGTTTTCCGCTGGTTGATACTGGTTGTCGGAAATCATGGCGGATTTCCTGGCGGGTTTTCAAATCCACGTTTTTTAGACCTCTTTTAGGAAGGGCAATATCAATCACACCGTTTATATTTAAACGAATTCCCTTTTTGAATACTTGGCTAAATATCTGATTCTGATGGTTGAATTTTTTTTTTCAAAAATTAGCTTACTTTTACCTTTTGAAAACTTATCGGGCTTCTCAATTAACACTAACAACCAGACAAAAGAGCTATTTTAATTGGCTACGATCAATATTCTGACCATTCGTGATATAGAAGAGATTATCCTTAGGCTGAAAAAGGATGAAAAATCTGCCTTGGACGATCTGTTCGACTATTATTATCCGCGGTTATTCCATTTTTCAAAATCAATCCTTAAAATTGAGACAGAGGTTGATGACATTCTTCAGGAGGTATTTGTCAAGCTCTGGCTGAACCGGCAGAAGATTGGCAATGCGGAAACCTTTAATTCTTACATTTTTACAATTACAAAAAACGAAGTGCTGAATTTGATCCGTACCAATCTCAGGAACAACAGTTTCAAAAATGAGCTTTTTCAGCGTTCCGTAGCTGAAGAATTTCAGATACAGAGTCAACTGGAGTTCAAGGAAGTTAAATCTGGCATCGATCAGGTTGTTTCCCAACTTCCTGAAAAGAGGCGGCAGATTTTTATTTTGAGCCGGACAGAAGGCTTTTCCAACAAAGAAATTGCACAACAACTAAATATCTCTGAAAAGACGGTAGAAGACCATATCACCCACGCAATCAAAAAGATAAAAACCTCACTGAAAGAGATGGGGGTCATCTCCCTGCTATACTGTTATCTTTTTATGTAATATTTTTTTTTCGGAGCAGGGGATCCCCTCCCTTTTCGTGTATTAACTGTAAATCATGGAAAAACAATTCGCCAGATATTGGAACGGCACTGCCAATCCAGAGGAATTTTCCTCTGTTTTAGAGGCGATGTGCGGAGATGACAGCAACAGCAAAGTGTCGTTGGAGCTACTCAAACGCTGGAAAGAGACCCTGAATAATGCAATCGAGAACAAGGAAAATAGCAGCCTGCTCGATAAAATACACCACCGCATCGCATTAGAAGAATCAAAGGCAGTAGTCCAGCGATTAGCCATTTACGAAAACCTGCTCAAAGTGGCAGCAGTACTGCTCCTTGGACTGGTTATTTCGACCCTGGTCATCTTCTGGAAACAGCAGCCAGTATCTACAAATGTTTTAGAAACAGTGACAACTCCTTATGGTGCCAGAACCAATTTTAAACTCCCAGATGGCTCAGAAGTATGGCTGAATTCGGGCACTACCATCTCCTTTCCGCGACAATTTGGAGAAACCCGCAACGTCGAACTGTCCGGTCAGGCCTTTTTTAGGGTTGTAAAAGATGGAAAGCCATTTATCGTCAAAACCGCTTTTGGCAGAATCGAAGTCAAAGGAACCTCCTTCGATGCCAAAGTCTATGCCAATGATAATTTTGAAACGACCCTGGTGGAAGGATCTGTAAAAATTGTGGATGTGAACAATCGCATCGCCACCTTAAAGCCTGGGCAGCAAGCGACAATTACTCCTGCTGGTGAATTCTCAATGCTGAATGTCAATACAGGAAACATCACCTCCTGGCGCGAGGGCAAACTGGTTTTTGTAAAAACACCTTTTGTCGAAGTAGCCAAAGATCTGGAGCGATGGTACAATGTGAAAATTGAATTACAGGGAGAGCGATTGAAAAAGACTGGCTATTCAGGAATGATTGAGTTGGAGACGTTCGGTGAGCTTCTGGAACTGATCAATGTTACCACTCCGATTAAGTATTCCTTTAACAAGCAATCCCGGATTTTGAAGATATCCGGCAAATAATAACCTTCAAACAGGGTAATCAAACAGAATTATAAACCAAATTATCTTAATTATGGAGAGAAACAGATAACAAACACAAAAAAAGTAAAGGCGGGAATGGCCGTTCCCACCTTTAAAAGAATCGATTTAAAAAACCATTAAATTAATTAAACCATTGCAAAGTTATGAATAAATTGCTGGAACAACATGGCAATATGCCATTATTGTATCAATTTTTTAGAAAAATGAAACTAACTGTACTTGCCGTAACGATCTCTATTTTCAGCTGTTTTGCCTCCAATACCTATTCGCAGAACACTAAGCTGAACATTGTTGAGAACAACTCAACCTTGCTGAATCTGCTTCATGCTATCGAAGGCCAAAGCGAATTTAAGTTTTTCTACAACGAGAATGTAGATGTTAGCATGGCTATATCGGTCAATGCCAACCAAAAAACAATTTTCGACATTCTTGACGCCGTTTTAGCCAATACCGCCATCAAATACAAAGTCATTGGGCGCCAAATCGCATTGTATAACAAAGATGCGATGGAGCCCTTTTTGAGTGAGCAGCAAAAAAAGGTTTCAGGCAAAGTCACCGACTCATCCGGTACAACTCTTCCTGGTGTTTCCGTTGCAGTAAAAGGCACAACCAATGGAAATATTACTGATATTGATGGGAAATATTCACTTACGAATGTCCCTGAAAACGCTGTTTTACAATTTTCGTTCGTTGGGATGAAAACAAAGGAAATATCAATTAGTGGAAAAACGACTATTGATGTTACACTCACTGAAGAAACCGTTGGAATAGAAGAGGTTGTGGCAATAGGTTACGGAACTCAGAAAAAAAGTGATTTAACAGGATCTGTTGACAGAGTATCTATAGGTGGAAAAGCCTCTCAATCAAATACAAATCTTTTACAAGCATTATCTGGAGCTTCAGCGGGTGTGAATATTCAGGGAACTGGCCTATCGGGTGCAGAACCAAGTCTTTCTATCAGGGGTCAAACATCTCTATCGGCAAGTGATCGACCATTAGTTGTTCGTGATGGTATTATTTACAATGGCGATATAGCCGATATAAACATCAGTGATGTTGAATCAGTAGATATTTTGAAGGATGCCAGTTCTGCCGCCGTTTATGGATCAAGATCAGCAAATGGTGTAATGCTTATCACTACTAAAAAAGGGAAGTCAGAAACGCCATCTGTATCATTTAATATGTCTTATGGTTTTCAGGATATGGCAAATAATCCGATGAGAGTAATGAATGGGAATGAATATGCCATTAGGAATGTTGATTACTATTACCAGCAGGATTTATATACATGGTATAAAACTAATCCTACAAGTGCTACAGGAAAACCCGTGAGGCCTAATATTACAGATAAAAACATAGTTGCCTCTCGTTTGAGAACACAAGAAGAAAAAGACAATTACCTTGCAGGAAATGAAATAAATTGGGTTGATCAAGTCACAAGAGTAGCTCCAGTTCAAAACTATAACCTAAGTTTCTCAGGAAAGACACTGAGGAGTAGTTACTTTGTGTCAGGATCTTATGCCAATGAAAAGGGAATTCAATTGAATGATGAGTTTTCTAGAATTACATTGAATTGTAATGTTGAAAGCAAAGTTACCGATTGGTTTACATTGGGTATAATTACATCATACTCTTATCGCGATTATTCAGGGATTGAAGCAAGTCTTGCCTCAGCCCGGACAGCAAGCCCCCTTGCAAACAATAAAATTGGCTCTCCAGATTATGACATGTACCTTACAGGAGAAACCTACATGCGATACCCCCTTAATAATTTATATGTTCAAAATAGTGATATCCGAAATAATCTTTTTCTTGTAGGTAATGGAAAGATAACTGTGCCGTGGGTAAAAGGGTTAACATATGAATTGAACTATTCGAATAGCTTTTTAACCGGGAACAATCGGCTATTTTATCCGGTCAAAACTCCTGAAGGTGCAACAAACAAAGGCCAGGCCATTAAGAATCCTTCTCAGGAAAGAAACTCGATTGTTAACAATATTGTCACCTATCTAAAAACAGTTGGTGATCATCAAATAAATGCAACACTATTGTTCAGCCGTGAGAACCGAAATGCACAAAGCGATTCTATTAATGCTCAGGGATTTGAGAACCCTGTACTCGGGTACAATAACGTAGCGCTTGGAACCGTGATAACAGCGGCATCCAGAGCTTGGGAAGAAAATAGTCTTTCGTATATGGCCCGCATTAACTATTCTTATAAAAACCGTTACATGTTAACGGGTACGATAAGACGGGATGGCTACTCCGGATTTGGCGAAAACAATAAATTTGCCAACTTCCCGTCGCTTTCATTAGGTTGGGTTGCTTCAGAAGAGCCATTTCTGAAAAATATGATGGGATCGATATATCTAAAACTCAGGGCCTCTTACGGGAAAAATGGAAATCAGGGAATTGGTAGATATTCAAGCTTTTCCAGAATGACAACTGATTCTTATGTTAATGGCCCTTCGTCGGCTATTGCTGTTTATCCAAGTTCAATAGGCAACGCAAGCCTGGGATGGGAAACTACCTCTTCCTTTAATTTAGGACTCGATTATGCATTCCTTGACCATAGGATCTCCGGCTCCATAGATGTATATAAAGCTACAACGACTGATGTTTTGGTTAAAAGAGCGCTTCCCCCTGCTTCCGGATATTCCAGCATCTGGGCAAATATTGGAGGGATTGATAATAAAGGTATCGAGTTACAATTAAATACAGTTAATATCAAAGGTAAGCTCAGTTGGAAAAGTAGTTTCACGTTCTCACTTAACAGAGATAAAATCGCCAAACTCTATGGAGGCACCAATGACAAAGATGTTGGGAATTCATGGTTTATAGGAGAGCCAATTAGCGCGATTTATGACTATAAAATGGCTGGAGGTGTATGGACAGAAGAGGAACTGTATAATAAAAAGACACTTGCCGGCTGGTATCCGGGTCAGTTTAAATATGTCGATCAGAATAAAGATGGTGTTATTGATCCAACTAATGACAGGACTATCGTGGGATATAAAACTCCAAACTACCGATTCAGCATAAATAATGAAATCTCTTATAAGAATTTTTCATTCTCGTTCCTCATTAACTCAATTCAAGGAGGTAATGGTTATTATTTAGCTGATAACTCATTTGTTACTAATGTGCCTTGGCGTTCGGACGATGTGTATCGAATAAACGGTTCAGCTGTTCGTCCGTATTGGACACCAGATAATGGAGTAAATAATGCAACCGGGGTCTATAATTCGCCTGCCGTACAAAGTGGAATTTATCAAAGCAGAAGTTTTGTAAGATTACAGGATGTCTCTCTAACATATAATTTCAGCCCCCAATTACTTAAAAGCTTAAAAATAGATAATTGCTCCTTTTTTGTATCCGGTAAAAATCTTCACACCTGGACAAAATGGTCGGGTTGGGATCCCGAAGTAGGAACAAGCAATGCTAATTTAACAGGCGATGCTACGACGGCGAGAACAGACAATTCTCCGATGAATAGAAATATTACGACAGGTTTTAGATTAACGTTTTAACCTGACTGATCAAAAAACAGCTTGGTAATCATGAATAAAAATTACAAAGAACAATGAAAAAATATATCAATATTTTGGGTAAGGGGTTATTACTACTTACTATTATTCCGGTTTTAATGCTTTCATCCTGCTCGAAAAATGTACTTAAAGAGACGGCTCTTGATTTCCTTTCAACCGATAATGCTTATAATACGGTATCCGGAATTCAGACGGGAATAGCCGGATTACATACTAGATTTCGTAATGACTGGTACACTGAAGCAGGAGGCCAGCCTGAATTAGTCACAAACCTTGGAGGTGTGGGAACGGATCTTGCTTTTCATGGCGAGGATCCTAATTCTACAATTTTTCTAAGTA
>JBAXED010000131.1:0-9803 GCA_037140615.1 Prolixibacteraceae bacterium
TGCAAGAGGAAACCAGAAGGCTTATGACGAAGAATATTACCGTATAGATTTTCATCTGTTAATATTTTGTTTTTTAATTGTCAGATGGAATAGCCACATAATCATTTTCATTTGGAATGAAAATTCTCCCATGGCCATTTCAGTCGTTTATATTTTGTCCTGAAAATTAGCAATTGCCACAAATATATTGCAAAATAATGAAAACTATATCCATTTTTCAACAAGGAACTACACTATAAACATCGATTTTTTTAAATTTGTTCAATAGTCGCTTCATAAAAAGGCAAATCCGGTCGTTTTTTTATCTGTCATTCGTGCCTATGGAGGTGTTCATCTCGAAATATTTTTCCGCTGAAAATGTTCAAACGTCTCTTTAATAGGTATATATGTATATTCTTCACCATGCAACTATCCTTGGGAAGCATGTCGCAGACCGTCGTACAAAACACATTGTTTGCCAGAGGAAAATGGATCAAAATTGAAACTTCATCAACGGGTATTCACAAAATCTCTTATTCCTGGTTAAAAAATATTGGATTTCTTCATCCCGAAAACGTGAAATTATTCGGCAGCAGGAACGAAAAGATGTCAGGTATAAGCAGTATTTCTTCGGATAATGGCCCAATACAAATACCGGTCTTGAAATTTTCGGAGTCAGTAGGGTCCGAATCTTTGATTTTTTATGTGCCAGGTTCGGTGAGTTGGAATTACGAACCGGTCTCAGGGCAATTTTACCCATCCAGAAATCAATGCGCCAGAGGAAAATCTTTTTTTTTCCTAACGGAGGATGTTGGCAATGATTTGGCTTTCCCCTTGATGGATCAACCTGCTGGTAACGCGGATGTGAAAACATCAGAATACGATGATTTCGGATTGTGGGAGGAAGAAAATTTGAATTTGCTCGAATCCGGATCCAGATGGTTCACAGCCTTGCTTTCGGGAGGGAGTGTTTTAAGTAAAAGCTTTTCATTTCCGAACAGAATGGAAACAGATCCTGTTACACTTAAGGTATATGCGGCAGGACGAAGCTTTTCCGTTACCACAATGGATATTGCACTCAATGGCAATACTCCGGAAAAAATCACTTTCAGCCCGGTTCAGTCAGCCGCTGAAGCAGATTTTGCCACTGAAGACTCACTTCGGATGTCCAAGAAACTGACTGGATCAGCCATCAACATTTCCTTGAAATACAATGGTACGACTTCCGATCAGTGCTGGTTCGATTGTGCCACACTGCAACTCCGGCGAAGCCTTCAATACAGTGGAACTCCACTAAATTTCAGGGATAGCCGTACCATTGGTATCGGGAAAATTGCTGAATATCAGATCAGTGGAGCCTTGTCTGGCTTACAACTATGGGATATCACCAATTCGTTGTCACCTATTCGGTTAAACTATCAACTCAATGGAAATCAGCTGACCTTTCGCGCCATGAGCGATGGCCTGAGAAGCTTTTTGCTTTTTGATCCGCAAAGCCAAAGTCCGGGAGTGACCAAATCAGATGATGTGACCAACGCAGATATTATGAAAGTTGAAATGCCACAATACCTGATCCTGGCTCCAGCAGCATTTTATGATCAGGCAGAGAGGCTGGCCCAATTCCATCGAACAACGGATGGCATGACAGTTTCTGTGGTAACAGTTGAAGCCATCTTCAATAATCTTTCAGGCGGATACCCCGATGTGTCTGCACTTCGTAATTTCATCCGGTACCTCTACAAGCAAAAAAGTAGCTCCGGAACATCTGTTTTAAAATATTTGCTTCTTTTCGGGAAAGGAACTTGCGATCAGGTTCATATCCCGGGAGAAAACAATCCCAATTGGATTCCGACATTCCAGTCTGAAAATTCACTTAGCCGGATAAATTCCTATGTGACAGACGATTTCTTTGGACAACTGGATCCAGCCGAAGGGGGTCAAACGGGAAAGTTGGATCTTGGAATCGGGCGCATTCCGGCTTCCTCACTTAGCGAAGCAAACTTTGCAGTTGAAAAAATAATTCATTACCATGATGCCGCTTCTCTTGGAGATTGGCGCAACAACATCACCTTCATTGGCGATGATGAGGACAATAATCTTCATGTGTCAGATTCTGAAAGACTTGCTGTAAATGTTAACAAAAGCAACCCGGAATATAAGACATCGAAAATATATTTTGATGCCTATCCGCAGGTGCTTACTCCCGAAAAACGTTATCCGGAGGTTACCGTGGCGATTCGCCGTTCAGTCCAGTCAGGAAGCTTGATGGTTAATTATGTAGGTCATGCCAGCGAAGACGGGCTTGCGCACGAAAGAGTTCTTACTGTTTCGGACATAGATTCCTGGAGCAACAAGGATCGCCTTCCTTTATTTGTAACGGCCACTTGCGAGTTTAGCCGGTGGGATATGATTGTCAAACGATCTGCAGGCGAACATCTTTATTTTCATCCTGCCGGAGGAGCCATTGCTTTGCTGTCGGCCACCCGGCTAGTCTATTCAGCCTCCAATTTTGAGATCAACAAGAGCTTCTTTAACCACGTTTTTGACAAGGATATGCAAGGCATTCCGCTTCGCTTGGGTGATTTGATCCGGACCATAAAAAATGAAAATAGTGGATCCATCAACACGGCCAAATTCTGTCTTTTGGGAGACCCTGCTCTCCGTCTCAATTATCCCGAAAACAGATGCGTGAACCTCGAAATCAACCATCAACCACTTGATCAGTTCAGTGGCATCATTTCCCCGACAAGCATGGTGACCATCGCAGGCGAGGTCAGGGATAAGAAGGGTGAAAAAATGGGCCTTTTTAATGGCAATATGACGGCCCAGGTTCTGGACCAGCCTACCAGTAAAACGACTTTGGGAAACGGAGGACAACCTCAATTCACCTATCTTTTGCAAGAAAATAAGCTTTTCGAAGGGAATGTACCGGTCAGGAATGGATCGTTTTCGTACTCTTTTGTCGTTCCCAAAGATGTAAATTTCAACAAGGGAGCCGGATTGATCCGATATTATGTCAACAACGGAGCTTCGGATGGCAATGGCTCCTTTGCAAACATTCACTTCAATGGCACTGAAAACGTTTCTATTTCTGACATCAAGGGCCCGGAGATAAAGCTGTATCTCGAAAATGAAAAATTTACTGAAGGTGCCAGTGTTTCCCTGAACCCACTATTAATCGTATATGTCAAAGATGAAAATGGCATCAACAGTTCCGGATACGGGATTGGTCACGACATTACACTTGAAGTTGACGGGGATGGAGCCAGCCGCGTAAACCTGAACGATTTTTACAGGGCAGATGCAGCTACCTGGAAGTCAGGGACCATTTTATATCTTCTCTCCGAATTAACGCCCGGACCGCACACACTTACCTTTAAAATTTGGGATACGTCAAATAATTCATCTTCTGTTTCAGTGCGTTTCATTGCGAGTAAAGAGTTAGAATTGAAAGCCATGTCCAATTTTCCAAATCCATTCTCTGATCAGACCAGATTTGTCATGACACACAATCGCTACGATGAACTATTTGATGTTAAACTGGAAGTGATGGACATCAATGGGCGAACAATCTATTCAGATCAAAAACTACTTGCTTCACGAGGGTATGAAATCACAGATTTATGTTGGAACCCCTTCCAACTGGATCCTGTTCCTGTTATGGGTGTCTATCTTTACCGGATTACACTAACAGGGCAGGATGGGGTCCAGGCATCTAAATCAGGGAGGATGGTTTTCACCAACTAAAGTGCCTAAAGTGACTAGAGTGACTAAAGTGAGCTAAAGTACTTGTAGCTTCAGTTCGTTAATGTAACTTTACATGAATTTTAGTCACTCTAGTCACTTTAGCTCACTTTAGTCACTTCTACAAAATGAAGATTAGAATCGGTCAGGGTTACGATGTCCACCAACTGGCAGTAGGCGAAGAGCTTTGGCTCGGTGGAATTCTAATTCCACACGAGAAAGGCACTGTTGCCCATTCAGATGGCGACGTTTTGCTTCATGCTATTTGTGATGCGCTGCTGGGAGCCGCCGGCATGCGCGACATTGGTTTTCATTTTCCGGATACGGATTCAGCTTACAAGAATATTGACAGCAAGAAATTGTTGGCTTTGGTGTACGGAATGATCAAAGAAAAAGGATATTGCCTGGTTAACCTGGATGCCACAATTTCGGCTCAGCGCCCAAAGCTGAAAGACAGGATACCGGAAATGGAAGCTGTCATAGCAGCGATTCTTGGTTGCGGTCAGGATGATGTTAACATCAAAGCAACCACCACCGAAAAATTGGGATTCGAAGGAAGGGAAGAGGGGATCTCCGTTCAGGCGGTTGTCCTTATCCGGAATGTAGAATAATTGTTAACAATAAGTTAAACAATTCAAATAAAGGGGCAGTCCAATAAATTGCGAAATATCTTGTGTAATTTCACAGTGATTATTTAGACTAATCTTAAAAAAAATCGTTATGAGCAAGACAGCATGGATTGTAATAGGAGTCATTTTTTTGGCTCTGTTTTTTGGAATTAGTTGGGGAATAAAAACCGGTAACAACATGGTTACCATGGAAGAAGGAGTATCTTCCTCATGGTCGCAGGTTGAAAATGTTTACCAAAGACGTGCCGACCTGATACCAAATCTTGTTAGCACAGTAAAGGGCTATGCAGCTCACGAAAGCGAAACGCTGACAGCCGTTATTGAGGCAAGGGCAAAAGCAACTGCCGTTACAGTTGATCCGACTAAATTGAATGCCGCATCTATTCAACAGTTTCAACAAGCTCAGGGAGGTTTATCTTCTGCTTTGTCCAGATTGATGGTGGTTGTTGAGAAATATCCTGACTTGAAAGCTAACGAAAACTTTCTGAACCTTCAGGCACAGCTCGAGGGGACAGAAAACAGAATTACAGTCGAACGTCAGAAATTCAATCTGGCGGCACAGGCTTTCAATACCTACATCCGCTTGTTCCCTCAGAGTATGATCGCTTCAATGCGCAATTTTGAGAAGAAAGCCTATTTTGAGGCTGAAAAAGGAGCCTCCACGGCCCCTAAGGTTCAGTTTTAGATCATTAATTTAATAGATCCCAATCAGGTGAGTAAAGTTAAATTTCTCTCCAAAGAAGAGGAGCAACAGGTAGTTCAAGCCATCAAGTCGGCCGAATTCCAGACCGGAGGAGAGATTCGGGTTCACATTGAATCTGTCTGTAAAGGAAATGTGCTCGATAGGACTTCCTGGCTTTTCAAATCCCTTAAAATGCATAAGACTGCCTTGAGAAATGGCGTACTTATATACCTTTCAACCGACGACCGGAAATTCGCCATTATTGGAGATGCCGGCATCAACGCGGTTGTTCCGGCCGGTTTTTGGGATGATGTAAAAGAATTGATGATAAGTAATTTTTCAAAAGGCAATCTCGCTGAAGGTTTTGTTCTGGGTATCGGAAAAGTAGGAGAGAAGCTCAAAGAATTTTTCCCTTACCAGGATGATGACATCAATGAACTTCCTGATGAAATATCTTACGGTAAATAGATGATGAAACATAATTTGAAAGGGATTGTAAGTCCCCGGATGTTCCTTTTTGTAGTCTTTCTTCTGGTAATCACCGGCTTGAAAGCCGCTGATGAATTTCCTGTTCGTCCTGATCCGCCCCGCTTGGTCAATGATTTTGCCGGTGTCCTTTCATCCGATCAGGCTAGAGCTCTGGAAAATAAGCTGGTGAATTTTAACCAGAAAACCTCCACCCAGATAGCCATTGTAATTGTCAAAGATATTTTTGGGTATGAAAAAGGTGACTACACCTTTCAACTTGCCCAGAAATGGGGAATTGGTCAAAAGGGTAAGAACAACGGCATACTGATTATGGTGAAGCCAAAATTGGCCAACGGCGAGACTGGCAAAATCTTTATTGCTGTCGGATATGGTCTCGAAGGAGCAGTACCTGATATTACTGCCCGCAAAACAATCATTGTGGCTGAAATGATGCCTAGTTTCAAGGTGGATGACTATTACACTGGGCTCGACCGTGCCACTTCGGTGCTCATGTCATTGACTGCTGGCGAGTTTACTGCTGATCAATATGATAAGAAAGTCTCAAAGAAGTCGGTTTTCCCGGGTTTTGGAATATTGGTCATCATTTTCATCATTTTTATGATCTTTAACCGCAATCGCAACCAAACTGTTGGCGCTGATGGCGGTGGTACGAGTTTGCTGGGATCCCTCTGGCTTCTAAGTATGCTCGGCGGTCGCGGCGGCGGTGGCTCCTGGAACGATTTTTCGGGTGGTGGCGGCGGAGACTCTGGCGGCTTCGGCGGTTTTGGAGGCGGCAGCTTCGGCGGCGGCGGTGCAGGCGGAGAATGGTAAGAACAGATATAAAAAAAAAGCCCGAGCGGGCTTTTTTTTATATCTGTTCTTAGTTTAATTCTCTTCTTCCTGGTGGGTGGCGATGTCTTTGTCGACCAAGATCCTTCCGCAATATTCGCAAACGATGATCTTCTTGCGTGAAGCGATATCCAGCTGGCGTTGTGGCGGGATTTTGTTGAAGCATCCCCCGCAAGCATCGCGCTGCACAGTCACAACAGACAAGCCATTGCGTGCGTTTTTCCGGATCTTGTTGAAGGCTGTCACCAAACGATCTTCGATCATGGTGGCGATTTTGGCTGTCTTGGCTTTGAGCAAATCCTCTTCGACAGCTGTCTCAGCTGTGATCTCTTCCAGCTCTTTTTTCTTGCGGATAAGGTCCTCTTCACGCTCTTTCAGCAATAAATTGGAGGCATCAAGCAATTCACCCTTGCTTTTTACTTCTACCGAATATTCTTTGATCCGTTTTTCGGCCAACTCAATTTCGAGGGTCTGAAATTCCATCTCTTTGGAAATAGAATCGAATTCACGGTTGTTGCGCACATTCTCCTGCTGCTCCTTGTAATGGTCGATCTTGGCTTTGGAATCCTTGATCTCAATTTTCTTGTTGGCAACAGCTGTGTTGAGATTTTTGATCTCATCCTGAAGGTTCGTAAGTCTGGTTTTTAATCCGACGATTTCATCTTCAAGATCCTGAACCTCTAGCGGTAATTCTCCGCGCAGCGTGTTAATTTTATCGATTTCTGAAACAACGGTTTGTAATTCATAGAGCATTTTCAGTTTTTCCTGAACTGAAACCTCTTTGCCATCGGTTGTTTTGTTAATTTCTAAAGACATATCCAGAATATTATATGTTATACTAAAGCCTCAAAAGTAAGAAACCGGGTTGGTTTTTACATCCGATAAACGGAGTGCAAATGTAGGGAATTTTTTTAAAACTATCTCTTTTAAAACCTCTTTCGTAAATTGTTCGCTCTCATAATGGCCAATGTCTGCCAGAATGATCTTTTTATCGGCTTCAAAATAGTCGTGGTACTTGAGATCTGCCGTAATAAAGAGGTCAGCTCCTTCCGCGATAGCATTGTTTATCAGAAAACTACCTGAACCGCCACATACGGCAATCTTACTGATCTTTTTGTTCAGAAGCTCTGTATGTTTGATCACTTCACAGCCAAACACACACTTGATTAGATTCAGAATATCAATCTCATCGGAAGGTGACGACAGCTGTCCGATCATCCCCATGCCAACTGCTGGAAAATTATTTTCGATGGGCACAAGGTCATAGGCAACTTCCTCGTAAGGATGTGCTGCGTTAAGTGCAGTCACAATTTTTGAACTCAGATGACGAGGTATGATTGTTTCAAGCCTGACTTCAGGTTCACTGTGCAAAACACCAACAGTTCCAACGAATGGTGTACTATCTTCATTGCCTCTGAAAGTACCTAACCCGGAGTTGATGAAACTGCATTGGTCGTAATTGCCAATGACTCCAGCCCCAGCTTCAAAAAGTGCTGACCTGACAATTTCAACATGGTTTTCAGGCACATAGGTAACCAATTTAAGCAATTGGTTTTGGGCGGGAGCTAGAATCCGGCATTTCTCCAGTCCGAGTTTTTCGCAAATCTTTGAATTAACGCCACCTTTGATGCTATCAAGATTGGTGTGTGCCGCATAAATGGCAATGTCATTTTTGATCGCTTTGATCAAACATCTCTCTACTTCATTTGATCCGGTAATTCGTTTGATTCCTTTGAAAATTAGTGGATGATGACTGATAATCAGCTTGTATCCATGGGTAATGGCCTCATCAATTACCTCTTCGGTTACATCAATTGCAATTAATGCGGATGAAATATCCTGCGATTTATCGCCAATGATTAAACCTGCATTGTCATAGGATTCCTGGTAAGAAAGGGGTGCAATTTTTTCGAGGTGATCTGTAATATTCCGGAGGAGCATTTGATTAAAGGTAAATGTTCAATTTCTAATTTTCAACTTTGACGGTCACGGAGAGCAACCTCTGCACGCTCACCCTCTCATCTTCCCATTTTCTCACTCTCCATTCTCATCTCTCATGTCTCATCTCTCATGTCTCATGTCTCATCTCTCAAAGAATCTCCTTAATCTCGATCAAATACTGCTTGATCTCCTGAAGCTTCTGTACAATTTCATAATTGTGGTCCACTCCCTCCTTGTTCTCCTTGATTTTCGCCTTGGCACCCTTGAGCGTTAGTCCGCGCTCCTTGACCAAATGATTGATAACGGCAAGATGATCAATGTCCTCCTGGGTGTAAAAACGATTTCCCTTTTTGTTTTTGAAAGGCTTGATCGTATCAAACTCTTTTTCCCAAAAACGCAAAGCAGAGGGAGCCAGGTTAAACTTTTCAGCCACCTCGCTGATTGAAAAATAAAGCTTTTCTGATTTCGGTGCTTTAAATGCCACGGTATTCAATTTTAGGTTAATCGTAACTTTGACCTGTATTGGATGAGATGGTGATCATCTTTTCGTATTCTAACGGATTAAGATCCTGGAAGTAATAGTTTTGCGGATTTACCTTCTGACCGTTTTTGCTGACTTCATAGTGAAGATGCGGACCTACTGATGCACCTGTACTACCCACCAGTCCTATAATGTCGCCTCTTTTTATGGTCTGACCTACCTTAACCATGATGCGCGAAAGATGTCCGTACATGGATTCATATCCATATCCATGATCAATAATAATGGTGTTTCCATATCCGGCATCTCTTCCAGCTTCCTTAACAATGCCGTTACCGGTGGCAAAAATATCTGTCCCCTGAGGTGCTGTAAAATCCATTCCATAGTGAAATCTGGGGATCCGGTAAATTGGATGCATGCGCATGCCCCAGCCTGAAGCAGTACGCTTAAGGTCTCTGTTGGATACAGGCATGATGGATGGGATGCTTGCCAGCATTTTCTCCTTGCCCAATGCCATTTTGACCACATCGTCGTACGATTTGGACTGAACATATACCTGTTTGGAAAGGACATCAAGTTTTTTTGCTACCGAGATAATCAATTCGGAGTTGTCCATGCTTTCCAGCTTGGTGTAACGGTTTGCTCCACCGAAACCGGCCATTCTCACAGTCGATGGAATTGGATTGGCCTCGAATATGACACGATAAATATTGTCATCACGCATCTGAATATCTTCCATGGCCATGGAAATCTTCTCAATATCTTTGTTCATCAGATTGTATTGCGACAGCAACTGATCATTTTCCCTCCGCAGTCTTTTGGTAACGGGTGTCTCGAAGAATTGCAGGAAGATGAAGAAAAAGATAATACCGGATACAATCCCGGTGGACAAATAGCCCAGCGCCTTTTTGATAAGTGAGCGAACGTTGCGTTCGATCTTATCAAAACTTAAAGTATCAGGATTGAATCTGTAATTAATGCCCATTCTAAATGATTTATTTTGAACAGAGGTAGGCCAAAATTAATGAAA
>JBAXED010000132.1:0-9559 GCA_037140615.1 Prolixibacteraceae bacterium
CCGAAGCCAGGGTTTTCAGCGTCAAAACGTATGTAGCCCTCAACACGATCCTTTACGATCATGAGCTGGAAGAGGCAGAAAAGATCATCTGGCAGGTATATGAAGCTGGAGCAGATGCCCTGATTATTCAGGATTTCGGCATCCTCGAAATGGATTTACCTCCTATTGTCCTTCATGCCAGTACCCAAGCCAACAACTTCACAGTAGAGAAACTGAAATTTTTAGAAGCGGTCGGCTTTAAAAGAGCAGTCCTGGCAAGAGAACTATCACTTGATCAAATCAAAGAAATAAGGGCAGAAACAACTATTGAACTCGAAGCGTTCGTCCACGGTTCGCTCTGCGTCAGTCTCAGCGGACAATGTTTTATGAGCCATGCCCTGGGAGGCAGAAGTGCCAATCGAGGTGCCTGCGCACAACCCTGCCGCAAAAAATATTCCCTCACAGATGCCTTCGGCAAAACAATTGTTGAGGACAAGCACCTTCTTTCTCTCAAAGACCTCAACCGTGCAAATTCTATCGCGGAACTGGCTAACGCCGGAGTTACTTCCTTCAAAATTGAGGGTAGATTGAAAGATGCGGACTATGTAAAAAATATTACGGCCTACTACCGTGAAAAGCTTGACCAGGTATTGGAAGAAAAACCGGAATTCAGTCGGGCCTCGTTGGGAAAAACCACCTTCTTTTTCTCCCCCGATCCTGTTAAAACATTTCACAGGGGAGCCACCGACTATTTCTTGCATGGTCGGCAAGAATCTGTCGCTGGGGTGAATAGCCCAAAATCAACTGGTGAGGAGATTGGGGAAGTGACCAGAATCACAAGAGATTCCTTTCAGATTTCAGGTTCGGCACAAATCGCGAACAACGATGGTCTCACATTTATCGGACGAAATGGGGAGAGCGCCGGGTTAAAAGTGAACAAAGTAGAAAATGGCTCCATTTTCCCCGACCGTATGAATGATGTATTTGTCGGTACCAAAATTTCCCGCAATTATGACCATGCTTTTCAGATGGCACTGGGCCGAAAAACTGCTGAGCGAAAGATTCCCATTGATCTCCTCCTCGAAACCAACCAGGTTGGTTTTACTGTTCGGGCAGCCCTTACGCCCGCCCTTGAAGAATTTGCTGTGTGCGCTGCCTCCTCAGACGCACCCCTCACCACTGCCCCTGACATGGCGACCGAAAGGGTAACCCATTCCCTGAAAATGGACAAAGTCCCGGCCAACGATCCTACAAAATCGCGCGAAAATATCCTTCGCCAACTGTCCAAATCGGGCGATACACCATTCCTGGTAAGGGATGTAGACACCGGTGGCAACGAACAATTTTTTTTCACCGCTCAACAGCTGAACGAGTTAAGGCGAGGCGTGTTGGATCTTGTTCTGGCTCAACTTTCTGAAAGTAATAAGCTCCCGAAGCCCTCAACCAGCAAGCGAAATGAGCTGAAACCCCTATCTGCAATTCGCAATGCAGATCCAATCCCGTTCCTTTCCGAATCCTTCCACTTCGAAAACAATATCAGTAACCGGCTCGCCATCCAATTCTATCGACGTCATGGTATTGAAAATCCGGAAATGGGAGTAGAGAAACGTGTTACCACAAATAGATTGCAAGTGATGATCACCAAACACTGCCTGCAACACGAACTGGGATTCTGCTCAAAGTTTGGAGGGACTTTTCCTGGTCATTTGTCATTGCCTTTCTACCTGAACGACGGAACCAATCATTTCGAACTTGGTTTTGACTGCAAAATCTGCATGATGAGGGTTTTTACTTTCTAAAACTTTTACAAAGTTCGAAGCTCTATTTCCAAACTTTTCCATTTTCCAAAACTTTTCCAAAGTTCGAGGGTTTTGTCCAATAAATTTCAAAATCTATCAACTTTGGAAAAGTTCGAGGGTTATTATATTTTAGTATTTTCGTTTTCTGTCCTGCCTTATCAACTAATCCTAACCATTTAACCCAATGGAACTCAATATCGACCTGCTTCCCAAAACAAAAAGATCAAATTTTACTCTGGCAATGGGTTTGATTTCTGTTGCTTTATGCATCAGCTATTTCATTTTCAACGAACTTGGGGAAGAAAAAAAGACATCATTTCAAATTCCCATCATGATCTATTTTGGATTAAATGGCCTCAATGGTATCATGACCGGATTGGGATATTCTATGGAAAAACTCTTTGGATCTGCCTATGTTCGGATTGATGATGACACCATTGCCATCAAACCCGGTGTGTGGAAAAAAGTACGGCTAAGCCAATGGAGCCAGATACAATCGCTGGAATACAAAACCAATTGGTTCAAAATAAATTATCTGGACGGTTCTTCCTCAAAACTACTGCTGTCAGATCTGGAATTCAAAGTTCTGATTGAAGCTAAAAACATGATCAGTGCTATTGCAGCTGAAAAAGGAATATTAATTCATTAGATTTTAGTAAACAGTCTTTTAGTTCATTTTTCAAACTAAAACTATGCAGGAACTCAGCCCAAAGCAATCGCGATTTTTCAACAAATGGACAATCCAGAGAAAAAACAAATGGCAATACCGATTTCTGCATGGGTCGGTTTACTGGATGATACTCGGATTGATTATCATTCTCACCACCGAAAATTTTAAACTTGCAGATATTAATCCATTGGTTCTACTCCTGAAACTCTCGATTTTTGCCGGGGTTGGTTTGCTCATTGGGAACAATAACTATAAAAGCCGGGAAGCAATTTATCAAAAATACCTTCTGGAAGACGATGTGATTGGTGAAGGAGTCCTTACGCTTATCAAAGAAAAAATATGGACATTTGAGAATCTGACACTCACTTGCAACGAAGATGAATTGCTGGTAATCAGGAATAATCTCTTCTGGCTAAATTCGGAAAATCCAAATGCCACTCAATTAAATGACTGCATAAATGTGATGCTGGAGGATGTAAAAAGATTGCAGGGGAATATTTCTTTCCAGTCATTTTTTAAAGGCAAAAAAATAAAAATACAACTGTTCAATAATCTTGACAGAGCGAATCCGCTCATCGAGAAACAGTTATAAACAAACCTTATTTAATTATTCCCAGAACTTTTCCAAAGTTCGAGGGTTTTGTACATTAAATTTCCAAATCGATAAACTTTGGAAAAGTTATCTCTGAAATGGGGGTAACCATTTTAGTCATTTTTGTATTAATTACAAAAATGACTAAAATGGAAAATCAACCTACTACTTTCAAAATTGGAATATCTATGGCTGGTGCTGTTTCTGCCGGCGCGTACACTGCCGGTGTGATGGACTACCTGCTTGAAGCACTCGAAAACTGGCAAAAAGCCAAAGACCTGGGATTGCCCGGTACGCCAAAACACAATGTTATTATTGAAGTTCTCACCGGAGCTTCAGCCGGGGGCATGACAGCAGTCATAACGGCTGCTGCTATTCAGAAAGAAATCCCGCACATTCATCAGAAGAATTATTTTACGCAAGCCAGCACTGAGAATCCACTTTACGATTCTTGGGTCAATCTGACAGAGGACGCTAAAATTGATATGATGAGTCAGATGATGGATCCTACCGACATTACCGGTTCTCCTGATCTGAACCAAAAAAAAGAGGTTCGATCCATTTTTAATTCGCTTTTCATCGAAAAAATTGCCCGCCGGACACTTGATACCACCGTCAAGGATGCATCCGTCGTGAGACCCTATTTTGCTGAGGATTTCGAACTTCTGACCACTCTTACCAACCTCCGTGGATTTAATTATAAATTGGAGTTCATTACTGCTGCCGGGAAAAGGGAGGATCGTATGACCATGCACAAAGACCTGATGCATTTTCAAAAAAATCCATCAGCCATATATCAGAATGACGGCAAAATTCCTTTCCATTTCGATACTTCTGATGGTCTGAACAAAAATCTGTTAATAGATGCAGCCATTGGCACAGGTGCCTTCCCCGCAGGTTTGGCGCCCAGAGTAGTGATTAGGGACCCTAAATATATCAACGACAATCATTTGTTGAAAATCACACATGGCAAAGAATTGATTGTTGATCCGCTAACTGATTACAACGCCGTTTGCGTGGACGGAGGAGTGATCAACAACGAACCCTACGATCTCACCGAATCTATCCTGATAAGCAGAAGGAAAGAAGTGATAAGCCAGAACTTAAAAAAAGGAGAAGTGGCATCTTACAATCTGGCACAGAGTGCCTCTACTTTCGACACAACGATTTTAATGATCGACCCATTTCCAAATTACGATGAATTGCCCGCCACCAACTATTTTGATTTACAAGCCCTGAAATTCACTGTCGGACAATTATTCGGAGCCATGCGTCAGCAGCTAATGGTTAAGACAGACCTGCTTGATCAGGCATATGATGATGAAGACTATACACGTTTTATGATTGCGCCAATACGAACCAAAAACGGAGTAACGCAAAAAAGCACCATCGCATGTGGTGCTTTGGGCGGTTTTGGCGGCTTTTTCAGCAAAAAATTCAGGATCCATGACTATATGCTCGGGAGAAGAAACTGTCAGCGTTTTCTCCAGCAATATCTGTGTGTTCCGAGTTCGGCAAACAATCCTATCATTAAATATGGTTACGACAACTTAAGCAAAGATGAATTGCAATTATTGATTGGAAAAACCGCACAAACGTTTCCTATTATCCCTGATATTAGAATTAATCCGGGTAATAATGGTCTGATTAGTCCGACGGTTGAAGAAGAATTTCCTTTCCCCTTCATCGGATTAAAGTACCTGGTGGAGCTGGAAAAGAAGGTGCAATCCCGGTTTGGACTGGTCTTTGACAACATTACAAACAGCTATAATCCGGAAAGCGCTTCCCAGACGGTCAATCCGGTGGTACAACAAATCAGAAGGAAATCCTGGTTTTCCAGAAATATCCTCGCACCTCTGGGAGGTTTTGCTTCTGACAAATTAATTTCAATTGGAAAAAGTGTCGGCAAGAATATTGCTGCCGAAAAGTTTATTGATGCGGTAATTACAGACATGGACAACAAAGGCTTGCTGAAGAACGATCTTTAATCATAGTATCAGGCTGTAACATTCATCTTTTTTCCCAGAAAACCATTCATGAAAAATTGGTTTTTTGTTTAAATTCGTGCTGATATTTCTGGCATCAAATTTCTACATGCCGGGAATACACTAATATTTTATCCGCATGATTATGAAACAATTAAAGCCATCTTTCTTTAGATTACTGTTTTTCCTAACACTCTTTGCCCCGCTCGCACCGAATCTTTTCGCGCAAGAGCAATACAAGGAGAATAAAAAGATTACTGCCATCGAAGAATACAAAGGCGGAACTTTTTACCCTGTTCAGCAATACAGTCAGGTAGACAGTAAAAAAAGTCCAAAGAACATTATCCTTATGATTGGTGATGGAATGGGCTTGGCTCATATCTATGCGGCCATGACAGCCAATGGCGGTTCGCTTTTCCTGCAAAATTTTATTTATTGCGGCTTTTCCAAAACATACTCTTCCTCTGACTACATCACCGACTCAGCTGCAGGTGCAACGGCTCTGGCTTGTGGAGTAAAGAGCTACAATGGAGCTATTGGAGTTGATCCGGATAAAAAACCGGTTACCAACATATGCGAACTTGCCGGGAAAAAGGGTTTAAAAACGGGACTCGTAAGCACCTCTGCTATTAACCATGCCACACCGGCTTGTTTTGTCGCCCATCAATCCTCCCGGAGCAGCTATGAAGATATTGCAGCCGATTTTTTAAAGGCCAATATTGATGTCTTCATCGGAGGTGGACTCAAATCTTTTGAAAATCGTAAGGATGGCAGAAATCTCTCCAATGAGCTCAAAGAAAAAGGATACCAGGTTCTATATAAAATTGAGGATATACAAAAGGTTCAATCAGGAAAGCTTGCTGGCTTAACCGCAGATGAACACAACAATCCAATGCCAAAACGCGGAGAGATGCTCGTTCCTGCCACAGAGACGGCCATCAACCTGCTTTCTCAAAGTAAAAAAGGATTTTTCCTGATGGTGGAAGGTTCAGAAATTGACTTTCTGGCCCACAACAACAATACGACAGGCGTGGTATTAGAGACCCTTGATTTTGATAGGGCTATTGGGACTGCTCTTGCTTTTGCTTCCAAAAATAAAGAGACTCTAATCATCGTTTTGGCCGACCACGAGACTGGCGGGATGACGCTTAGCAGCGGGAATAATAAGACTGGAGATGTTGGTGCAAAATTTGGTAATACTGACCATACAGGTATTTGCGTTCCCGTCTTTGCCTACGGTCCCGGAGCGGATCAGTTTGGCGGTTTCATGGAAAACACTGAAATAGGTATGAAAATGCAGCGATTGCTGAAGTTAGAATAACTTTATTGACTTAAAATTTGAAGGGCCGGTTCCAAAAGGATCGGCCCTTCAACTCTTTATTCAGAGTTCTATCTTTAATGTCGTTCCGAAAATCTGAACCACGTCACCTGGCCTAAGTTTGGCTCTTTTTCTGGACTCCGGTTGACCATTAAGTGTCGCCTCGCCATCTTCGACCATCATTTTCGCCTGACCGCCTGACTCCGCGATCCGCAGAAGTTTTAGCAGTTTAATTAACTCAATGTATTCAGCGCCATTCAAATTGTAAACCATAAGAAAGTTATGAGTAATTAGTTATGAGTTATGAATTATAAGTTATGACGACGACTGTGCGACACTAGAAGTCTCACCTATTGACTCCGATCAGACTCCGGGTCTCCGTTTCTATGTTTACTTTAAACCACTCGCCCCATCTCCCAGTCGCCTAGTCGCCCCCTCTTTCCTTCTCCGTTTCAATGTTTCCCTGTTTCATTTAAACCACTCGCCCAGTCCCCAAGTCTCCTAGTCCCTTAGTCTTTCCGTCTCTCTTCTCTCCATCATTCTTCCCTCCCCACTTCCTCCTGCACCTTCCTCGGCAGCGAAGCTAAAATCAATTCATACGAGTGATTGATCATCTCCATAATAAGACTGTCCTGCAAATTCCTTTCCAGCATAACAGTGTTCCAGTGCTTCTTGTTCATGTGCCATCCCGGAATGATGTCCTCATATCTCTCACGAAGATCGATCGCCTTCTCCGGATCACATTTCAGGTTAACAGAAGGATCTCTGTCCAGACTGAGTAAAGCAAATATTTTCCCTCCAACTTTTATGACAAGAGTCACCTCGTCGAAGGGAAAACCTTCGGTAACTCCTTTCTTTGCAATGCAAAATTGTCTGACTTCTTCTACGTTCATACGCTTAAAGATTAACTAGCGTGAAATTAATGAAAAAGTACTTAAAATACTTAGAGTACTTGGAGTACTTAAAGTGGTTACGCTACGCTGAGAATATTTTCGGAGTTCAAAACTCTAAGTACTTTAATTACTCTAAGTATTCTAAGTACTTCCTAGTTAACGGGAGGAATAAATGCCCCCTTAAAATGTTCCAAAGCATGGGTCCCGTCTTTGTTAATAAGGATAGAGATCACATCAAATCTGGTTTCCAGATCGACTTTGTTTATTCTCAGCCAGACATCGGCCACTTCTACAATGTTTCTGATTTTGGAAGGAGTCACTGCTTCCCATGGCTCTTCGGCATAATTTTCAGCCCTCGTTTTTACTTCTATCACGACGATCTCATCCCTTGATCTGGCAATGATATCAATCTCCTTGTGCCCATGGCGCCAATTGGTATCCAGGATAAAGTATCCGATTTCAGAGAGATAGTCAACTGCGATCGACTCCCCCTTTCTTCCCATATCATCCTTCTCCTGATCAGTAGCCGTCTCCACATTCATACGTCTTTAATTAAAGAGATTGTTTGACTAAAACTGTCTCATTTGTCACTTTTATGGAGATGCCATTTCCCATGACAAGCGGATAATTGGGCAACTCATGTCCGGCGGGAAAGTCGAATATTACCGGAAAGTCATATCCTTCAATTGCATCATGAATGATTTCATTGGCAGATTTTCCAAACGATGTTTGACTTGTTTTGGTATCCGTAAAATAACCGACGATCAGTCCGGAAAGCTTCGACAACCACCCACCATATTTAAGATTCATCATCATCCGGTCGATGTGGTAATCATATTCTCCGATATCCTCGATGAAAAGCACTTTCCCATCTAACGACAGATCGATTTCAGTGCCTCTTAAACTCAACAACAAAGACAAATTTCCTCCTACCAGGATCCCACTTGCCTGACCTGGCCGGTTTAGTATGTTAGGTTGAATTTGGTACTCCTGAGGTGTTCCACGCAGTAAACTTAACAAACGGTCAAGACTGGCTGTTCGAATCCCATTCTCGAAAAAAAAGGAGGTCATCACCCCATGAATAGAAGCTACTTCCCGACTGGTCAGGAAGGAATGAAACACCGTAATATCACTGAAGCCAATCAGCCATTTTGGGTTTTTGAAAAAGCCTGACCAATCCAGCAGACTCAAGGTCCTGATTGAACCATAACCACCGCGTGTAAAGAGAATTGCCCTAATTTCAGGATCATCCAGTGCGTTTTGCATATCGTGAGCCCTATCGTTATCTGTTCCGGCAAACATGTGGAAGTCGTCAAAGGCATGTTGTCCCATCTCAACTATGAAACGCTCTTCCTCTAACAAATGCCGGGCCTTTTCTACAGGCTCATGCTGAATTTTCCCGGCCACTGAAACCATGGCTATTTTATCACCGGCTTGAAGGAAAGGAGGAAGGGTCATAAAAGAGATTTACAACAAATTTACGTTAAAAAGAAGTGCCTAGAGTGACTAAAGTGAACTAAAGTGCCTAAAGTTATGGACTCCGAACAAATTATTCATTGTGTCGCAAGTACTTTAGGCACTTTAGTTCACTTTAGTCACTTTAGGCACTTTCTGATAGCAAAGCCTCAATAATAGCCGGAAAATTAGCCATCTCCAGCTCATGAATTTTAGCTGCCAAAGTTTCGGGAGAATCCAGGGAGTCAATTGGGCATTTGGCTTGAAAGAGGATTTTTCCATGGTCATATACCTCATCGACGAGATGAATCGTTATACCAGATTCCTTCTCTTTATTGGCGATGACAGCCCGATGAACATGTTCACCATACATTCCCTTTCCACCATAAGCTGGGAGCAAGGCTGGATGAATGTTGATAACCTGAAATTCACGGACGAATTTTTGAGGCAAAAGAAGAAGAAATCCGGCCAGAACGATCAGTCTGATCTCTCTTTTTCTGAATTCATGTAGCAATTGATCAGTATTCAAGAACTCGTCTTTCGTAAAAAAATGAGCCTCTATGTTCAGATTTTCAGCTCTTTCCAATACATAAGCATCAATTTTATTGGACCAAATTGAATCAACTAATATGTGAGGATGATTTCTGAAAAAATGAATAATATTCTCGGCATTTGAACCAGATCCAGAAGCAAGTATAGCTATTTTTTTCATATTCAATTACTTACAAGGCGTCATATTTTGAACTTTCGACCCGATTATTCTACACTAGTTGACGTGAGGCTAATTTGACGTTAAAACTGCTACATTCTTTAACAAATATTTGGAAGATAATTTTGTTTCTTCGTTTCTTTGCAATCGCTGAAAAAT
>JBAXED010000133.1:0-9553 GCA_037140615.1 Prolixibacteraceae bacterium
CATCAAGGTTTGCACGCCGGAGAACATCAATGATGGTTACAGCTTCCGTCTCCTCAAAACCTGTAGCCAGATGGATCAGAATTGTTGTTTGCATAACGCATAAATTTAGATTTTACACATCGATATACAAATATAAAAAAAGAAGCCGTCTCATTTTGCAATGAGACGGCTTCTTTTTTTACTATTATTTACTAGTTTACTCCGGTAAGTCGTGCAATATATTTGTCGACGAGTCTGCCTTCATTGGTGTCACCGTATTTGTCTTTAATAACCAGATACTTGGCCAATGCCTTTTCCTTGTTGCCCATTTGCTCGTACATTCTTGCTTCTTTAAGCATGTAGATAGGAGTCGTAAAATTATTGGCTTTCAATTCTGCTGCCTTGGCATAGTATTTAGCAGCCTGCTCCTTGTTTCCGAGCTCAGCATACGCATCCCCGATGGCACCCGTTGCAACAGGTTTCAAGAGCAGATCGTCTGTTGAGAAATCTTCCAGGTAACTGATAGCCTCTTTGTATTTGCCAATGTGCAAGTAAGAGATACCGGCATAATATTTTGCCAGATTTCCTGCAGGTGTACTGCCATAATTGTCGATAATGTCCAAAACACCGGGGTAATTTCCGTCACCATTCAATGCCAGATTGAATGAATCTTTTTCGAAATATTGCTCGGCAGTAAAAATTTGCTCTTTGGCTTTATTTTGGCGGGGAATGGTGTAAAAACGGTGTGTTGCGAGCAATAACAACGCTACAACAACGGCCGCTCCAAAAATGATGGAGATAATTTTTGCATTTTTTTCGAAAAACAGCTCGGCTGTTGTCAATGCGTGTTCAACTTCTTTCAGATTATCATTGGCCTGCGTCTTTGTCTCTTTGCTCATAACTGTTGGTTATCTTAAATGGATGCTTTTTTGTATGCGTGTGCAAAAATAATCGTTTTTAACAAACGAGCGCAACAATTTGGAAAATATAAGGTGGGATTTTGCTCTTTTCAGAAGATTTTGCAGAGGAAGCTTCCTTTTTTGTTTGTAACTGATGTTTGATATCGCAATAATGAGTCTCGAAAAAGTTTAGATTTGTAATTCAAAATTTCATCAGCATGTTTATCAGGGAGCTTTATGTAATGAACTATAAAAATTTTGGAGAGGCATCCCTGACCTTTTCAAAAAAAGTTAATTGTTTCATTGGAAACAATGGTGTAGGTAAAACCAATCTACTTGATGCAGTTTACTATTTGTCCTTTTGCAAAAGCTACTTCAATAATCCTGATGCACAAAATATTCGTCATTCGGAAGATTTTTTCGTTTTGCAAGGCAAATATGATCTCGATAGTGCCAATGAGGAGATCCACTGCAGTTTTAAGAATGGGCAAAAGAAAAAAATCCGGCGTAACAAAAAAGAATATGAACGGTTCTCCGATCACATTGGTTTACTGCCATTGGTGATGATCTCTCCTGCAGATTCAGTTTTGATACAGGGTGGGAGTGAGGAGCGACGTCGTTTTATGGACAGCGTCATTTCGCAGTATGACAGAACATACCTGGATTGGCTCGTCAGGTACAACAGGGTGCTTCAACAAAGGAATATTCTGCTGAAACAGTATGCAGGACAAAGTAATGTAGATCCTGACATCTTTGCGATATGGGATGAACAGCTTTTGCAATTGGGCGAAAAAATCCATGCAAAAAGAGGTCAGTTTCTAAATGAATTACTACCTGTTTTTCAAAAATATTATTCGCTGATCTCAGGCGGGAATGAGGTGGTGTCTTTAGAGTATGGATCACAACTTAATGATCAGAAGTTTGATGTGCTTTTGAGAGACTCCTTTTTAAAAGACAGAATGGTTCAGTTTACTACAACCGGGATTCACAAGGATGATCTCGAACTGAAACTTGGCGATTATCCTATCAAGCGGCTTGGATCTCAGGGTCAAAATAAAACCTATCTGATTGCCCTTAAATTTGCTCAGTTCGATTTCATTCGTTCACTGAATAGCATCAAGCCGATACTACTGTTGGATGATATTTTCGATAAGCTGGATAGCGGTAGGGTAGAGGAGATCGTTAAGCTGGTTGCCGATGATCATTTCGGCCAGATCTTTATAACAGACACCAATCGTGAGCACCTTGATGGTATTTTGAGGGAAGCCGGGGGCGCTGATTTCAGAATATTTACAGTCGACAAGGGAATGATCAGTTTAATTCTTGAGAAATTATGAGAAGAAGTGAAATACATTCTCTGGGAAGCGCCATCAAAAGCTTTCTGAAAGAGTCGAAGTTCGACCGGAAGCTGGCAGAAGTTGATGCAGTATCTTCCTGGGAATTTATCATCGGAAAGCCTATTGCCAGAGCAACTACCTCAATTTATATCAAAAATGAGACGCTCTATGTTCACCTTAATTCTTCCATCGTTCGCAATGAACTTTTTATGATGCGCAATGACATCATCCGTGCTGTTAATGATCATGCCGGTGGTACAATTGTGAAAGCAATAATGCTGAAATAATATCCCATCAAACAACACAAACAATTTAAACTTTTCAAACATCTCAAAACTTTCCATATAGCCATGCCTATCGATCTATCTAAAATCCCAAACCCATGCTATGTCATCGAAGAACACCTTCTGCGCAGAAATCTGGAATTGATCCAAAATGTTGGTTGGGAAGCCGGAGTTGATATTATCCTCGCTTTCAAGGGATTTTCATTGTGGAAGGTCTTTCCGATTGTTCGGGAATATTTCTCCGGTGCCACAGCAAGCGGTGCCAACGAAGCCAGATTGGCGGCAGAAGAGATGAAGTCCCTCGCGCACACTTATTCTCCTGCATTTACTGATTCTGATTTTCAGACAGTTTTGGAATGCTCCTCGCACATCACATTTAATTCATTGACGCAATTGGCTTATTTCTCAGAACGCGTTAAAACATACAGCAAACATATCTCTGTTGGACTTCGGGTCAATCCAGAATTTTCGGAGGTAAAAACGGCGCTTTATAATCCTTGTGCCCCTGGTGCCAGATTGGGTATCATTGGGGAGCAACTTGGAGATACGCTACCTGAGGAAGTAGAGGGATTTCATTTTCATACCCTTTGCGAGTCCTCTTCTTTCGATCTTGAAAAAACGCTGGAATCTTTTGAGACCAGATTTGGAAGATTTCTTGGTCAGTTGAAGTGGGTCAATTTTGGCGGTGGTCATCTGATGACTAGAAAAGATTACGATACCGGTCATCTTATTCATGTTTTAAAGGCATTCAAGCTAAGATGGCCAAACTTATCAGTGATTTTGGAGCCTGGAAGCGCATTTGCCTGGGAAACCGGATTTCTGCTTGCTTCTGTTGTTGATATTGTTGAGAACAAAGGGATAAAAACGGCCATTCTGAATGTCTCTTTCACTGCCCATATGCCCGATTGCCTGGAGATGCCTTATCAACCCAAAATAAGAGGAGCTTACCAGGAAGCCATTGAAGGAAAATTCGCCTACCGAATGGGTGGCAACTCTTGCCTGGCAGGTGATTACATGGGATACTGGTCCTTCGATCAGCCACTAAAACCAGGTGACCCCATTGTCTTTGAAGACATGATCCATTACACCATCGTTAAAACCACCATGTTTAATGGCGTGGCTCACCCTTCGATAGGGATTTGGAATGAAAAATTTGGATTTACGCTGCTTCGTGAGTTTGGTTATGAAGACTACAAGTCTCGAATGGACTAAATTGCGAAGAACTTTTCCAAAGTTGCAACCTTTGATGAGGGAATGAGCAAAGTATCGAAGTTTGGAAAAGTTATCACTTGTAGATAGACCTCTTTTCTGCGTTTTATGGTCAACTAAGATAATGGAATTTGAAATTTCGGTGCAATTTCGGTATCTTTAATATAAAGCGCAGAAACAGGAATTTACGAAGAGATATTTGATCATGATTAGACCACAAACTATCCTCAATGATGGTTATACAATTTTCAAAGAGTTCGCCAATGGAGGACAAATTAAAATACATGTGGAGGTTGATAAAAAAAAGAACGACTATCAAGACCTGTTAACTATATCAAGAGAATTTGCGCAAATGAGCAAAGTTGTTCTGATATTACCTCGCTTACACTACAAGGATGAAAGGTATAGTGTAATCTTTAACAACCTGATTGGAACAAAATATGAAAGAAAATGTCCGGACCTCAACATCGATGGGTGTTTTTATGAATTTGAAAGTTATACTTCACCTTTTAAAAATGATAAAATTGGCAGAATGTTAAGTCAAGGCATAAAACAATCATCCCGCATAATAATCAACAACAATAAAGGATGTTCAGATCGATTTATCAAACGAAGCATATACGACCGACTGAACATTGGACAGATCATTGATGAAGTATGGCTGTATGAGAGAGGTAAAGTTAGATTATTGACAAAAAACAAAGGGTAGCGAACTACCCTTTGCAGTGCGACGTGCCGTGGCACACGCTAAGAAGCCTAAACTTCTATACCACAAATATACGGCAGGAATAATCAAAAGTCAAATATTTGAGGATATATTTTTACAGGCTCACTTTTTTAACCAATCACCTACGACTTATGATCGACGAAGTATTGTGAATAATTGAAGGAACCTTTGTTGCCTGACAGAAGCTACCATATTCTCAATCATGCCAATGAGAAGAACTCTCCACTCTCCACTACATACTGATCGGACGTCCACACAGGGCCGTCCCAGTTCTCAACTCTCAGTTCTCAACTCTCAACTTTTAATCGGGAACTTCGCTGCTTCCTCGGCCAGCCTTTCGCCGGAATATTCGGCTGTTGACATCCTGATCCGCCATTCTTTGGGATAACCATTGTTAAACCTGGAACCGATATTCTTTGCCCATCCAAGCGGATGTTTGAGGTAGGTAATCAGATTCCACCCTCGCTCCTGAAAATCGAGCGGAAAATCATCCCTTTTCAGAAAGTTGATGGATTGCTCCAGGGTGAGATCAACAGTAGGAAAATGAGCGTGGTTCACTATGGTGGAAACTGCCAGTTCATGTGCAGGAACTACCCTGCCTTGCTTTATCTCTCCAATTTTGACGCCTGCATGAATAATTCTGAGCGAAGATTTAACCTGATCGAGTGCAGGTATTAGTTCAGTAGGAAATGCCAGAAAGTTCTCTTCAAATTTCAAAAGAGATACAGGATAATCTCCGGTGAGGCCCTTAAGCAGGGATTGCTCCGCTTTCCCCGCAAATGGAAGGGTTGCTTTACTTTTGGAGCGAAATTCCGTGTTGATATTTTCCTTTTTCAGCACCGCTGCCGTAAAATAGCCCTCTCCTTTTACGAGATGAGGATAAAAACGGTAGCATGGAATAGTACCTGCCTGAGTAGTCACAATGCCCCAATTCTCAGGTATATCTAACTTAATGGCCTCCACAGGAGCAAAATCGGTCAGCCATTTGATGTTCTCCTCGTTTTCTGCCGGATTGAAAGTACAAGTGCTGTAAACGAGCATTCCATTTTCGGCGAGCGCCGGCCATACATCTGCAAGAATTCTCTTTTGCCGCTGCGCGCAATGGTCGGCATTGGCATCCGACCATTCGTTTATGGCGGAAGGATCCCGATGAAATAATCCCTCACCTGAGCAGGGTGCATCTACGACAATGATATCAAAGAAGCCCGGAAGCCGGGAGAAATCCCGAGGATCGTTGCAGGTTACCACAACATTCGGGTTTCCCCATTTCTTGAGATTTTCAGACAATACCTGGGCTCTCGAATGAATCACCTCATTGCTTACCAACAGACTATCATCAGAAAGGAGGGAGCTTAAATGGGTTGATTTTCCGCCTGGTGCTGCACATAAATCGAGTACCCTCAATTTTTTATCTGGGAACCGACGAATGTATTGCCCGAGAAACATGGAACTTGATTCCTGTACATAATAGACTCCGGCGTGAAGGAGCGGATCAAGGGTGTAAATGGGACGTTTTTGAAGATAAAAGCCTGTTGAACAATGCGGAACGCGTGAAAGATCAACTTCAGACTCTGATTTTTTCGGATTGATTCGAATCGAGTGGTGAATTGGATTAGAGAACGATTGACTAAATTTCGGGAATTCAGGACCCAGAATCATTTTCATCCTATTTTCAAAAGACTCAGGAAGTAAGATCATTTGAACTCTTTTTGTCAAAATTAGCCTTTTTTTTCGGGGATTATTTTAAATTTGTTCAATAACTAATTCAACAATCATGTCCATCTCTTTTAGACTGAAATATGCTCTGGGTCTTATTCCATCTGCTGATGCTCTTGATGCAAAATGGGAAAAACTTATCAAAATGCGGGACGATCTCGGCAGTATGGAAAATTCTGCTGAATTGAAGCATTTTGCCGATTTAAAGAATCTCATAAGTTCTTCGTCTTTTCAACAGAAAAAGAGAGAAATTGAATCGGTTCAGTTTTCCGGAAGTGAGGAAGAGAATCTGATTCTGGAACATAAAACTCTGATTAGGTCGGGAGCCATCAAAAATTACAAAAAACTTTCTGGGTCAGACAAATTGTTGAGATTGCAAAATATTTTGTCTGGTTCCGTTCTGAAAAAATATGTCGAGCTTCAAAAGGAGGTCGAGTCAGCTGTATTTTTAAAAAGGAAATCTGATTTAAAAAAGAAAGAATTTCTAAAAACACCTGATTATCTGATTCTGAAAGAATACACCCAGCTCAGGAAAAGCAGTGACATTTCTTTCTGGCGTAAATTTACCCGGTCGGAGAGCTATCTTAGTTACCTTAAAACAGCAGAATCGAAAGAGTTAAAGCACCTTGGTGAATTAACTAATATGATTACTGCACCCGAATTCACAGACCGTGTTTCCTATATGAAGGATAAAAAGAGGTTTGAAAAAAGTGAAGAATATAAACATATTTTGTCCTTTAATGAGCTTGATAAGGGTAAGTTCATGGTTGAATACCGAAAATTGAAAAGGGCAAAGGAACTTGATTTCTTCGAAAAATGGGAGGTCTCATTTGAAGAAAATTTCACTGACAAGAAATTGGATACCGAGCGATGGCAACCGGAAAACTATCTGGGATATAAGATGGCCGGCTTCAGTTTTTCGCAGAAGGATGAAATGCAATGTTACAATGGGTTGAAAAATATTGAATTGAACAACAATACATTATCACTTTGGACTAAAAGGGAAAAGCTGCATGGTTCTGCATGGAATTCCACAGTAGGATTGGTTCCTAAGCAGTATGAATATTCTTCAGCCATTCTGAATTGTGCCAACTCATTTCGTATAAAAGAGGGTGTATTGGAGGCCAAAGTAAAGTTTAGAATAGATGCAACGATTACCTCTGCGATTTCACTGACAGGTGAACGTCCATTTCGACAGATTGATTTGTTTCGGAGCACCAAAAATGGGGTAAGCCTCGGAATTGTTGAAAAGCAGGATTCAAAGTCATCCAAGTATGCAAGAATAAACGGGTTAAATGATCAGCATTATCATATTTTCAGACTTGAAATGTTCCATAACAAACTGGTGTGGAAAGTAAATGGAACAGAAGTTTACCGTACTAATGCTCATATCCAGGAACCAAAGTTCATTAATTTACTGACTTCCCTGCACGGCGTCGTAAATGAACATCTGCTGCCACATCGTTTTGAGATAGACTGGATCCGTTGTTTTGTCCCAAAATCCTGATAAAAAATTTAATATGGAAAGTTGGCTTGATGAAGAGGAGGCTGCAATTACCATTTGCGACCTTCAAGGCATTATCATTTACATGAATGACAGATCCAGAAAATCATTCACCAAATACGATGATAGCGGAGTTAGTGTTGGATCCAGTCTGATTGAATGCCATCCAGAGCCGGCAAGGACAAAATTGCGCTCCATGCTTCAGGAACCCCTAACAAATGTCTATACCATCGAAAAGAATGGGATAAGGAAGTTAATCAGACAATCCCCCTGGTACAAGGATGGGGTGTTTAGTGGCATCACTGAAATGTCTTTTGAAATACCTGATTTGATGGCCCATCATGTGAGAATGTGAAAATGTGAAAATTGGGAAATATGAAAATGTTCGCTCTGCACAAATGCTGTGTTAATTTTCACATTTCCACATTTTCCAATTTTCACATTGTTTTTAGTCTTCCACCTTGTGCTTCAGCGACCGAAATCCCTCCCCCAAAATCTCACTGGCATCCATTACCGTGATAAAAGCGTGCGGATCAATGGCAGCAATCTGCTCTTCGAGAATGGCCATTTCCCGGCGGCTCACAACTGTGAAGATGACGTTTTTTTCTGCATTGGTGTACATTCCGACTCCTTTCAGATATGTTCCGCCTCTTTCCAGATCGATCACAATTTTGTCCCTGATTTTTTCGTGCTCATCAGAGATGATAATCATTGCCTTGTTGTAGTTGGCACCATCCAGGATAAGATCAACCGCCCGGCCGGTTACGTAAATAGCAACAATGCTGTAAAGCGGAATCTGCCAATCTTTAAATGCCGCCAATGCCACGAATACAATCGCACAATCGACCCAAATCAACATCTGACCGATTGGTATCCTGGTGTATTTGGTAATAATCATGGCGACGATATCGCTTCCGCCGGATGTGGCTTTTGACTTAAAGATCAGTCCCAGTCCGATGCCGGTAAGTACGCCGCCAAAAATGCAGGAAAGCAAGACATCCTGAACCAGCGGAGCATCACCAACCATGCGCATCATGGTAATGCCGTCCATAAAAATTGATGAGGAAACGAATCCATAAATCGTTTTAACGCCAAATCTGCGACCAAGCATTTTGATTCCAATAAAAGTCAATGGAATGTTCATCAGCAAGTTAAACAATCCTATTGGGAAACCATCTGGCCATATGACCATTCCTTTGGTGAGGTAGTGAACGATAATGCCCAGTCCATACACACCTCCCGGTACGATTCTATGGGGAGTGATAAAATAGACATAACCCACAGCCATGATGAAGGATCCAATGGTAATCATCCCGTAATCCAGAAACCATCGGGTCGAAAAAAGTTTTTCTGTAGGCTTAAAGGTCATGACTGAATGGTTTGTTTAAAGGTATGAAAATTTGCTATTGGTTGCCCTCCTGGGGGTTTAAGCAAAAAAAAAGGTTCCTTTTGAGAACCTTTTTTGTCAACCAAATTTGATTAAAATCTTTTCTCTTTGATACGGGCTTTTTTACCGGTAAGGCTGCGTAAATAGAACAACCTTGCACGACGAACATGACCCATACGATTGACTTCAATTCCGTCAATGAACGGAGAAGTCATGGGGAAAATACGCTCAACACCTACGTTGCCCGACATTTTGCGAACAGTGAAGGTTTTAGTAGTTCCGGTTCCTTTGATTTGAATAACAGTACCTTTGTAGTTCTGAATCCGCTCTTTATTTCCCTCGACAATTTTGTACCTGACGGTGATGGTATCACCTGGGTGAAAAGCTGGAAATTCTTTTTGTTCTGCCAAAAACGCGTTTTCAGCAATTTTCATTAAATCCATTGCAATTGTTTTAACTTGTTTGACGAACGCAATGTAAACAGTGTCCAGTTGTTTGCTGCCAGAGATTG
>JBAXED010000134.1:0-9352 GCA_037140615.1 Prolixibacteraceae bacterium
GGAGACTTGGAGACTTGGAGACTGGGTGAGTGCAACATTGAAACATCGAAACTGCTAATCAGAAAAGTATATGATTTTGAAATGCAAATGAAAGCCATATTCTCGAATCATGCATTGAGACAAATGGAGGCAAGGAATATACTGATTGAGACAATACTACTTGTTATTCAGTCCCCAGATAGTATTTCCAAGCAAGATAAGACAACTTCTATTTACATGAAATTAATAGATGAGCTTGAAAAACAATATCTTTACCGTGTATTTGTAAATGTTAGTAAAATTCCGCCAATAGTAATAACAACATATAAAACTTCTAAAATCGATAAATATGGTTATCCGCTACGACAAAGAACTTGACATCGTATACATTCGGTTTTCCGAGAAGAATATTG
This sequence comes from Prolixibacteraceae bacterium, assembly GCA_037140615.1. Taxonomy (GTDB): domain Bacteria; phylum Bacteroidota; class Bacteroidia; order Bacteroidales; family Prolixibacteraceae; genus CAINVV01. Next base: position 393 of record JBAXED010000134.1, read on the forward strand.
AAGAAAGTAACGAAGATAAACCGGGAATCATACTCGATTATGACCTGGAAGGAAAAATTGTGGGAATTGAGGTACTGAATGCCTCTTCCCAGATTATTCAGCCTAATGGAATTGTTTATGAAGTTGCCTAATACCTTGCATTAAAAGTATTGGAATGTTTGATTTTCGAACCCTTCAAACTTTTAAAACTTTATAAACCCTTCAAACTTTCTGTGAGTAATAAAATCGAAATGGTTGACCTCCTCTCTCAGCACAAAAAGCTGGAGAAACCAATTTTTGAGGCGATTCAGCGTGTAATAGATGCATCTGCGTTTATCAAAGGCGAAGAGGTGGGTCGGTTCGAAAAAGACCTGGCCGAATTTCTGAAGGTCAGTCATGTGATTGGCTGCGCCAACGGAACCGATGCCCTGCAGATTGCCCTGATGGCGCTCGATTTAAGGCCGGGCGATGAGGTGATTGTCCCGGCTTTTACTTATGTAGCTACCGCTGAGGTGATTGCCCTGCTTGGACTCATACCGGTGATGGTTGATGTGGAGGAAGACACTTTCAACATCTCCCTTCCGGGGATTGCCAGGGCCATTACACCCCGCACCAAAGCCATCATCCCGGTTCATCTTTTCGGACAGTGTTCGGACATGGAACCCCTGATGCAACTGGCCGAAGCACACAATCTCTGGGTCATCGAAGACAACGCCCAATCGCTGGGTGCAGATTATATTTTTCATGATGACAAATCCCGAAAATCAGCCTTGAGCGGAGGCCAAAATACAGTAAAAGCCGGCACTATTGGCCACATCGGCTGCACCTCCTTTTTCCCGACCAAGAACCTCGGCTGCATGGGTGATGGCGGTGCTCTGATGACCAACGATCCGGCGATAGCCGAAAAAATAAGGATGATCGCCAACCACGGTCAGCGGAAAAAATATTACCACGAAGTAGTTGGCTGCAACTCCCGCCTCGATACCCTTCAGGCAGCCATTCTGAATGTCAAACTTCCCCATCTCCCTGACTATCTGGACGCCCGCAAATCAGCCGGAGCATTTTACCGGAGTGCATTGAAAGATTTTGCCTACGGAACACTGCCGACATCACTGCCATCGGCTCCACCTACTTACAACCAGTTCACGTTGAAAATAAAGGATGGCCAGAGGGACCAACTCAAAGATTTCCTCGCACAAAAAGGGATTCCTTCGATGATCTACTATCCCCTGCCCCTCTACCGTCAAGACGCATTCAGCAAATATGTGCCTGAGGGATTTTCTTTACCCGTGACCGAAAAACTATGCAAATCCGTCTTATCCCTTCCCATCCACACCGAAATGACCGACGAAATTCTCGCCCGCATCTCCGAGGCCGTCAATAGCTTCCGACCATAACCTTCATCTTCCCATATTCTCAACTCCAACTTCCATCTTCAACCATTCGCCCACTCGCCCTGTCGCCCCCTCGCCCCCTCTTTTCTTCTTAACTCTCAACTCTCAGTTCTCAACTCTCAACTTTTTCTCCATGCCAAACTTCACCGCCCACCCCTCCGCCATAATCGATCCCGACTGCACCATCGGTTCCGGCACCAAAATCTGGCATTTCACCCACATCATGACCGGCGCGGTGATCGGCGAAAACTGCAACCTCGGACAAAACGTCGTCGTCTCGCCCGGAGTCGTGCTGGGCAACAATGTGAAGGTGCAGAACAACGTCTCCATCTATACCGGAGTGATCTGCGAGGACGATGTATTCCTCGGGCCCTCCTGCGTCTTTACCAATGTGATCAACCCCCGCAGTCAGGTGAACCGCCGTGGCGAATATGCCAAAACTACCGTGAAGCGCGGGGCCTCCATCGGTGCCAATGCCACCATTGTATGCGGCAACGACATTGGCGAATATGCCTTCATCGGCGCAGGTGCCGTGGTCACCAAAACCGTCAAACCCTACGCCCTTGTAGTAGGAAACCCCGCCCGCCAGACCGGCTGGATCTCAGAATACGGCCACAAACTTCATTTCGACGAAGCCGGCCATGCCGTTTGTGTCGAAAGCGGCGACACTTATGAACTTCTAAATGGAACTGTGAGGAAAGTGAAAATCTAACAATGTACACCAAATGAAGCCGGCCAATCCAAATCTACCGTTGAATCCTGAAATCGATTTCGTTCATCTCGCCAAAACAATCTGGCAGAGAAGAATGCTGGTTGTAAAACTTACAGGAATAGCCGCTGTACTGGGATTTCTACTATCCTTCCTGAGTCCGGTCCGCTACACCTCAACTACCACCATGGTGCAGGAAATAATGGATCCTACAATAACTCTGAACGAAGCAAAATTTTCTGCTATCTCCGCTTTGGCGGCTGTTGCAGGTGTTGACATAAATGGCCTCTCGAAAGCAAAAATGTCGACCAAGACCTTTTCAGCCATTCTCACAAGTGTCCCCTTCCGAAAAGAGCTAATGAAAACAACGCTTAACTTCGGAGGAAAAGACACAGCAACAACGCTTTATAATTACTATTCCAAAAGGACACTTAACAGCCCAATAGATGTGCCAGATTCCCAAAACCCTAACCAACTGACTCGCGAAGAGTTGAACATAAACAAAATTCTCGACAAACAAATCACCATTCAAATTCTTGACGATCAATATATATCCATTTCTTGCACCCTTCCAAAAGCCAAGGCAGCAGCACAACTTACCAGGAAAGCGGAACAACTGCTTCAGCATTTCCTAACGGACCTCCAAACCGAAAAACCCCGGGCTAACCTCCAATTTGTGCAGGAAAGATACGACCAGGCCAAAAGCAATTTCCTTCAAATACAGGAAGAACTCACCTTACTTCAGGAGGAGAGAAAGAAACCCGAGACTTTAAGCTTTAAATCCGCCGTTTCCCAAACATTACAAGAGAGAAGACTCTCCGCTGACTGCAGATTGGCCGAAAAATTATATGCCGAACTTGCCACAAAACTGGAACAATCAAAGATTACCCTCAACGAGCAAATACCTGTTTTCAGGATCGTCGATCCTGTAACAATTCCAACCGAAAAGTCCTCCCCCAACCGGTCAAAAACCACCCTCATTTTCGCCTTTTTCGGGTTTGTTATAGCCATGATTCTGATCCTCGGAAAAGACTTCTTTGAGGACACAAGAGAAAAGTGGAGAAAGAATTGAGTGCGTGAATTTCAAGTTGATTAACCATCTAATCTTCAGGCAATTAACATCTTATGACACACAATGCTTCGTTCTAACTATTTGGGTTTCCTGATTTTTGCCTTCACCATGGTGATCTTCTTCGTGATACCTGAATTTGGAGGGATGCAAAAACCATTTCGCATAGCATTGTGCCTCGCCTTTCCGGTTATTTACCTCGCACTGCTGCTCAAAAAAGAAATCAGCTACTATACCCTCCTCCCGGTTGCAGGAGCCACGCTGCTGATGCTTCTGATGGATCTGCGGGGAACACTTCAGAGCTCATATGTCAATGCCTACCTCTGCCTGTTTGGCCTGCTGTGCATCAACGTTTTGCTTTTCGAACTAACCGAAGCGAGAAAGGCAAACCTTCGTTACCTCTTCATACTTGCAGCCCTCTCATTCCTGCTGCAGTTTCTTATTTTCTCACACCAGGATGGCCGTCCAAAGCTGGCTTATGAAATCAACGAAGGTGGCGCCTATCTGTTCCTGTTTTTCATCGCCGCAGATATTCTCGGTTGCAAATGGGGCAAACTGCTGGTCGTAGCCCTATCGCTTTTCCTGCTCAGCCGTTTGCTGATATTCAGCATCTTCATCTATTATCTGGTCAAATACGGAAAGAGATATTTTACCGGTATCCTGACAAAGTTAAATGCCGCCACAATGGCATTATGTTGTTTTGCCCTCATTTCCATCCTGTCAATTTGGTACACTTCAAATATAAAATCAACCATTTCCTACGAAACAGGTTTTCACCGGATCGTCCATTTGAATGACGGCTCCAATCAAATCAGGTTTAATACAAACACCCAGGTACTAAAAACAATCTTCTCTTCCCCTACCTCTCCATCGGTTCTTTTAGGTTATGGCTCAGTTCAAAATTTCCTGAAAGCCCAAAAAACCGGTTTTCCGCCGCACAACGAATTGTTCGATTCGCTGGTCCAATTTGGGCTGCTTGTGGTCATTCTATTCGCATTGGTCTCGCTCTCTTCCTTCAACAAACTGGTATCCTTTTCGAATATCGAATATTTTATCCCGCTTCTGTTTTATACTTCCATTCTATGGGTCAGATACCTGCTGATCCCAGGTCCCGAGATGCTGTTCATCCTCTTCCTGCTGTTCATCGCCGGCAAAAAGAATCCTTCGGAAAATCCCGCCATTGTCAAGTGACCTATATTGCACCACATAATATGACACAGAGTTACACAAAGGAGTCACAGAGTTACACAGAGAAACAATTATGCTGAAAGCAGTGAACAATTGCAAGCAATTGTTTTCTCTGTGTTACTCCTTCTATCTCTAAAATTTACCAGCAGGCTCCAATGTTAAATTTATCAGGACTTTTGATCATTAATTATTAATCCTCTGTGTCATTTTTTTCTAAATGAATCTAGTATTCCTCGTATCCGATTTGCATCTCTGGGGAGGTGGTGAGCGGGTGGCTGTTCTGATGGCCAACCACTACGCGGCCAAAGGCATTGAGACAACCCTGCTGTCGGTCGGAAAACCGGGTGGGGTTTTTCGTTTTGACATCGATCCACGGGTAAAAGTGGATTATTTGAATATTAATCTGGACAGCGGATGGAATCTCGTTCGTAAAATAGAATCAATCTATGCAATTAAAAGATATTTCAAGAATCAAACCCAAGCGCTTTATCGCACATCCAATCTGCAAGGAGAAAAAGATCCAACTTTCCTACTGGGGATAGGCAATTATCCAAGTCTGTTAGCAGCGATAATCCCTAAAAAGTTGCAGATCAAGACCATTGGTTGCATGCACTCTCCGTACAATCTGGTCAGGCATATTTGGCGCATATTTAGATGGCTCCTTTATAATAAACTGGACCTGCTGGTTTCGCTGACCAATAGGGATGTAGCTCAACTGCAGCAGTTCAACCATAATGTTGCTGTCATCCCAAATCCGCTCACTTTTTATCCGGAACAAAGCGCCAAATTGGAGTCCAAATTAATGATAGCCGTCGGCCGACTGGAGTATCAAAAAGGATACGATCTGATGCTGGATGTTTTTGAACGCTTTTGCCGGAAAAACGGTGAATGGAAGTTGAAGATTATTGGGGACGGCTCATTAAAAACTGATCTCCAAAAAGTGGCTGGGGAGAAAGGAATTGCCGGCCGACTCATCATCGCACCTGCCACTTATTCGATTGAAAAAGAGTACCTGGATGCTTCCATCTATCTTATGACCTCCAGATCAGAGGGATTGCCCATGGTGCTGCTTGAAGCTCAAGCCTGTGGACTGCCTATCATTGCCTTCGACTGCGAAACCGGTCCTGCCGAAATCATCCACCATGGAGAGGATGGCTATCTCATAAAACCCAACGATTTTGACGAAATGAGCGAACGTCTTTTGGAGCTGGCAGCCAACGAAGCCAAACGAAAAGCCTTCGGCACCGCCGCCCGCCAAAATGTGAAACGCTTCTTGCCTGAGGAAATCTTTAAGCAATGGGATGAAGTATTTCAGAAATTATAGAAAATAGTCCAAAAAGAAAAAATACCAATTGTTACACAGAGAAAGAAGGAGAAGCACAGAGGTCCACAGAGATTAAAAACCAATTCTTAGTCTCTGTGTTTCTCTGTGATTTCTCTGTGTAACTCTGTGTAATATTTTAAACGATACTAAACAAAAAATATGAGCGTCAAAATCAAATCCAAGACCCAATCCCCGCCCAACATCCTCTACACCGTGATCCTCCTGGTCTACGTGCTGGTGGCAGTTTTCACGCCGCAAATGGAGGCTTTCGACTCCAACGGACCGAAATTTTTGTCCCTGGCGATACTGAACCTCCTGGTATTTTCCTACATTTTTACCCGGAAAGAGTTCAAGGATAATCCCCTGGCTGTCACAGGATTTTTCAGAAGTTGGGCCGGTATTATGTACTCCCTTTTGATCCTCATTTCCCTCCTTTCATTCGTCAAATCGATCAATGTTAACGAATCCATCCTTTATTTTTGCAAATCCATTACCGTATTTATCTCCTGCTACTTTGTGGCCCTGCTCATCGCATCCGACAAGAGAATTCTGGAAAATCTGGCCGTTGCCATGGTTTTTCTCCTGATCGTCGACTGCCTTTATGTCTATATTCAGATGGTCAAATTTCTCAAAGGCGACCTGCCCAACATCGAACTGATCACCTCCGTTTATTCGAACAAAAACGTGCTGGCGGCTGCCATCTTCATCAAACTGCCCTTCGCGCTCTGGCTTTATTCTTTTCGCCATGGATGGGAGCAAAAACTCGCCCTGGCAGGGTGGAGCATGAGTTTTTTAGCGCTTCTTTTTATGAGTTCCAGGGCATTCTATCTGGGAATCATACTGCTTTCGATGGCTTACCTGCTTATTTTATGGATCTTGTCCAATAGAGAGGAACAAAAAGCCTATCGGCGGAAAATGATCATTTATTCAGCTGTGCTTGCCTCATCAGTTCTTTTGTATACCGTCGTCCAGAAAAATTTATACACAAGTCCATCCATATACAATGCCGGGATTGTTGAAAGGCTAACTCAGGCCAAACCCACCGAATATTCGACTGGCGAGCGGTTAAGCGGATGGAAAAGATCTTTTGAAGTGTTCAAAAGGGAACCACTACTGGGCTGCGGAATAGGAAACTGGAAAATTGCTACCCTGAAAGAGGAAAACCAAACAAAAACAGACTTAATTTACCAATACAGGTCACACAACGATGTCATTCAGATCACGACCGAGACGGGGATTTTTGGCGGACTGGCATTCCTGGGACTATTTGTGCTGCTGGTGCTTCCATTGTTTAAAGCTGGTATTGTGGTTGCAAACCCCAATACCAGCTTTAAACAATGGTTCTTGCCGGGATTTGGCATGATGGTTTATGCGTTCGATGCATTTTTCAATTTCCCGCACGAACGCCCCGAAATACAGGTGCTGTTTGCCTTGTTTGTGGGGACTGGAATTGCACTGTCACAGAAAAATCCGGAGACACAAAAATCTGCAAAGGGCATTCCAGCTGCGGAATCAAAACCAGGAAGATTATGGCAAGCATCTGAGCCACAGGTCAAACGCTTGTCCATTGCCTGGAAAGGTTTCTTGCTGGTGCTCATACTACTGTCAGTCTATATCCTGATCTTGAATTTCAAGTCGTTAAAAACCCAGAAAATCGTTTCCGATGAAATTTCCTCAGGGAAATTAAACATAAGCACAGACCAAATCATCCAGGACTTTCCATGGTTACCTAACATAAATCTGTTTGGCGAACCAATCGCCGTCCAGAAAGCCAGATACCTATTCCGCGACAAAAACTACAACGGAGCCATCGCGATGCTGAGAGGCGAAAACACAAATCCGTACGACTCCCGCAGGGAATACTTCCTGGCCTCAGCCTGGCTCGCCATGGGCAAGACCGACAGTGCCCTGTTCTGGAATATACGAGCCTTGGAGCTGAAACCATTCCTGCTCGAAAATCTGACCATGATCTGCAGCATCTATGAACACACAGGCAAGTTACAGGAAACCGCGCCTTTGCTGCAAAAATACCTCGACCACGACAAAAACAACCCCAAGGCCTGGCTACTCATGACCCAATATCTGGAGAAATCCGGCGATCTGAAAAAAGCGTACGACTACAGCCAAACCGCCTGCAAATATCATTCAACAGATGCCGCCATCCTCCAAAACCGCGATGCATTGCTTAAAAAATTATTAGCTGCCCCGAAAAACTAAACGACCGCTAAATAATTAAATGGCACCGTTGGTCTGATATTTCACCCAATTGGATCAAGAATAACCATATAACACCAAACAAAACTTCATTTTGTTTGGTGTTATAATTTTAATGAGTAATTTAGCTACTCAATTAACCTAATGTAATGCTCGGAGACCTGATCACATCTAAGACCCGGATCAAGCTGCTTATGAAGTTTTTCCTCAACAGCAGCACACAGTCTTACCTTCGCGGGTTGGAGAGCGAATTTGGCGAATCAACCAACGCCATACGCGTGGAGCTGAACAGGTTCGAACAAGCAGGACTCCTTGTCACTCATGATGTCGGCAACCGAAAGATGTACACAGCAAATACCTCCTACCCCCTCTTTCCGGAAATAAAAAATCTCCTGCACAAACATCTGGGCATCGATCAAATTCTCGAACAAGTGATTGAGAAACTGGGTTCTTTAGAAGAAGTCTACTTAACCGGCTCCTTTGCCCATGGCACCGACAGTCCGGATATCCATGTCGTCCTGGTAGGAAACGACATCGATACCAGCTACCTTGATATCCTGATCAGCAAGGCCAAGCCCCTGATCCAAAAAAATATATGTTACACGCTCATCAGCACAGTGCAATTTACGTCCACCTATCCTGACATGAGCAAAAAAGATATGCTGCTTTTGTGGCAGCAGAAAAACTAAGCCGTTCGCAACCCTCGGGTTCCTCCGGCAACATTTATTAAGCTTCTAAATAGCAGTCCTTTTCAAAATTAGAATGGGACTGAGGAGGCGGAGCTGTGAGAAAAAGGCACTGAGAGGGTGAGAAAATGAGCACTGGGAAGATGGCAGTGTGAGCACTGAGAATATGGCATGATGAGAAACCCACAGTGCGGCGTCCTGTTTGTAGAACGATGCAATGTAGATCCAGCCGCGGCGCGGCGTCCTGTTTGTAGCAAAAGAATAACACCCCCGCACCGTCCGCGGTAGCATGTTGAAAAAAGGAATAATCATATTTCGGACGGAATAAGAAAATCCAGGAAGATGAGACAATCCCCTCAATGATTCCAAAAATTTTGCACTACGTTTGGCTAAGCGG
>JBAXED010000135.1:0-9330 GCA_037140615.1 Prolixibacteraceae bacterium
GATGAGAGATGAGAGATGAGAGATGAGAGATGAGAGATGAGAGATGAGAGATGAGAGATGAGTTTAAAAAAGAGGCAAATGACTAGGCCTTTTCTTCGGATTGGAGGATGCGGAAGAGTTCGTCCGGACTAACATTCTCCATTAGCTTACCGTTTTCGGTAACAGAGATACGTCCGGTCTCTTCGCTAACTACAATCGTAAAGGCATCGGTTACTTCCGACATTCCGATGGCAGCCCGGTGGCGCAATCCGAGCGCAGGGGAAATCTCCTGACTGGAAGAAACCGGTAAGATGCAACGGACTGCCTGAATGCGGTTGGAAGCCACAATGCAAGCCCCATCGTGAAGAGGGGAATTTTTGAAAAATATACTGGAAATCAAATCCGTGCGAATCTCGGCATCAATCAACTCCCCGGTCCGAATGTATTCCTTCAATTCATTGGTTCTTGAAATTACGACCAGCGCTCCAGTCTTGGATTTGGACATTTGAATACAGGCATCCACGATGGATTTGATGCCTGAGGGGGAGATATTTCTAAACTGGCCAGAGAAAAGCGATCCGATCGATATCTTCTTGTTGTTCCGGTAGCTGTTTCCAAGCATAAGAAGAAAACGCCGTATTTCCTGCTGAAAAACAACGATGATGGCAATCATTCCAACGCCAAAAAGGTTGCTGAGAATCGACCCCAGCAGCTCCATTTTTAGGGCGCGAACCACCACCCAAACCATAAAAACGATAAATATGCCAAGGAAAATACTGAACGTGACGGTTCCCCTGACAAGGCTGTACAATTCGTAAAACAGAATTGAAACGAAGAGAATATCGAGGATATCCAGAAACTTAATGTGGATAAAGAGTTCCGTCATGCCATCATTTTTTAATTTCGGAGACCAGTTTTACCGTCTCCACTGCTTCGCGTACATCGTGCACCCTCAGGATATCTGCACCGCCCATCAGGGAAAGAGTGTTCAAGACGGTCGTTCCGTTGAGACTTTCACCGGGTGAACTATCCAACAGTTTCCAGATCATCGCCTTGCGGGATACGCCTACCAGCAAAGGTAGTTCAAAAAGACGAAACGAATCCAGCGAGTTCAAAAGATCATAGTTGTGACGCAGGTTCTTTCCAAAGCCGAATCCCGGATCGACGATGATATCATTTACTCCCAACAACTTCAAGGTATTGATTTTCTCAGAAAGCGCCAGGAGAATATCCTTGACGACATCCTGGTAAGTAGGATTCTTTTGCATCGTATCAGGCGTTCCCTGAATGTGCATTAAGATGTAGGGAAGTCCGAGTTTGGCCACGGTTTCGAACATTTGACCATCCATATTCCCACCTGAGATATCGTTGACCAGAAAACCACCTATTTCGTCATATACTTTGGCGACAACACCGGATCGGTAGCTGTCGATAGAAAGGTTCGCCTCCGGAAAATGCTGACGAATTACTCTTACGGCAGGAAGTAACCGCTCCAATTCTGCACCTTCTGACACAAAAGTTGCACCCGGCCTGGTCGAGACCGCGCCAATATCAATGATCAAGCCTCCTTCCAAAAGTATCTCCTCCGCCCTGACCAGGATCTCCTTCTCCTGCTGATACCTGCTTCCCTCATAAAAAGAATCAGGTGTCAGGTTCAGAATACCCATAACGACAGGCTTATTCAGCTGAATCAACCGACCATTTAGCTGTATCGATTCTTTTTTCCGGTAAAAGGGTTTCTCAATTTTTTGGAACAACATGAATAAGGTCTTTGGTGCGAACAGGATTAGCAACAGGATTCAATTTTGTTGATTATTGATCCCTTTTGATACTCCTTTTACAAATTTAGTAAAACTGATCAAATACTGTCTAATTTCGGAAAACTCCAAAGATTGTATTAAGGAATTAAAAGTGTCCTTTCATTTGGAAATATTCTATTAATTGTGCATATTTGACAATAAATGTCAAAATATATTTTGTCAAAATGAAGGATTTTGGTGCAATGATCAGGGAGCTCAGAGAAGAGCGAAAATTGCCTTTACGGGTTGTTTCTGCCTATTTGGATATAGACCAGGCCATTTTGAGTAAGATTGAAAGGGGGCTGCGCAGGGCATCAAGAGAGCTGGTCGACAAACTTGCCAGCTTTTTCGAAACAAACAAAAATGATTTGATGGTGGCTTGGTTGTCCGACAGGATTGTTTATGAAGTGGAAGAAGAGGAATTGGCTGTCCAGGCCTTGCAATTGGCCGAAGACAAATTGAACTACATTGCCTTCAAAAAAATGGACCGTACCCTAATGAAGAACCAGATAATTGAGGCCTTCAGCAAATTTACAAGTATTCAATCTGCATGGATATACGGATCATTTTCCAGGGGTGATGACGGTCCCAAAAGTGACATTGACCTGGCCATTAAGGCAGACGAAAAATTTAGCTATTTTGATCTCGCAGAGGTACAATTTCAAATAGAGAAACTCACAAAACGAAGCGTGGACATAGGCTTTTTAGATTCTTTTAAGCCATATATTTTGACCAATATTCAACCAGACTTAAAACTAATCTATGAGAAACCATCGTTTGGATAATTTTCAACGACTTCAACATATTTCGAAGGCAATCGATGACATCTACAAATATGCTTCAAATGAAACATTAAATACCTTTTGCGAAACAGATTTAATTCATGATGCCGTTTTATTTCAATTTTCAATCATAGGAGAAGCTGTCAATTTTGTTGAACCGGAAATACTTGAGAAATACAATTATCCATGGTACAAAGTAAGATCCTTCAGAAATCTAATTTCGCATGAGTATTTCAACATAAAAATGGAGGCGGTTTGGCAGATTATTCAGACTGATTTACCGGGATTGAAGGTTGTTATTCAATCCATCCTGGAAAATGAATTTGGTCAGCCATCGGAATAGGCTTAAGAATATGCTATAATTTCAATGTAAATTCTCAGAAATGGACTTTCGTAAATTAGCTTTTTATATCTTTGAAAGATGGTATTCCGCTGAAATCCGGTTGGCAATCCTTAATGAAACAGAATCAATTAAAACGCATTAAATCAATATTTTCGCTGTGAAAAAAACCAAGGAACAATATGATCATGTGATCGGCCTTTGCCGGGAAGTCTTTCTAAAAAAGATGAAAGATTATGGCACAGCCTGGCGCATTCTTCGCCCCTCTTCCATGACCGACCAGATCTTTATCAAGGCACAGCGAATCCGTAATATCGAAGAGAAAGGAGTCGCAAAAATTGAAGAAGATGCGCGCTCTGAATTTATCGGGATCATCAATTATTGCGCCCTGGCACTGATTCAGCTGGAGCTGGGAGCCGAAGAAGAGGAACTTCCCCACGACAGGGCCGAAGCACTCTACCTGGCCAATCTGGAGCAGGCCAAAAAACTGATGCTGGACAAGAACCACGATTATGGTGAAGCATGGCGTCAAATGCGGATCAGCTCCTTCACCGATCTGATTCTGATGAAAATCAAACGCACCAAACAAATTGAAGACAATCAGGGAAAAACCCTGATCTCGGAAGGTGTGGATGCCAATTACATGGACATGATCAACTATTCCGTATTTGCACTGATCAAAATGGAATTCGAGAAAGAATCATGAAAACACTTCTCTCACTTTCGCGCTGGATCTTTGGGCTGGTCTTTATCTTTTCCGGTTTCGTCAAAGGCATAGATCCCTGGGGGCTGGAATACAAGCTGGCCGACTACCTTCAAACCATGGGACTGGGAAGCATTGGCTTTCTTGCTCCAGTTTTTTCATACATCCTTCCATTTGCCGAATTTTTCGTTGGCGCGGCCATGCTGCTCTGTGTCCGGATTCGTCAGACTTCCCTACTCGGACTCATTTTCATGGCATTCTTCACGCCATTTACGCTGTATATTGCCATTTGGAATCCGGTTACCGACTGTGGATGCTTCGGCGATGCGCTTGTGATCAGCAACTGGGAGACTTTCTATAAAAACATCCTCCTTTCGGCCATGTCCATATTGGTTTTCGTCAATCGATCTTCTGTGAAGCCCGTCATTCTGGGTATACTGAGACATTATCGGCTAGCCATTATCACCACTGTTTACCTTGGCTTTGTCATTTGGTCCTACCGGCACGATCCGGTCATCGATTTCAGGCCATTCAAAGTTGGCGTCAATATTCCGCAAAGCATGAAGGTTCCTGCCGGAGCACAAGCTGATGTGTACAAAAACAGCTTTTTCTACCGGAACAAGCAAACCAATGCTGTCAAACAATTTACGGATACTGATTATCCATGGCAAGATACCCTGAATTGGAAATTCGAATCGATGGGTCAATCTGTCCTGGTAACAAAGGGATATACCCCACCCATCCACGATTTTCAAATCCGCACTGCACCTGGCGATGACGTGACAAGCTTTTTCTTTGCAGATGACAAGCCGACGTTTTTCCTGGTAGCAGCCAACCTGACCAAAAGTTCGCTGAAAAGGCAGGATGATTTAAATAAATTGGCAGGCTGGGCAAGGGTTGCCGGTTACAAGTTCGTTTGTATCACATCGACCACCGGTCAACGTCTCGAAGATTTTAAAAACAAAGCCAATCCGGCTTACGAATTTCTATTTGGCGATGAAGTAACGCTCAAGACCATTGTCCGGGGAAATCCGGGACTTCTTTACCTCCGCAGTGGAACCATCCTTGGCAAATGGCATTACAACGACATTCCAACCGTTGAGGAGATGACACGTCTGGTTTCTAACGTAACCAAATAGTTAAATCGATTGGAACGATCCCATTGCGTTCGTTACTTAAATGTCTGATTCTTATCTTTGCGGAAAGATCATTAATCTCAAAATTTAAATAGTACCGACCATGAGAAAGAAAATTGTAGCGGGAAACTGGAAATGCAATACCACACTAAGCGAAGGTATCGCACTGGCAAAACAAGTTAGCAATTTGGTTGTGGAAAAAGGAGCCAAAGACGTTGTAGTCGTTTTGGGCACACCTTTCACCCATTTGGCCAGCATTGCAACAACTGTAGATTTAAGCCGTGTCTCAGTTTCCGCACAAAACTGTGCCGCCGAACCAAAAGGTGCCTTTACCGGCGAAATTTCAGTATCCATGATACAATCAACCGGAGCGACCTATGTCATTATTGGACACTCCGAACGTCGCGAATATTACCATGAAACCAGTGAAATATTAAACAAGAAGGTTGCCTTGACACTTGCACAAGGATTGACCCCGATTTACTGCTGCGGCGAAGCCCTGGCCATCCGCGAAGCCGGTACCGAAAATGAATTCGTCAAAAAGCAACTTGACGAGACCATTTTTAATCTATCATCCGAAGATTTCAAAAAAATCGTCATCGCTTACGAACCGATTTGGGCCATTGGCACAGGCAGAACAGCAAGTTCTCAGCAAGCTCAGGATATGCTTTCCTTTATCCGTCAGCTGATCGCAAAAAAATATGATCAGACTATTGCAGCTGAATGCTCCATTCTTTACGGTGGTTCATGCAGTCCGGCCAATGCGAATGAGCTTTTCGGTCAGCCTGATATCGACGGCGGATTAATTGGAGGAGCATCTTTAAAAGCAGATGATTTCCTGGCGATCATCAATGCGTATTAAAATCTTTCGAACATTTAATTATTACAGCGGATAAAATTGGCGGATAAAAAGGCATGCCTTTTTATCCGCCAATTTTTATTTACCTGACATCAACGTCCGTTTCATTTTGATACTTTTGGGTATTAATATCGTAGAAAGACAAAATATTTGTTCATGAGAAAATTGTTGATCCTTCTATCTTTTATATGTGCGAGTTTCAATTTCGCGACAGGACACAACCTCAATGGCAAGATTAAGGACAAGAGTGGTCAGCCGATTCCATTTGCCACCGTTTTTTTCAAAGAAGGTTCACAGGGCACAACCACCAACGAAAATGGGATTTTCGATATTGCGCTTCCGCCGGGGAAGTACACAGTTACCTACCGCAGTTTAGGTTTTACGCCAAAAACAGAAACGGTTATCCTAACCGAAAAACCACTTTCCATCACAGTCGTTCTTGAGGAGCAGATTCAGGAGATTCAGGAAGTCACCATCAATGCCGGCATTGACAGGGCCTATCCCATTATGCGCAAGGTCATCAGCCTCTCTTATGTTCACTTGAACCAGATGCAGAGTTATGGTGCCACTGCCTATTTGCGGGGCACAATCAAGGTGGATAATATCCCCGGAATATTTCGGAATCAGCTAAGAAAGCAGAACATTGACATTAAGTCGGGCGATATTCTGGTGCAGGAAAGTGTAAATCAGATCACATTCAAGGCGCCTGACAAATATAACCTGCAGATCAAGTCGATCAACTCATCTTTCCCCAAAGGAATTGATTTCCAGGTGACAGACATGCTGGCATCTAGTTTATATCAGGACAATATTGATGTTTTAATATCCCCGGTAGGGAAAAATGCCTTCTCACATTACGACTTCACCTACGAAGGATTCAGTTATGAGGGCAAAAATATTGTCAATAAGATCAAGGTAACACCTAAGCGAAAAAGTAAACTACTATTTGAAGGCACGCTTTACATCATGGAAGATTACTGGTGTTTGAAGCAGGCAGATCTCAATTTTGACACCCCAATCGGAACTGTAAATCTTTTTATGACCTACGATGAAGTCTCGCCATCCATTTGGTTGCCAGTGAGTCACAAATTTTCGTTCGATGCGAGCATGATGGGCATCAAAGGTAGTGGAAGGTTTTCTACCTCCATGAAATATACTGATCTGCATTTCAACCAGAGTGTGGTGGATATGCTAAATCTTCCGGCAAAGACACCTGCAAGTACTCAGACTGAAAAACAAGTAGCTTCGAATGTCGCAAAAGGGAAGAAACCTTCAAGGACACAAGAAAAGAGAAAAGAAAAAATTGATGCACTGCTGGAGAAGAAGGATCTGAGCAATCAGGAGATGAATAAACTCTCGCGTTTGATGCAGTCCAACATCAAGCAATCGGCCACAGATTCCATCAAAACCCTCGAATTGACCGAATCTGTCAGGGTACAAATTGATCCGAATGCTGCCAAGAGAGACAGCTCCTTTTGGAACACCATGCGTCCGATTCCACTTGCAGAGGAGGAGTTGCAAAGTTTTCAGAAACGTGATTCTGTTGTGCTTCAGACGGCAAAAAGCAGTAAAACAGTTTCATTCACAAAACGCAAATTTAATCCGGGTTCCTTTGCTCCGCTCTTTATCGGTCGACACAAAACATTGGCCGATTCAACCTGGCAATTCAATTATTATGGCCTATTTAATCTTGGCAGGATAACCTTCAATGCAGTTGACGGATTTGCTGTGAGTCAGGAGATGCTTTTTACCAAAACCTTCAAACCTGGCCGGTCACTGGAGTTTCGGCCCAAACTAGCCTATGCTTTCAACCGGGAAAAGGTGATGGGAAACCTGGGTATCAAATACAACTATGCTCCGATGCATCGTGGAACGTTTGAGATAAACACCGGAATATATTCACAGGATTTTAATAGTACTGAACAGGCGATCTCACCTTTCATCAACAGCATCTCTTCCCTGTTTTTTAAGACCAACTTTGCCCGCTTTTATGAATCAAGATATCTTAAAGTTGTCAATCAGGTTGATTTGGCCAACGGACTGGTCCTGCGTACAAAATTCGGATGGGAGAAGACCGCTCAGCTTGAAAATTCTACCAACTTTTCATTCATTGATAAGCAAAAAAAATATGAGCTAAACCTTCCTGCCAACAATGAAGTGAATGCAGGACAGCTTTCTGATCAGACGATTACAAAGGCCGGGATAAGATTGGAATACACGCCAAAATACTATTACAAAATCCGCCATGGCGTAAAAATCATGTCTCAAACCGACTTTCCGACTTTTTACTTAGGATATGAAAAAGGGGTAAAGAATATTTTCTCAAGCACATCAGATTTCGATTATTTCAGTGCCGGACTAAGCTATTTAATTGAACTAAGTCAGACCTCAAGTCTGGCATGGGATATCAATGCAGGCTGGTTCTCAAACAACCAACAATTGCATTTTTCTGATTTTGCCCATGTGATGACTCAAACCAGTCCGGTTTTGCCGCATGAATACAGGCACTCATTTTACGCGCCAAATTACTACGCACTCTCAACTTCGGATAGGTTTCTCAATGGATTTATCTCTTACAAATCACCCTTCATCCTTCTGAAATACCTTCCTGTACTGAGCAATACCCTCTGGCGTGAAATGATTTGGGCCGGCT
Source organism: Prolixibacteraceae bacterium (assembly GCA_037140615.1). Taxonomy (GTDB): domain Bacteria; phylum Bacteroidota; class Bacteroidia; order Bacteroidales; family Prolixibacteraceae; genus CAINVV01. The sequence continues at coordinate 8,252 of JBAXED010000135.1, forward strand.
ATTACAGCTCGCCTTCAAATCCTTATCATATCGAAGCCGGGTATACACTTCTGGAGTTCTTTTATTCAACCAACGTTGGCGTATTCGTAGGTTTTGACAAGATGAATCTCACAAAAGTCGGATTTAATCTGGCCTTCAGGGTAGCCCTTTGAAGAAAGTTGAGAGTTGAGAGTTGAGAACTGAGAGTTGAGAGTTGAGAGTGATGAAGTTTGAGCTAAAATAAGTACTTTAGGCACTCTAGGCACTTTAAATACTCTAGGCACTTTTCTAACTTTAGTCACTTTAGTTCACTTCTCCATGGAATACACAAAGGTAACCTGCACCCTTAAACCGGATACTGAGCTCGCCAGAGAAATACTGATGGCAGAGTTTGGCAATGCAGGCTTCGAGAGTTTTGTCGAAACGGAAACGAGTATTGAAGCATACATCCCCTCAGGAAATTATACACCGGAATTGCTTCTTGCCGATAATCTGCAGCAGAACGATTTTTTTACTTTTCACCATACCATTGAAGTAATTGCCGACCAAAACTGGAATGAAGTGTGGGAGCAAAATTATTTTGAGCCATTGCTGATTGAGGATCAATGCACGATTCATGCGCCATTTCACGATACTTATCCTGAAGCCAGGTTTCAAATTATTATCAATCCCCGGATGGCTTTTGGGACCGGAAACCACGAAACCACACACCTGATGATCAAGGCTATGCTGGAATTAGATTTCAATGGTAAGCATGTTCTGGATATGGGCTGTGGATCAGGTATTCTCTCGATCCTTGCCTCCATGAAGGGAGCCGGGGAAATTTTGGCGATTGACATCGATGAATGGTCGGTTAACAACTCCATCGAAAATGCAGAACTTAATCAGATCGGCAACATCCTGGTAAGATTGGGCGATGCAAGTTTTCTCTCAGACCAGCAATTTGAAGTTATTCTCGCCAATATTCAGCGGAACATTTTGTTGCAGGATATGCCGGCCTATCGAAAAGTACTGAAGCCAAATGGAGTACTTGTCATGAGTGGATTTTATACGGCAGATCTTGATTCAATAAAAGTAAAAGCAGGTTCTCTTGGATTACA